>FR891195.1:0-13975 GCA_000433515.1 Candidatus Colimorpha enterica | reverse complement strand
GCTGTGCGTATTTCTGCTATATGCTGAAAATGACGGCTGAGATCGCCGGGATCCTCGGAGATACCGGAACGGTGAAGCGTTTCACTTCACTCTCCGAAGCCGCCGACCGGGGCTTCAACGAAAAATTCTATCTCCCGGACGAGGAGAAGTACACCCCCGCGGGACAGTCGGGCTACGTCCTGCCGCTTGCCTTCGGCATCGTTCCGCAGGAGCGCCGCGCGCTTATGGCTGAAAAGCTGAACCGCGCCGTGCTTGAAAAGGGAAGCCTTGATACCGGATACGCCGGAACGCGTTATATCATGAACGTACTCTGCGATTACGGCTATGAGAAAACCGCGTTCATGCTCCTTGACAGAAAGGAATTCCCGTCGTGGAGCTATATGCTGTCGCAGGGCGGCAACACCATAACCGAGACATGGCGCGGCATCGGGGATATGTCGGAGGAAAAGAGCCTGAGCATGAATCACTTCACCCTCGGCTCCGTCACCGGCTGGATGTTCAGCGACCTCTGCGGAATAAGATGGAACGAGTCGGCGCCCGGCTTCTCCGAGATCGTCCTCCGTCCGGTATTCATCCCGGAAATGGGCGACATAAGCGCGGAGCTTGACACCGATTACGGAAAGATAAAAGCCGGCTGGCGTGTATCGGACGGAACAGCGTACTATTCGTTTGACGTGCCGCGAAGCACAACGCTCATCCTTCCCGACGGAAAAAAAGAAAAATATCCCGCCGGAAATCACACCGCGGAATATAAGCTGAATAACATATAAAAGATATTCCCTCCGACCGTTTTTTTGCGGTGCGGAGGGAATTTTTTCACTTTTTTCTGAATGTCGTGCTTTCGTGCCGCATTTCCTCAAGCGAGAATCCGCCGACCGTCGGATTGTCGGAGATGAGCGCATTGCGGCAGTATTTCAATGTGAACAGGCTTTTTCCGAAATATTTTGTAGGCACACGGTCTGTGCGGAATATCCGGTTGTGACGGAATACCAGCCCCTCTGTCGCGAATGCGTAAAGGATCGGCGTGTCGGAGGACATAAAGAGGTTGTTCTCTATCACGATCCCACGGTTGAACGGAATATCGGCAGCGGGACGCAGAATGTCCGGACGCACCGTTATGACCGCATAGCTGAACTGGAAGGTGGAGAGGAAGCAGGCGTCGGAAAAAACATTGTTTCGTACCGTCACATCGGTGCAGCAGCCGGAATTGTACCAGAAGCTTGTATCGTTCGACAGCATTATCGCCGCGCCGCCGGATTCGAAGATATTGTCCTCGATAACCACCGGCTTCGGGGTGACAAGCAGCAGACCTCTCGCACGGCAGGCACCGAAGTGGTTGTTTCTTACCGTGACCGACGGCGAATTGTCGTAGTTATCGGCAAGGATCGCCTCGTTCTTTATATTGATATCGGGCAGCGGTGCCTCAAGCACCAGCTCGAAAAGCGAATCCGCAACAAGCCGGTAGGATTTCACCGCAGCCTCAGCTGCCGTCTTCATGTTCTTGCGCGTCATGAAGGTGACGGTCTGCCCCGGCTTTGCCCAGTATTTATAATTTGTCGAGTTCGGGTGAAGGAATTCGCATAAAAGCGTGTCCGGTGCGGTCTGCTTCTTTACCGAGGCATATATTCCGTGTACCTCGACCGGGTCGTTCTGAAGCCCGTGGAACCGGCAGTCCTCGATAAGTACATCCCCGGAACAGCAGGCTATGTGAAATCCGCCGTCGCAGGCGCAGATGACCCGCCTTCCGGCAGCGATGTTCGGAACAAAATCGATCCGTTTCGCGCTGATGCCGCGGCAGAACTGGAACAGCATTCCTATACCGTCTGCCGAGTGCATTGTGATGTCCTCGCATACCGTGTTTTCGCAGTTTTCGGCAAAGATACCAGCCTCGGAGCATTTGCTGTGGTTGAGAACGATGGTATTGCCGACATACGGGGGAATGTCGTCCCTCATGACCTCCGCGACATAGAGCCTGAAAACATCCTCCGATACCTGCTCCGCACCGCGGAACCTGATCCTGTCGGCGCAGTTCTGAGTCACGGTGTTAGTCTGGGAATCATATGCAACGTGTCTGCCGTAGGTTATCTCGGACTCCTGCCCGTCTCCGATGTCGAAAAACAGGCTGAAGTTCTGAACCTTACAGGGAAACAGGTGGCGGTCGATCTTCACATCGATATAATCGGTGCTCTTTGCGGTGACGACACCCTCGGCTCCGGTCGGCTTCTCCCAGTCAACGGTGAAGTTCTTAAGCGTGATGCCGCAGCAGTCCTCTATCGCAAGCGGCATGACGTATCCGTAAAACAGGAATTTCGCGCCGCCACCGTCGATAACAACGTTCTTCATGCCGGAGAGCATGAGAAGAGGGCTGCGGATGCCCGGTACGCAGGAGGTCATTGCATACTGACGCCGTGCGGCGGAACCGTGATGAAAACGGTAAATGCCCTTTTCAAAGCGGAATACGGTATTTTCCGGATTTTCGCGGAAAAGTTTATTCAGTTTTTCGGTGTAGTCATCCTCCGTATCGGGGAGAATGCCAAAGCTCTGCAGCTCTATGACTTTTGTATTGTCCATTTTACTCTCTTGTTTATATCATGAAAAGGGCACAAAACCCCTTTATAATTATTATAGCATATCGTATACCGGATTTCAAGGGTATGGGCAAAAAATATTCCGGCTGCCTGAAATATGAGGGCAAATTGTCTGCCGATCAAAGGTAAAGCACGGCAACATCGGTCTGCCTCTTGACAAGACGGCCGAGGTGTGGTATCATATTTCTGACATACGGCAGATAGTTTATTTGTCTTATCTGCCGTATAACGAAGCAAAGGAACGGTTTGATATGCAGGATTTCAGCTTCAATTATTCGGGACTTGACGAAACACCGGTCAGTCAGCTTTCCTCCCCTCAGGGCGGACTTAATCTTCAGGCTCAGCCCGTCAACGCTCAGAAGATGGTTTATATCAACGATTACTCCGGTTCTCCGGACAAAAAGTATATCCGTGTGCTTTTCATTTCGTCCGGAAGCGGAAAAATGGTGATCGACGGAACCGAACGCCAGATAAAGCAGGGAATGATCTCGATCCTCGACGGCGACACCGCATACAAGGTGCTTCCGCACTCGCCGGTGATAATCTATTCCTGCTCATTCATGCCGGAGCTTTTCGGCTTCAGGAACAACGCCTCGGCATCCATCGGAGATATCTCGGCCGACCGCTCGCTTTCCTACTTTTTCGACAATACCGAGTTTGACCGGACGTGGTCGCGCGTGCCGAAGATCAACCTTGACGCCGTCCAGCGGATTTTCAATGACATGGTGTCGGAGACAGAGGCTCAGTCGCCGGCTTACCGGCAGATAATGCGCCTGAAAATATCAGAGCTTCTTATCCGCCTGTCCGAGGTCACATCCTCTGAAAGCGACAACCCCGAAATGCGCGATGTCCAGCTTGTCAATCAGATAATCGCATATATCAAGAACAATTATCAGAAAAAGCTGACCTACGACGACCTTGCAAAAATGATCTGCGTCAGCCGCTCAAAGCTGTTCGCGGTCTTCAAGCAGGTCACGGGGAAAACGATAGGCAAATATATCGAAATGGTCAGGATCGACCGCGCCTGCATAATGCTTGCAACGACGAACGACACGGTTTTCAAGATAATGCTCGACGTCGGCTACAAGGATATGAAAATGTTCTGCAGGCGCTTCAAGGAATTCACCCAGTCAACCCCGACCGATTACAGAAAACAGCACAATTCTCCGCTTTAAGCAATAAAAAATCACTTCCGCGGACGGGAGTGATTTTTTATGTTTAAGTAACGTCAGCTGTTTGCGCCGGTGTTCTTGATGTAGGTGTCAATGATCTCTTTCAGCGAAGCGTTGAGAGCATCCTTGCTTCCGTCCCAGCTGCTCTGGAAGCCGTTCTGCTTTGTGCGGACGGTGTCTCTGAACAACATGGCGATTCTGCCGAGGCTCTCCTGGAACAGCGTGCCCATGTCGGCTTTTCTTCCGGCGATAAGGAGGTCAAGATACTTGACGGTGTACTCATCGCGCTGGAACTTGGTCGAAAGGGACTCGTCGTACCACACGGGGTACATGGTTCTTTCAGCCTCGATGTTGAGAGCCTCCGCAACTGCGGAAGACATATCGGGGTTTGCGGCGTCTGTCGGGATGCCCATGATGGAGTAGTTATCCATCATGCCGGTGAGGTATTCCTTCTGGTCGGCATCGTACTTCGGGAAGGGAAGAACCGCATAGTGATCGTTCATATCGCGGAGCCCCGTGAAACAGGTATCAAGGGTCATGATAGCGAATATCGAACGTCCCTCAACGAAGTTTCTGCCCTCGGTTCCGACAGCGGTGTCGTCGCAGATGAAGGTGCCGGGATTGTTCCAGTAGAGTCTTATGACCTTGTCGATTGCATCGACTGTCTTTTCCGTTCCGAAGGCAAGCGAGAGAATTTCATCCTTGTCCTTGACGATCATCGGAATGTCGAATGCGAACTGGAAGGTGTCAAGGTTGGTAAGAGCCTCTGCATTGAAGCCGTAGAAGTCATATTCGCTTCTGCCGTTGACATCGTCGACATCCTCGTAGATGCCGGCGACAAGTGAGTTGAAATAGTCGATCGTCCAGTCGCCGGAGTCGATCGCGTTGAACACATTCTCGGTTATCTGACGG
Organism: Candidatus Colimorpha enterica; assembly: GCA_000433515.1. Lineage (GTDB taxonomy): Bacteria > Bacillota > Clostridia > Oscillospirales > CAG-272 > Colimorpha_A. Next base: position 9,303 of record FR891195.1, on the reverse strand, counting down.
TTGTCAGCCTGTGTGCGGTTGAACATGATCGCATAAGTCCAGCGGAGAGCCGAAATGCAGGTCTGACCGACTGCTGTGAAGATATGATCCTGGATCTGAAGCTCATCGTTGATGGAATCGATCCAGGCAGAGCCTCTGAGTCCGTCATTGTACTTCATTTCCGTCCAGTCATACAGGCAGTTGTTGAGGACAAGACCGCCGGATGCCACGACCTTCGCGGAGATGAGGTCATACGCCTTCTCACCGCTCATGATGTTTCTGATAAGCTCGTTCGTGTGGGTGTAAAGGTCGGTACCCTCTGCCGAGTACTGCGGCTTGATGGTGATGCCGAAGCGGTTCTCGACAGTCTGGTTTCTCTTGTAGAGCGCGGAGCTGATGGCATCATCGGAGTCCTCTTCGATGTAGAACTCGTACTGGGTGCCGGACTGCATACCGACAACAAAGTCTTCGCCGTCGAATCTGAGATCGACGGGAATGTTTTTATAAGGATCGTCCTCAGAGGTACCGCCGCCCGATGTTACGGCACCGGAGGACTGAGCCGGTTTTTTACCGGGATCACCCGCGCAGGCAGCCGCACTTACTGCAAATGTCAGCGCGAGAAATATAAGGAGTAGCTTTTTCATAAGGTTATTTGCCTTGAATTATATGGATTTCTTTTTCTTTGCCGCGACGGTGCAGACAACTGCAGCGGCTGCGCAGGCAAAGACGGAAGCAGCGATGTATGTGCCGGTTCCGGGGTTTACAGGCTGTTTCTCAACGTACTTGACGGTCGAGACACTGAAGCTCTCAAGAACGAAGTAGTCGTGCTGTCCCGCCTGATCAGCGCCTGCGGTGAGACGGGGAACAAAGAATATCTTCTCACCCTTTTTGAGATTTACGGTGTCTGATGCCTTGCCGGTCGAGCCGAAAGCGCCGTTTACGCTCTTGCCCCATGTGGAGGAATTTCCGTTGATGTTGACGGCAAGCTCAATATCGTTGCCCCATGCGTTGTGACCGGAGAACTCATATGAATATGTTCCGTCCTCGGGAGCGGTGAAGACGATGACGTTGAAGCCGCCGTTTTCGGCATAGATTCTCATCTCGCCGTCAACAAGCTCTGCGTGCTTGAATTTGTCGTTGCCGCCGAGCGTATAACGCTTGCCGCCGCCGACATCGGTCAGCTTATTGAGCGGCTTGAGAGTGTCTGCAAACTTTCCGACAGCACTGCCGATATCGGTTCCGTTGCCGGCAGTTGTGAACATGAGGGAGAGATTGTTGGAGGAGAAGTTAGTGGTCTTTCCGAAGTTCTTAAGAGTGTAATTGACCTTCTTGAGGTAGACCTTGACGGTCTTTCTTGAAATTTCAGCCCTGCACTCGGGAACGGAGCAGTAAACGACCTCGTCGTAGGAGCCTGCCTTGCCGACAACGGTCGGGAGATTTTCGTTCTCTCTGACAGCTGCGCCGGGAGTGTGGGCGGTCTTTTCGGTGGTCTTGTGCTCGGTTGCCATTACGCCGCCGCAGGTCTTGCACCTTGTGACAAGGTCATAGGAGCCTTCGGAGTGGCAGGTAGCCGCGACCTCGTTTTCCTTCACCGGATCGCCGGCTTCGGGAGTGTGGTCGGTGAGCTTGGGATCGGTGACTGGTTCGGTCTTAATAACAGTGTTGCAGTATTCGCAGTAGGTCTCAACGTCATGAGAGCCCTCGGTCTGGCAGGTAGCGGGAACAATGTTCACGTTTCTTGTGAGCTCCGGACCCTTGTGCTTGTCTGCAACCTTGGTGAGAACAGTGTGCTCGGATGAGATAATCTCATTGCACTCGGTGCAGCGGACGACGGTATCATATCCGCCGTCTGCACAGGTTGCTGCGACGTAGTTCTCCTGCTTTGCTTCACCGGCTTTGTGGGTAACTTTGTCCATTGAGACTTTGAATGACTCAATTGTTACTCTGATATCGCTGGCATCGCCGTCGGTGTTTCTGAAATAGAAGCAGATTGTTTCACCTTTTTTGAGAGAAACAGTATCGGTCGCAGTGACATTTGCAATGCTTCCGGCAACGTTGGCTGCCTTTCCCCATTCCCACGCGGTGGGCTTCTTTACCGACATCTCCATATTTTTGCCGTTATCCCATGTGTGGATTACAGCAGTATATGTGTATGTGCCGCAGGTCGGAGCAGTAAAGACAATGGTGTTGCAGTAGCCCTGTCTGACGGTGGTGCATATCTGGTTATTTGTCGTATAGAAATGTTCTATAGACGGCTCGGCAGTGGTCTTTCCTGATTCTGCATCGGACAGGTAGTACGTTCCGCTCGGCCATCCGCCAAGCACTTTTACGTTCGGGAGCCTGATAAGCTTAGTGAAATCGGCTTTGCCGTCAACCATCATATCGCTCTGACCGTTGGGCGCAACATAAAAAGAGTAATTGTCGTACTCTGCACCTGTCCCGAAGCCGCTGTAAAGATCGTAGACGGTTCCGGCAGCCGGTTCTTCCGCTCCGACCGCAAGCTGCATCGGGATCATCATGATGACTGCTGCGACGGCACAAAGCAGTGACAGGAGCTTTGTTGTCTTTTTCATTTTTATACCTCTTGAGATTTTATTTACACGGAAACATAAATCGGAAAACGAGCCCTCCGTGCATACTCCGATTGTAGCATAATCGCTTTCCCATGTCAATTACCGTTCTCCGCGTTTGACAACTTTGCCTATGCCAAAAAAATAAATGCCTATAATTATGGGCTTTTCGGCTGTAAACCGTGACACTGTGTGCAGAAACTTTGCCCTCTGCGTGTGTAATTTATTAATATTTAATGAAGTCAAACCGGGTAAACCGCAAATTCAGACCGCAGGTGTACCGATTTCGTAGGCAATTCGTTTTAAATGACGGGAAAACGGTTGACATTTCATTCTGATTCTTTATAATCATATGTGTAGCAGGCCGCAAAGCGGCGGTCTGACGCGATTTTCGGTTTCTCAAGGAGGAAAAAGAATGAAAAAACCGGTGATCATACTTGCGGCACTCTGTCTTGTCGCGGGTCTGACGGTCGGGCTTTGTGCCGCGCTCGGCGTGTTCGGGGGCAGCTCCGAAAAGCCGCCGGCAGGAAGCGACAGCAAAAATGACAATCCGGGAAACGGTTCGGGAACAAATTCTCCCGATACCGATCCGTCAAGCGGAGGAGAGAATATGGACTATCAGAAGACCAATTACGCAGACGAATTCAATAATCCGTCGGCAAAATATCGCTGGCACAACATAGGTCACGGCTTTGCTGCAGATTACGGCAAGGAGACGTCAAAGTTCCTTGCGGGAATCAAGGAAATGAAGAACCTCGGCGTCGGCGGAATCGTTACAAACGTCCCGTGGACAGACGAATATGTCACCGACCCGGTAGGCTTTGAGTGGCTCTCCAAGGGCGCAAAGGCGCTTTTCAACAACGGGCTGAATATGTGGCTCTATGACGAAAAGGGGTACCCCTCCGGTCAGGCGGGCGGGTATACGACAAAGAATCATCCGGAATACCTTGCAAGAGGTATCGTCTTTGAGGCAAAGGAGGGAAGCGGAAGCAATTCCGTCACCGTAAACTGCCCCGACGACGTTCTGAAGATCCATTCCGCATATGCGGTAAATGCCGCCGGAGAGGTCGTGAAGGCTGAATATTCCGACAAAAAGGCGACCTTTGCCGGAACCGACGGAAAGTGGACGTTTTACGTCTTTTACGAAAAGGTCCTCTTTGAAGGAACCCATGCCGCAAACAACGGAAGCGGACAGGCATACTACCCCAACCTTATGGACAAGAACGCCGTCAGTGCCTTCATTGACAACACCTATAAGCAGTATGCCGAGAAGTTCGAATACTTCAATCAGATAGTCGGCGTGTTCACTGACGAGCCGAGCCTTATGGAGGTATATCAGAATACCCCCGATACCTTCAAATACTCTCAGCTTGCAACCGTTGACGGCTTTGAGGATAAGTTCGAGCAGATGCACGGCTACTCCGTCGCCGATAAGTACCACCTCATCTTCACCGGCGACAGCGACGAGGCAAAGATCGTAAGGGTCAACTACCGCGAGACGGTCGCAGAGATCCTCTCCAAGACCTATTTCGGCGCCCTCCGCGAATTCTGCGAGGCAAACGGAAGCAAATCCTCCGGTCACTGCCTGCTTGAGGAGAGCATGAACTATCACGCTCATTACTACGGCAACCTCATGCAGTGCCTCCGCGAGATGTCCATCCCCGGCGTTGACGGACTTGCAATGAAGACCGAAAATTACCTGAGCGAGGGCTGGCCGATCTTCATGGCGGTCAAGTATGCGTCAAGCGTTGCCACCCTCACCGATAAGGACAGACTTGTCATGATGGAGACTTGCGCGACCGACCTGCCCTCCGCTATGGCTTACAACGATGAGCAGTACAAGCAGTTCAGGACGACCCTCAACAACATCTTCTTTGACGGTGCCACACATATCAATTCCTATGTTGCCACAAATCTGTTTGCCGATCATGCAAAAGAGCTTCTGACCTACCTCGGAAGGCTTTCGTATATGTCCCGCAGTGCAGTCTGGGACGGACAGGTCGGAGTTTACTACCCGATAGCCTCGGTTCAGGCGTATACCATGCCGAGCTACAGCGCCGCGCTCAACGGCAATGCAAACGGACCGCAGATGGGCAAGATCGGAATGGCACTCTATAAGAGCCAGCAGGACTTCACCGTCGTTGACGATATCTTCATCCGCGAGGCAAAGGCGGAGAACGGAAAGCTCTACACCGACAACGTCTCCTTCAGCGTCATGATCATGCCGACGGTTGAGATAATCCCGCTTGACGTCATGCAGAAGCTCGATGCCTTCGAGAAGAGCGGCGGGACGGTCATCTGGATCGACCGCACTCCCGACCTCGCCGACAAGACCGCCGACCGCGACGCAGTAAAGGCACTTGCGTCCGGAAAGAAGACCGTCAGCATCGACGAGGCTGTCGCTCAGTCCAAGAAAGCCGTTGCCGATAAGCTCACCATCGACAAGACCACCTCGACCCTCTTCGTCGGAAGATATATGCTCGAGGATGCGCCGATGTACTGGCTCGTCAACAACAACAGCCTTGAAAAGGTCCTCAACCTCAGCTACGAGGGTGCAAAGGGCTTTGACATCTACAACCCCAACACCGGAAAGATAACCTCCGTCAGCGGTAGCAGCGCAGAGGTTACCGTCGATGCAAGCTCCGCGGCATTCGTTGTCGTAAAGTTCTGATTAAGACGCCGGAACAATCCTGAAATATGACAAAAATCACCCCGCTTCATTATCTGAGGCGGGGTGATTTTATGAACTGCCCTCTCCCCGCAGAACACGGAGGAGAGGGCAATTTTTATTTTTCCTTGTTCTTTTTCGGCGTGAAGGTGCTTCCGTCGGGGTACTCGAACGTCGTGTTCTCGATAGCGGCTGTGATGTTTGCCTTTATCGCCTCAAGATACTCGGCACGCAGAGCCTTCTGCTCGTCAAGCTCGGCATCGGTGAGTCCGGACGCCTTTTGCTTTTTCGCAAGCTCGTTTATGCGGTCGATTTTTGCTTTTTCCATGACATTTTACCTCCGTGAAGGGTCATTCAGCGTATGGGGCGGTCGGGAATCAGCCTTCCGAAGCACTCCGGACGGTGGAAGTCCGGAGTGTCGGAAACCGCCTCCGACCACATTCCGTAATGAGGGAATTCAGTTTCGTCCCCGCATTTGTAGAAGTTGCCGGTGAAAAATCCGATGCTTTCCGTGCCGTAGAGCTTTTTCAGCTTCTCCATTGAGATAACCGCTTTCACGCACCAGAACCCGTCGTGTACCTCCCCCACCGGATGCGAGAAGAGGAAATCCGCGCAGACCCTGTCATACCGCGATGCTCCGATGCCGGTAAGACAGCAGCCGTTTGCATTTATCTCGATGTTGCAGTACCGACAGTCTCCGTCCGGCGCGAAGAAGAACTCCATGCAGCTGTCCCGGCAGACGGGCGACCCGTCGGCGGTGAAGCGTGCAAGCGGATTTTTCTCGCGGCAGGTCATGAGAAGATACAGTCGCTCTCCGTCGCAGGAAAGCCGCGCCTCTGTTTCCGGCTGATACCCGTTATCCTCCCAGCGGAAGATATCAAGCACCGCCGGAGCGCTCTTTTCCGGTTCGGATGAGAAGGGGATGTGATATTCTTTCATGCAGAAACCTTATTTCGGCAGGTTTGCGATGGCGGTCTTTATGCCGTCAAGCGTTTCCCTGTACTTTTCCAGCTTTGCTTTCTCGCCCTCGACCACGGCGGCGGGAGCCTTTGAGGTGAAGCCCTCGTTCGACAGCTTCTTTGTCAGCCGGTCGATCTCCTTTTCGGTGTTCTCAAGCTCTTTTGTCAGGCGGGCAAGCTCTTTTTCGGTGTCGATCATCTCGGCAAGCGGGATATATGCAGTCGCAGAGCCGGTGACGATGGAAACCGCGTTATCGCCCGTGAATTCGCCGGTGTAAATCACCTCGGAAGCCGATGCAAGGCGGGTGAAGAAGTGCGAAACCCCGCTGTTGAAGGTGTCGCCGTATGCCGAAACGATATAGAGCGTCGTCTTTTTTGACGGCGGAACGTTCATCTCGGCGCGGCGGTTGCGGACAGCCTTGATAAGCTCGATTATCCTGTCCATCGAAGCCTCGTCCTCCGGGAAATCAAGCGCCGGGTCGGTCTGCGGATAGGAGGATATCATGATGCTGTCGCCGGTGTGAGGGAGCGCAAGCCATATCTCCTCGGTGATGAAGGGCAGGAACGGGTGCAGGAGCTTCATGGTATTTGAAAGCACCCACGCAATGACGTTCTGTGCCACATGATTGTCCTCCGTCCCCTTTGCCGAAAGGCGGGGCTTCAGCAGCTCTATATACCAGTCGCAGAAGATGTCCCAGATGAAGTCGTAGAGCTTTGAGAGTGCGATCCCCAGCTCGTAGCTGTCGATGTTCTCCCGCACCTCACCGGCAAGCCGGTTGAAGAGAGAGAGGATCCACTTGTCCTCAGTCCTCAGTCTGTCGGCGGAGGGAAGGGCGATCTCTTCGATGTCGAGATTCATCCTGACAAAGCGGGAGGCGTTCCAGATCTTGTTTGCGAAATTGCGTGCCGCACCGATCTTCTCGTCGGAGAAACGCATATCGTTTCCGGGAGAATTTCCGGTGGCAAGGGCAAATCTCAGCGCGTCGGCACCGTATTTGCCGATGATCTCAAGCGGGTCGATGCCGTTGCCGAGGGATTTCGACATTTTCCGTCCCTGCGCATCGCGGACAAGCCCGTGGATGAACACGTCGGGGAATGGGATGCTGCCGGTGTTCTCGATGCCCATGAATATCATCTTTGATACCCAGAAGGTGATTATATCGTATCCGGTGACAAGAACGTTCGTCGGGTAGAAGGTCTTCAGATCCTCCGTGTCGTTCGGCCAGCCGAGGGTGGAAAACGGCCACAGCGCCGACGAGAACCATGTGTCAAGCACGTCGCTTTCCTGAGTGATGTTCGGGCTTCCGCAGTCGGGACAGGTCGTGACGTCGGTTTCGGAGACGGTGACTTTTCCGCAGTCGCCGCAGTAAAATGCGGGAATTCTGTGTCCCCACCAGAGCTGACGGGAGACGCACCAGTCGTGGATGTTCTCCATCCAGTTGAGGTATATCTTGCTGAATCTTTCGGGGATGAAGCGGATCTTTCCTTCCTTCACGACCTTTATGGCGGGGCCGGCGAGGGGCTTCATTTTCACGAACCACTGCTTTGACGCAAGAGGCTCGATGACCGAACCGCAGCGGTAGCAGTGCGCAACGTTGTGCTTCAGCTTCTCGACCTTCAGAAGCAGTCCCGCAGCCTCAAGGTCGGCAACTATCTGCTTTCTTGCCTCAAAGCGGTCAAGCCCCTGATATTTTCCGCCGTTTTCGTTTATTTTTCCGTCACCGTCAAGGATGATTATCTGTTCAAGATCGTGTCTCAGACCGACCTCAAAGTCGTTCGGGTCGTGGCACGGCGTGATCTTTACGCAGCCGGTTCCGAAATCGCGCTCGACATATTCGTCGGCGATGACGGGTATCGTGCGGCCGACGAGCGGGAGGACAAGCTGCTTTCCGATGAGGCGGGTATATCGTTCATCCTCCGGATTGACTGCAACGGCGGTATCGCCGAGCATGGTTTCGGGACGCGTGGTGGCGATGATGACATATTCGTCGGAGCCGACGACAGGGTATTTCACATACCAGAAGCCGCCGTCAAGCTCTTTGTACTCCACCTCGGCATCGGAGAGCGCGGTGTTGCAGTGCGGACACCAGTTGGTTATGCGCAGTCCGCGGTAGATAAGCCCCTTTTCGTAGAGCGACACGAAGGTTTTCCGCACCGCCGCCGACAGATTCTCATCCATTGTGAACGCCTCATGCTCCCAGTCACAGGATGCGCCGAGCTTTTTCAGCTGACTGATGATGCGGTTTCCGTACTTTGCCTTCCAGTCCCAGACAAGCTTTAAAAATTCCTCGCGTCCGATATCGTGCCGGGAAAGCCCCTTTTCTCTGCGGAGCACCTCCTCGACCTTTATCTGTGTTGCGATGCCGGCATGGTCGGTTCCGGGGACCCAGAGGGTGTTGTAGCCCTCCATTCTTTTTGCTCTTATGATGATGTCCTGAAGCGTGTCGTCCAGAGCATGACCCATATGGAGCTGTCCCGTGACGTTAGGGGGCGGGATGACCATCGAGAAGGACGGGGCGTTTTTGTCGCCTGACGGTCTGAAGTAACCGCTGTCCTCCCACTTTTTGTAAAGCCTGTCCTCAAATTCCGAGGGGTCATAGGTTTTTGGCAGTTCGTTCTGCATTTTTCTGTTTCTCCTTTATCCGATGTGGTTGTTATTGTCTGCTTTATGGAGCCGAGGCTCGCGGGAAACAAAAAGCGTCCCGTGAAAAAACACAGGACGCGTAATATCGCGCGGTACCACCTGAATTCGCAGAAAAAGGCTCTGCGCTCTCTTTGCGCCGGTTACGACGGCTTACGGCGGATTCTACGGCGAAACGCTTTCTTTCCGCGGCGCATACCGCGACTTCTCCGGTCACTTCCGGCGGGGCTTTCAGCGTTTGCTCCGCTCTCTGTACAGTGTGGTTACGGGTACTGCTCGGTATGATTGCCTTACGACGGTATTATAACGCTTTCGGGGCGGTTTGTCAATACTTTTTTTACAGAGGAGCTTTTTTCGGAAAGGCACAACATCCTGTTCACGTTTGGCGGGCGCAACGGAGATTTTCCGACTGCGTCAGTGCCTACCCTTTTTTCTTTCTCCGGAGAAAGAAAAAGGGAGAAAGAAAGAGCTGCAAGGGGGATGCCC
>FR891194.1:34612-37932 GCA_000433515.1 Candidatus Colimorpha enterica | reverse complement strand
GGACGAACGGGCGGTCAATCCCGGCAGTTCTCCTTCCTCAGCACCTCAACAAACGCTCTGATCCTTGACAGAGCCTCCGAGATGTGCTTCAGCGAATAGGCATAGGAGATCCGCGCAAAGCCCTCGCCGCAGTCGCCGAAGGCGGTGCCGGGGACTATCGCGACCTTGCCCTCATAGAGCAGGCGTTCGCAGAATTTTTCGCTCGACAGCCCGAAAACGCCGATGTTCGGGAAAACATAGAACGCGCCCTCCGGCTCAAAGCAGGGGATACCCATCTTGCGCAGCCCGTCAACAATGAAACGGCGGCGCATATCGTACTCTCCGGTCATCATTTCGATGTCGGGATCGCCGTTTTTAAGCGCCTCGGTCGCTGCGAACTGGCTGGTGGTCGGCGCGCACATTATCGCGAACTGGTGGAGCTTCAGCATCTGCTTTGTTATCGGAGCCGGGGCGGCGGTGTAGCCCATTCTCCAGCCGGTCATGGCATATGCCTTTGAGAAGCCGTTTACAACGACGGTTCTTTCGCGCATTCCGGGAAGGGAGGCTATCGAAACGTGCCGCCCGCCGGTGTAGGTCATTTCGGCATAAATCTCGTCCGAGAGGATCAGTATGTCGGTGTCGCGGATGACGTCGGCAATCGCCTCAAGCTCTTCCTTTTTCATTATCGCGCCGGTCGGGTTGTTCGGGAAGGGCATGACAAGCAGCTTTGTTCTGTCGGTTATCGCCGCGCGGAGCTTTTCCGGGGTCAGCCTGAAGCCGTCCTTTTCCTCCGTCACGACGGTGACGGGAACGCTGTCCGCCATTCTTGCAAGCGGCTCGTAGCAGACAAAGCACGGTGTGGGGATTATGACCTCGTCGCCGGGGTTGAGAATGGCGCGCATCGCGATGTCGATAGCCTCGCTTCCGCCGACGGTGACGATTATCTCCGACGGGTCGTATTCCAGCCCGAAGCGGCGGGAGAGATAGGCTGTGATCTCGTTTCTCATGACCTCAAGCCCGCTGTTTGAGGTGTAGTAGGTCTTGCCCTGCTCAAGGCTTTCGATCCCGGCCTCGCGTATGTGCCACGGGGTCACGAAATCGGGCTGTCCGACGGTCAGGGATATAACGTCGTCCATCCCGCCGAGCATATCAAAGAATTTGCGTATTCCGGAGGGCTTCAGCGCCTGAGCCCGCGCGGAAAGAAGTTCGGAGTAATCCCTCATCACATGAGACTCTCTCTTTCGTCTTTTTCGGGTGCCTTGTAGATAACTCCCTTGTCCTTGTACTTCTTGAGCACGAAGTGGGTCGCCGTCGAAACAACGTCCTCGATGGGAGCCAGCTTGTAGGCGACGAAGTAGGCGACCTCCTTCATGGTCCTGCCCTCGATCATCAGCATAAGGTCATAGCCGCCGGACATGAGGTGGACGCTCTGCACCTCGGGGTAGTTGTATATCTTCTCGGCGATCCTGTCAAAGCCGCGGTCGCGCTGAGGGGCGACCTTAAGCTCGATTATCGCGCTGACGTACTCGCGGTCGGTCTTGTCCCAGTCGATAAGCGCCTTGTAGCCGAGGATCACGCCCTCGCGCTCAAGCCTGTCAACGGTCTGCCTGACCTCGCTTACCTCCCGCCCGCACATGACGGCAAGCTGTTCCGCCGTCAGCCGTCCGTCCTTTTCAAGCAGCTGCAATATCTTTTCCATTACGGTTGTCTCCTTCTGAATCAAAAAATATCCGTTCCGGGGATACGGTTATATCGTTACATCTATTATACCACACTCGGCGCGTTTTGGGAACAGCAAAATCAAAGTTTTTTGCCTCCGGAGGAACATTTGCCGCTCATTTTCTGCCCGAAAGCCCCTGTTTTTGTCCAATCGTCATTTTTACTATTGATTTATACGACGGAAAATGATATAATATAACAGAATAGTTACCCCCGGCGCGGGTTTCCGGGGCACAGTATCCGAAAGGAACGGTCAGATGCAGACTGTCAATAAAAAACGGCGCATTTCGCTGTTTGCGATAGATTTTTCCTGCTTTGTTGCCGCATATACCGCGGCGGAGCTTGTTGCTGTCATTTTCGGCAAGGGCTCGTTCTCGGCAGGACATTATTTTACCTGTCTTTCAATCCTCTCCGCGCTTGTTTTCGGGATGCGGTTTGTCACCGGAGTGTATAAAAACATCTGGAGATACGCAAACTCCCGGGCGTTTCTGTCAATGGTGCTTGCCGATGTCGTTGCCGGACTGCTTGCAGTCGGAGTGTTCGAGCTTATCAACATCAACCGCAGTCTTCTTTACAGCCTCTGTCAGGTGTTTATAATAACGGCGTCGTTTGATATCGTCACGCTGTTTCTGCGGTTCGTCTACCAGTCGTTCTTCGGCGGTATCTGCCGTGTGTCGCGTGACAACAACAAGATCGGAGTGGCGATTGCCGGAGCGGGCAAAACCGGGGTGTTTCTTGCTCAGGAACTTATGGCAAGCCGCCATGCGCACTATATGCCGGTCTGCTTCGTCGACATCGACTCCGAGAAGGTCGGAAACCGCATTTTCGGGCTTCCGGTATACAGCGAAAAGGAGATTGCCGAAAAGCTGAAGAACCTGCCGGTGCAGGAGATCTTCATCGCCCGTCCCAACATCACGGCGGCGGAGGCAATGAGGCTGAGTGACCTTTACTCGGCAACGGGATGCAAGGTCAAGATATACGATTTCCCGATGAACGACGTTGACGCTTCCGCGCGCGGCGGGAAGAAGGTCATACGCGAGATAAAGATAGAGGATCTGCTCTTCCGCAAGACGGTCAGCGTTGCCGACAGCGAAACGGGAGCATTTTACCGCGGAAAGACCGTCATGGTCACCGGCTGCGGCTCCATCGGCAGCGAGCTCTGCCGGCAGATAGCCGCCTGCTCTCCGAAAAAGCTGGTCATCGTCGATATCTACGAAAACAACGCATACGATATCCAGCAGGAGCTTATCCTGAAATACGGAAGCTCTCTTGACCTTGCCGTCGAGATAGCCTCGGTGCGCGACGTTTGCAGGATGGAGGCGGTCTTTGCGCTCTACCGTCCGCAGATAGTCTTTCATGCCGCCGCTCACAAGCACGTTCCGCTTATGGAGCACAGCAGCTGCGAGGCGGTCAAGAACAATGTTTTCGGTACATACAACACGGCGGAGCTTGCCGAAAAGTACGGCGCCGAAAAATTCATCCTCATCTCCACCGACAAGGCGGTCAACCCGACAAACGTCATGGGTGCGACAAAGCGTCTGTGCGAGATGATCGTCCAGAGCCGCACGGACAGCAAAACCACCTTCTCCGCGGTAAGATTCGGAAACGTCCTCGGTTCAAAC
>FR891194.1:30523-34574 GCA_000433515.1 Candidatus Colimorpha enterica | reverse complement strand
ACCGCTCTTCCGTTCCCAGATCGAGGCGGGAGGTCCCGTGACCATCACCGACAAGCGGATAATCAGATATTTCATGACCATTCCGGAGGCCTCCCAGCTGGTCATGCAGACGGGAGCCATGGCAAAGCGGGGAGAGCTTTTCGTGCTGAACATGGGAGAGCCGGTAAGGATACTCGACCTCGCCGAGAGCCTTATCCGCCTTTCCGGGCTCAAGCCTTATGAGGACATCGAGATAAAAGAGATCGGTCTGCGCCCCGGAGAAAAGCTGTATGAGGAGCTTCTTATCGCCGGCGAGGACATGATAAAGACCGACAGCGACCGCATCTTCATCGAGAGGGACAAGCCGATAAGCCGCGAAGCGGTCTGCGAAAAGCTCGGCATCCTGAAAAATGCCCTTGAATCGGTGTGCGGCACCGCCGATCAGGCACCGGTCGTCGATGCGCTGAAAAAAGTCGTTCCGACATACCGCGACCCCGAAACAGTCAACAACTCAGCCGCCGCAGAGCGCGAGCTTGCCAGCCACTGCGGCGCAAACAATGAACCGACGGAGGAAAACGCAGGATGAACAACTTTCTGATTCTCGCCTTTCTCTTCTTTATCGGATGCACCGCCGGATGGGTGCTTGAGCTGTTCTACCGCCGCTTCGCGCCGACGAACAAGTCGCACAAGTGGATAAACCCCGGATTTCTGAACGGCCCCTACCTGCCGCTTTACGGCTTCGGGCTGTGCATAATGTTCATCCTCTCGGAGTGCGAGGGGTATCTGCACATTTCCGACACCGCACTCAGCAAGACCGTTACCGTGCTTATCATGGGCGCGGCAATGACGCTTATCGAATACATCGCCGGGCTTATATTCATAAAGGGAATGCACGTCAAGCTGTGGGATTACAGCAAGAGGTGGGGCAACATCGACGGCATAATCTGCCCGCTGTTCAGCCTTTTCTGGACGGTGCTGTGCGCGCTCTATCTCATGTTCATTCATCCCGGAGTGCGCGCCGCGCTTTCGTGGTTTGCAGATAATCTTGCCTTTTCGTTCGTGATAGGCTTCTTCTTCGGAGTTTTTTCGATCGATGTCGTGTGTTCGTTCCGCATCGTTTCAAAGATAAAAGCCGCCGCCGAGGAATATCACGTCCTTGTCCGGTACGAGGAATTCAAGGAGCATATCCGCGAATACGCCGAAGCAAGCCGCGAAAAATACGCCTTTCTCTTCGCCTTTTCATCAAAGCTCTCTATCCGCGAGCATATTAAATCCTATGCCGAAAACCTGAAAAAGCTGAGGTCGGAGAAAAAGGAGAAATAAGAGGTTTCCCGGACGCCGCCCGTGTGCCGCTCCCTTTCCGGAAAAGAAGGGGAGGATGATAAATGAATTTTGCCGTGTCTGCGGAACCGCCATGTCCGTTTGCCGCAGACATAGCTCCGACAGACACCGAAAAATCAGAAAGGACCTGACCGAAAGATGAAAAAGATAACCGCAGTCCTTCTTGCCGCCGTCTGCATCCTTGCCCTTGTTTCCTGTTCCGCGGTAAAGCCGACCGATTCCCGCGTTGTACTGACGCTTGACGGCGAGAAGCTGTATTATGACTGTTTCCGTTACGTCGTTCTCAATTCCCGCGCCGACCTTGACCTCGGCGACGAGAATTACTGGAAGGATAATCCCGATGCCGCAGAGACCCTCCGCGAAAACGTGACCGAGGTTCTCCGCCGCAACCGCGCGATCGGGGAGCTTTGCAAGGAATACGGCATAAAGCTCACCTCTGCCGAGAAAAAAGAAATATCCGAATTCATAAAGAACGCGAAAGCCGCCTACGAGACCGGCGGCATGACCTTTGAGGAAGCCATCGCAAAGTCATATATGACCGAGTATTCGCTCAACTACGTTCAGCGCATTACCGCACTGTGGCAGAAGCTGTACGACTACATGACCTCCGAGGCAAACGGCATAATCAAAGCCGGCGACGACGCTGTCAGAAAGGATATCCCCGTCAATTTCCGCCGCATCCGCTATGTTATGATATCCTGCGACGGCAATGACGACCGCGGGGAAAAGCTCGCGCTTGCCGAGACCGTCCGGAATAAGGCGCTCTCCGGAGAGGATTTCGTCTCTCTCGTAAAGGAGTACGGCGAGGATCAGACAATGGCTCTCTCTCCCGACGACGGCTATTACTACACCGTCGGCGGAATTGTCAGAAAGGTAGAGGACGAGGCTGAAAAGCTCGATGAAAACGGCGGCATCTCCGGTGTCATCGATATGCAGAATGCTTTCTTCGTCATTCAGCGCCTCCCCATCGATGATGATTACGTCGAAAAACATTTCGAGACCTTCCGCAAAAACTACGCCGCGCGTCTCTTCAACGAGATCCTCGACAAAAAAGCCGCTTCCGTCGTCATAAAAATAACCGACGAAGAAGCCTACAAGGAACTGCTGGGGTGAGAGGGGAACGTCTTCTTTCTTTAAAAGAAAGAAGCAAAGAAGTGTACTGGGAAAGAAGAATATTTATTTGCAGAACGTTCGATATTCCGGTTTATTTATATTTTTTCAGTACGCTCTTCGCTTCCTTCTCTCAGAGAAGGAAGACGTTCCTCCTCACAAACCAAAACTAACTATATGGAAAAACAAACATTTATAGCGACCTGCCTGTTCGGGCTGGAGAAGCTTGTCGGAGAAGAGCTTGACGCGCTTGGGTGCACGCGGCTTGGGACGATTGACGGCAGGGTCAGATTTGAGGCGCCGGCAAGCGAGATACCGTGGCTGAATATTAATTTAAGATACGCGGAGCGGCTTCTCATCGAGGTCGGACGCTGTCCTGCGCCGGACTTTGACACCCTGTTCGAGGGAGTCCGGTCAATGCCGTGGGAGGTTTACATCGGAAGGAACGATCAGTTCCCGGTAAAGGGTCACAGCATAAAAAGCCGGCTCGTCAGCCTTCCGGACTGCCAGAGGATAATCAAGAAAGCGGCGGCAAAGCGGCTCGGCGGTGCCTACGGACTTGAATACCTGCCGGAGACGGGGGTAAAGTATCAGATTGAATTCTTTATTTTCAAAGACGAAGCGTCGCTTATGATCGACACAAGCGGCACGCCCCTCCATAAGCGCGGCTACCGTCCGGTCTCGACCGAAGCACCGCTGCGCGAGACTCTTGCCGCGGCAATGGCAAAGATAGCCCGCCCGCGGGAAAACGTCCTGTTCCGCGACCCGATGTGCGGTTCCGGAACGATAGCGATAGAGGCTGCGATGATAATGACCAACACCGCGCCGGGGATAAACCGTGGTTTCGCGGCGGAGGAATTTCCGTGGCTTGACGGAAAGCTGTGGGACGATGCCCGCGACCGCGCCCTTGACGCGATAGCCGAAACGGAATTCGAGGCATACGCATCCGACATATCCCCCGACGCCGTGAAGATTGCTGTCGAAAACGTCAGGCGCGCAGGAATGGCAAAGCATATAAAGGTCTTTGCCGAGGACGCGCTGAAGATAAAAACCGAAGGCAGGCGCGGCACGATAGTCTGCAACCCGCCCTACGGTGAACGGCTTTCCACCGTAAAGGAGGCGGAGCAGCTCTACCGCGCGATGGGACGGCATTTTGCGACGCTTGACAGCTGGCAGATATACGTCTTGACCTCCGACGATTATTTCGAGAGGCTCTACGGCAGACGCGCCGACGCGGTCAGAGGGCTGTACAACGGCATGATAAGGTGTAATTACTATCAGTTTTTCAAAAACCGGCACTGAAGGGACAGCTGATTGATCCGGCGGTTTTCGCAGCTGCATACGAAAAAATCCGCACCGCTTCATTTAATCATCGCTTTTTTAAGGGGCTGTTAAAAACTCAGGTCGAGTTTTTAACAGCCCCTTGATTATAGGTTTTTTTGCGGTGCCTGCTTTCTTTGCCGGAAAGAAAGGGAGCGAAAGAAGAACAGGAGGGTGACGGTCAGAGCTTATACTCCTCGCAGGCCGGCACCGGGTATTCCGCGCAGAGCTTAAGAGTCTCGTCGTACGAACGGACGCCGTCGGAGGCGCTTGCCGAGAAGAGGGAGCAGGAGGCGACGCC
>FR891194.1:29090-30369 GCA_000433515.1 Candidatus Colimorpha enterica | reverse complement strand
TGCGGATAAAGGTTCCGTCGGTGTCAAGACCGTAGCTGGCATCGCGCGCGTGGACGATTATCCAGTCCCGTACTCCGAGCTCGCGCAGTGCCCGGCATATCTTCGGCATATTTTCCTCGATGATGTGTCCGTCTTCGTCCGATGAGGGGATGCCGACGATCTTTCCGGCTTCCATTTCGTTGATGATGCAGTAATCTACGTACTTCAGCGCCGGGGCGACTACGGTGCGGTAGCGGTCGCTTTCCTCGCTGACGATGTCGATGGAGGTCTTTATGCCGTAGCTCTGAGCCTTGTGAAGGACCTCTCCCATCTTTGTGCCGTAAACCGGGTGGGGCTGGTCGAGGTTGTCGAGAAGGAGCATATATCCGACGTGCATGATGCTTCCGGTGACCTTGTCGAAGTCAAAATCGTCAATGCAGAGATCGGCATTTGAGCCGTAGAACTGGAAATATGCCCTTGTCCTGCGGACGCTGTCGTACATAACGTCGGTGAAGGAAGTTTCCCCGCGCTTCTGCAGTGCGGATACATCGATGTTGCTGAATTTTCCGAGCTTCTCGAAAATGAAATTTCCGCAGGTGTCGTCTCCGACGATGCCGAGGGCTTTCAGCGGTATTTCCGGGTCGATCCTTGCAAGGTCCTGGATGCAGTTGTTGACCAGTCCGCCGAGAGCCATTTCGTTCTTTCTTATGGGTGTGAGGTTGCAGGGACCGGGGTAGATGTCGATCTTCTTGAGGTTATCGACGATCATGCTTCCCGCGACTATTATTCCCTTGTCCATTGCTTTTCTGTTCATTTTTTTAAGCCTCCGGTAGTTCTGCCTGAATTAATTAACGTTATTATATCATATCCGGATGTAAAAGTAAACATTTTTCTGTAAATTTATACTTGATTTATTTCCCGCCGGAGGTTATAATATAATGGCACGGAGCAAAACTGCCCAATGGCTGCTTATTCGGTTAAGCTGACGCGGCAAAAATGGTCAAGCGGTGATATTATATGTGAATTACGGATGTTAATTTCACATTTTCGCCGCGAAAGGAAGGTAAAAAGTGAAAAAAGCAATAATGTACGGAGCCGGGAATATCGGCAGGGGTTTTATAGGACAGCTTTTCAGCCAGTCCGGATATGAGGTGGCGTTCATCGACGTCAACATGACGGTGATAGACCGCCTTAATGCCGACCGCGAATACCCGGTATACATAACCGCCGGCGATCACTACGATATCTGCCCGGTAAAAAACGTCTGCGGTATCGACGGAAAGGACGTTCCCGCGATTGC
>FR891194.1:17572-29064 GCA_000433515.1 Candidatus Colimorpha enterica | reverse complement strand
ATGGCGGAAGCCGACGTAATGGCAACCGCCGTCGGGGTGAATATCCTGAAATTCATTGCCGCTCCCTTTGCCGCCGGGGTGAAGAGAAGGATGGAGAAGGGGATCGAAGCCCCGCTTAACGTTATAATCTGCGAGAACATGATAGGCGCCGACAGCTATTTTGCCGGGCTGGTGAAGCAGAATCTTAACGATGCGGAGAAGGCATATTTCGACAGCCACATCGCGCTTGTCGAGCCGTCGATCGGCAGAATGGTGCCGGCAACTCCGAAGGAGATAGCCGAAAAGAATCCTCTTGCCGTCTGCGTCGAGCCGTACTGCGAGCTGCCCGTCGATAAAGCGGCATTCAGGGGGGAGATCCCGCAGATAAAGAACATGGTGCCGTTTGCGCCGTTCGACTTCTATATCAGACGGAAGCTGTTCATGCACAACATGAGCCATGCTCTGGTCGCCTACCTCGGATACCGGAAGGGCTACACCTACATCTGGGAGGCGGTTGCCGACCCGGATATAAGGACGGACGCGATCCATGCCCTTTCCGAGTCGTCCTGTGCGCTCAGCGCGGAGTACGGCGTGCCGCTTAAGGATCTCATGTCATTCTCGGCGGAGCTTATCGACCGTTTCGGCAACAGACTCCTCGGCGACACCGTTGAGAGGGTCGGAAAGGACACAAAGCGCAAGTTGTCGGAGAACGACCGCCTTGTCGGCGCGGCAAACCTCTGCCTGAAGCACGGGCTGATCCCGAATTTCATCAGCAAGGGCATCGCCGCCGCGCTTGAATTCGCACCGGAGGGGGACGGAGCGTCAGAAGAGGTCGCCGCCTTCGCAAAGGAACACGGGACTGCCGCCGCGCTTGAAAAATACGGAAACGTAAAGCCCGACAGCGTCATCATAAGACTTGTTGCAGGAAAATAATAAAATCTCCTGTGTGCCGACCGTTTTTGCGGTTCAGGCACGCAGGAGATCTTTTTTTGCCGGCAGGATGAACTTTACTTCATCTCGTTCCGGTAATGGTTGATAAGACAGCCGTCAAGGATTATCTGCCTCTCCTCCGCGGTCATTGCGGGGATGGAAAGGGCGAGGGTAGAGTGTGTACCGTCGGGCTTTATCACCTCCGCCGTGATCTGCTCTGCGGCAGATGTTACGGCTTTTCTTATTCCGCGGACAAGTATGTAGTCTCCGATCGCGAAATCCGGCTCGGACGGTGTTGTAAAGGGGATCATGCCCCAGTTGATAAGGTTGCTGCGATAGCGCTTTGTCGCGTATTCGAGGGCAATATTCGCGCTTCCGCCGAGGACGCGCTGACAGGATGCCGCCTGCTCTCTTGCCGAACCGTCGCCGGGCTTTCTTGCGTAGATAACGCTTCCGATCTGCGGAGCGGAGTCTTCTCCGGCAAGAGCCGAAACAACAGTCCTTACCGCTTCGGGAAGAGTCTCAGTGACTGTCTCCTTTGCCCTTGCAACATAGCCGGGATCTTTTCTTGACAGCGCAAATTCCGCCAGCTTCAGCGGATTGGAGCGGTAGGACGAGGTCTCTCCCGACGGGATAAGCTCGTCTGTCGTCGTCACCGGGTCGGTGATGTATGAGCAGACCTTCATTATGATGTCGTCGCCGAGAGGCTCCATTGCCGGCCAGTCGGCGATGTTCGGACCGAAGCGGAGCTCTGCCGCCGGATCTGCCTTTCCGAAGCCGTAATAAACGCGGTTTCTGTATGCGGAATCGTCGTAAACGTATTCCGGCTCGGTGTAATCGACGTCAAGCTCGGTCGCCGCGGTGAGGATGCCTCCGTTTGCGGCGGTTGCGGCTATCGACCTCGCGTCCATAAGCGCGACATATGCCTGCTGACCGCTTCCGGGCTTTGAACCCTCGCGGTTGGGAAAGTTTCTTGTGGAGTGGCGGATGCTGAGACAGCCGTTTCCCGGAACGTCGCCCGCGCCGAAGCAGGGACCGCAGAATGCAGTCCTGATGACCGCTCCCGCGTCAAGAAGCCCGGCAGCAGTGCCGTCCTTTACAAGCTGGGTAAGCACCGGCTGGCTTGCGGGATAAACCGAGAGCGAAAAATCGCCGTTTCCGACCGAGCCGCCGGAGAGAATGTCGTTCACCGCCACGATATTGTCATAAATACCGCCGGCGCAGCCCGCGATAACGCCCTGATCGACGTGGATGTTGCCGTTTTTGTCGATCTTATCGTCGAAATTCAGCCCGAAGCGCGCAAAAACGCCGTGAGGGTCTTTTTTCAGCTCGCTTATTGTGACCGCGTTTCCGGGGTGGAAGGGGAGCGCGATCATCGGCTCGACCTTTGACAGGTCAACAGTCACCATTCCGTCGTAATACGCAACGTCGGCGGGCTTAAGCTCCCTGTAATCGTCCGGGCGGTTGTGGATCATGTAGTATTTTTCCGTTTCGCTGTCGGTGACCCATACCGACGAGAGGCAGGTGGTCTCGGTGGTCATGACGTCGATGCCGTTGCGGAACTCTATCGGAAGGTTCTTCACGCCCTCGCCGACGAACTCAAGCACCTTGTTCCTGACAAATCCCGACTCAAACACCGCTCCGATGAGCGCGATTGCAACGTCGTGAGGTCCGACGCCCGGTTTCGGAGCACCGACAAGATTGACCGCGATGATCTCCGGCATCGGGATGTCATACGTGCGGCAGAGAAGCTGCTTCACAAGCTCCGGTCCGCCCTCGCCTATCGCCATCGTGCCGAGAGCGCCGTATCTCGTGTGGCTGTCGGAGCCTAAGATCATCCTTCCGCAGGCAGCCATGTTCTCGCGCATGAAGGAGTGGATCACCGCCTGATGCGCCGGGACGTATATTCCGCCGTACTTCTTCGCCGCGGAGAGCCCGAAAAGGTGGTCGTCCTCGTTTATCGTTCCGCCGACGGCGCAGAGGCTGTTGTGGCAGTTTGTAAGGACATATGGTATCGGGAAGCTCTCAAGCCCGCTTGCCCTTGCTGTCTGGATTATCCCGACGTAGGTTATGTCGTGCGACGCCAGAGCGTCAAAGCGGATCTTCAGCCCGCTGTCGTTTCCCGACGTATTGTGGGAGGTGAGGATCGAGTAAGCAATGGTACCCTTTCTCGCCTCCTCCGCCGGGACATTGCAGGTGTCCTTCGGGGTGGTTCCGTTTATGAGGTAAACTCCGTGGTCTGTCAGTTTTATCATGGTTTTCTCCTTAGCGAAATAGCAAACGGCTGTCGCGCGCTTTTTCACGTTAGCACGCTAAAGCACTGATTGAAATCAAAAGCGCTCCGCAGAACAGAGCGCTCCGATAATCGGTTTACGGGCGGCTTCCCGCTTATGGAATCGCTGATTAATCCGGCAGCGCATCTCCGGCGCAGCTTTTCCCGCCTGATTCCGGTCGAAAACCCCGCCGTACGTCAGGTACTGCCGGTGTTTTTCGCTGTCGCATACGAAAAATCTGCACGGAATCCGCACACCTCATTAATCATCGCTTCCTTATGCGGAAGTTTCGGGAGCGGAGGTTTCGGTCTTGCTTTCCTCAGATGTTCCTTCGGTTCCCTTTGTCTCCCCGGTTCCGTCGCTCTTTGTGTCAACGGTGGTGACGGGGGCTTCTGTTGCGGTAAGCTGATCCTTGATATTTCCAAGGTCGGTGTCGTCCTGAATGACAAACGAAACAAGAACGAGGACAACAAAAACCACAGATATGACAGTCGTGAGCTTCGAAAGGATCTTATCTCTCGAGTTCCCCTTGTTCTTGCCGTAATATGTGTCGGACGCGCTTCCGGAAATTGTGCCGGAAAGCCCCTTGTCTTTTCCCGACTGAAGCAGAACCGCGACTACAAGGAAAAGAGCCGAGACTATAAGAATTATGCCGATAACGATATCCATTATAATATATCCTCCTGAATTCTGCTCCGCGGGCTGTCCGGCAGGCAGAGTAAGTGTAATATCAGAGCCTTTCTATTTTATCATACTTTTTCGGTAATTGCAAGAGTATTCCGGTATTTTTCAAAAAAATTTAATTTTTCGTCCGGTTAACCTTGGCTTCCCCTTTGAGGGCTGCGAAGCAGGGGCGCGGCAATGAATCGGTCTCCGGGGGAGACCGAGAACCGCGCCTGCCTGAGCCGCAGCGAGACAGCTCCGCCGCAGGCGGTGATGAGGTGTAGGTTTCGCTTGCGAAACCGTTCCCTGATGAGAGAATATAACTTTATGTTTCGTGACGCGCTGACGCGCTACACCTCATCCGTCAGGAAGTTCCGCAAGCGGAGCTTCCTGACACCTTCCCCTCAAAGGGGAAGGCTGCGTCGGTGCTGTCGTGAAATCTCCGTCACCCCCGAAAAAACAATTTATTCAAAAACAAAAGGAACAGATTATTCACATATGAACCGTGAGACAAAAATCAATTCGGGATGGCGATTTTCTCTTACCGAGCCGCCGATCACTGCGAGGTACAGAGCCCGCTTCAATGTTTATGCCGCGACGAGAGCCGGGGCGAGGTGTCCGGCTTCGGTGTCCGGATATGACGACTCGAAATGGAAGCCGGTCGATATTCCGCATGACTGGCTGCCCTCCATGCCTTATGAGGAGGGGGAGCTTCAGTTTCAGGGCGGAATGAAGCGCGGACACGGGTGGTACCGGAAGGAGTTTACTCTTCCTGCGGAGACGGAGGGGAAAAACATTCTTCTTCGCTTTGAAGGTATCGCCGGAAATTCGGAGATATACGTAAACGGGTTTCTGATAAAGCGCAATTTCAGCAGCTTCAACGAGATAACCGCGGACATCACCGATATTGCTGTCCCGGGAGAGAAAAACGCAGTCGCGGTATATGTTGACCGGAGCGATATCGAAAAATGGGCATATGAGGGAGCGGGAATTTACCGTCATGTGAAGCTGATAATAAAGGATCCGGTCCACCTTGCCGAGAACGGGATATTTCCCCATGCCGAGCCTTCAGACAATAACGGATGGAAGACCGGTGTTGAGGTGACGGTTGAAAATTCCGGGTATGACGACGCGGATTTTACTGCGGTGCTGCGGATAACGTCGCCTGACGGGGAGGAGATACTGACCTCGGAGACCTCCGGGACTGTTTCCGCGTGCGGGAGATGTACTGTTACGTTTGAGGAGACCGTGGAGCATCCGGCGCTGTGGGACACCGAAAACCCGGCGCTTTACCGTGTGACGGTCGAGATACTGTCCGGGGCTTCGTCAGATCTTGATATCGCGCCGCTGGGGTTCCGTTATTTTCATGCCGATCCCGACAGGGGGTTCTTCCTCAACGGCAGGCCACTGAAGCTGCGCGGGGTATGCGCTCATCAGGATCACGCGGGGATCGGAGTGGCGCTGCCGGATTCGATGATCCGCTACCGGATGGGGCTGATAAAGGAGATGGGGTGCAACGCCTTCAGGTGCTCGCATCACACCCAGTCGCGCGTGCTTCTTGACTGGTGCGACGAAAACGGCATTGTCGTGATAGACGAAAACCGCGAATTCAGCACCTCGGAGACTGCGGTCGGGTATCTGCGCGAACAGATAATCCGCGACCGGGTGCATCCGTCGGTCATGTTCTATGCGGTTTTCAACGAGGAGCCGATTGCCGCGGAGAGAGCCGGGAGAAGGATATACGACCGGCTTGCGGAGGTGATAAGAAGCCTTGACGGAACGCGGCTGCTTACCGGAGCAATGAACAACGGGACCGTATTCGGTGAGGAGGGCGTCGGGGCTGTGCTTGATGTGACCGGGTTCAACTATTGTCTTGACGGATTTCCGGAATTTCACCGTCTGCACCCCGAGTGTCCGATAATGGGAATAGAGGATGCCGCGCCGTTCTCGACGAGGGGACAGTATGTCAGCGATTTTGAGCGCCGGCTCGTCGCCTGTGACGACAGCGTTCACAAGGAGGCTTTCACTACGATACGCGAGGCGATGACGGTCACGGAAAAGAACGACTGGATCTGCGGGACGTTTATCTGGAGCGCGTTCGACTACCGCGGAGAGGCGCATCTTAACAGTCTTCCCGGCGGGAAGAGCTATCCCGGGTGGCCGGCGGTCATTGCGCAGTACGGGCTTATGGATCTCTGCGGATTCCCGAAGGGCGGGTACTGGTTCTACCGCGCGTTTACCGACAAAAAGCCGTTCTGCCGGATAATCGGCGACTGGAACGGCATACCCGGTGAGAAAAAGCGGATCGTTACCGTTACGAACTGCGATGAGATCGCCGTTAATCTGAACGGGGAGCTTATCGGACGGAGGGAGAACGACATTTTCGTTCAGAACGAGTGGGAGATACCGTTTGAGGCGGGAGAGCTTGTCTGCGTCGGATTTTCGGACGGGAAAGAGGTTTGCAGAAGCAACGTTTTCACCTTCCTTGCTCCGGAAAAGATAGTGCTTGAGCCGCAGAAGGCATATTTCGACGATGACGAGGACGCATTTGCAGTGACGGTCAGTGCTGTCGACAGGAACGGTCATCCGGTTCTTTCGGCGGACAATCACGTTGTTTTCTCGGTGACCGGCGGAAAGATTCTCGGCTGCGGGAACGGCAATCCCACGAGCCACGAGTCCGACGTTCTTCCGGAGAGAAATCTCTTCTGCGGGCTTTGCACGGTAATTGTCGCTCCTCTGCCCGGATCGGAAAGGATAACGCTTAAGGCTGAGGCGAAGGCGCTCATCGGAGATGTGGCTGTTATCGGAAGAAACGGCTGACGGAAGAAACGGATAATACATTTGTGCGACGGGAGGTTTTCCGGGGCTGCACAGAAAACGCAGTGCGCTCCTTCGACAGCGCACTGCGTTTTTGAATCCTGCATGGCGGCGGGGCAGAAAACGGATTTTTTCGGCAGATCTTTGATGCAATCACAGATCTGCCGAAAAAATCATTCTGATATCCGGGTTGACAATCATCGAAAAATACTGTAAAATTCAGTTACAGCCATAAATAAGGAGGCGCGTTATGAATATGCCGTCTGAAATCGGGGAGAAGCTGCTGTCAGCAACAAACAACCCTGCGGAATACATAAGTGTACCGTCGTCCGAGCCGGGGATCGGCGCGATTGAGATCACCGGGGAGAAGTGCGGCGGGAGGGACACGAAAATATTTGCGTACATCGGCATTCCGGAGCATGAGCCGGGAGAAAAGGTTCCGGGAATTGTCCTTGTTCACGGAGGCGGAGGACACGCGTTTCCGGGATGGGTGAGGATGTGGAACGACCGCGGTTACGCGGCGGTCGCAATGGACAACACCGGGTATTTCCCTTCGGAAAACGGCTGGGTCAGGCGCGGGGATTCGATACCCGACAACGACGGAGTGACGACCTCGTCCGGGGAAGCCGATGAAATGTGGATGTATCATGCGGTGATATCGGCGGCGCTTTGCGGAAGCATTCTGCGGTCGCTGCCGGACGTTGACGCGGAGAGGGTCGGGATCACCGGCATATCGTGGGGAGGGGTCATAACCTCGATCCTTATCGGATACGACCCGCGTTTTGCGTTTGCCGTGCCGGTTTACGGCTCGGGATTTCTCGGAGATGCTCCCGGGAATATCGGGCGCGCGTTCAGACTGCCCGACACGCGGAAGATGTGGCTTGCCGAGGAGCGGTTTGAAAACGTGAAAATGCCGGTTCTGTGGCTTCAGTGGAACGACGACAATTGCTTTTCGCTGAAAAGCGGGTGGGAAAGCTATCTTGCCACGCGCGGCGGGAATGACATGACGCGGTATTCGGCGGTTGACGGGATGATGCACTCACATTCGCACGGCTGGGCACCGGAGGTGATCGGAATGTTCGCCGATTCGGTGACAAAGGGCGCGCCGGTGATGCCGGAGATAACATCATTTTCGATGTCGGACGGTAGAGTCTCGGCTGAGGTGTCGGGAAACGGAGGGAAAATCACCGGAGCGCGGCTGTTTTACCTGACCGCGCCGATGACAAGAAGCGTTCACGAAAAGTATGGATACACCGGCGATTTCATGGATCAGACTTGGAACGTCACCGGTGCTGAAATATCCGGGAGCAGCATAGATTTGCCCCTGCCGGAGTCCGTCTGCGAAATGTATCTTGAGGTCGGCTTCACAATAAACGGAAAACCCGGCGTAGTATGCCGGTATTGCGGCTGAGATTTTTCTCGGAAAGGGAGAATATGAACTTCAGAACAGAAAAAATATCGGTTTCGGGAAATTACGGGAACTGCCCGGTGATCGACCCGGAGAATCCGTCGTTTTCGTGGGCGTGTACCCATGACGGCGCGGATCAGTATCAGACGGCGTTCCGCGTGACGGTTTCATCCGGCGGGGACGTGATACACGACAGCGGATGGCAGACCGGAAGGAAGCAGAGGTACACCCTTCCCGTTCCGCTTCCGGAGGCGCGGCTTATGTCGGTAAAAATCGTCTGCCGCGACAGGGACGGAAACGAAAGTGCTCTGGGGGAAGGGAAAAAGGAGTTTCTGACCCCGTTCCCGCCGACAGGGGAATTCATCGTGTCTCCGCTTGACAGAGAATACGGGACGACGGAGTTTTTCCGCGACATAAATGTCGGAGAGGGACTTTGCGAGGCTTTTATTTCGGTTGCCTGCGCGGGGCTTTACGAGGCGGAGATCAACGGAGTGAAGTACGACCCGGCGCTTCTTCAGCCGGTGCATTCAAATTACTCCCGTCAGTGCTATTACACCGTGAAACGCATTCCGAAAGAGCTTTTTACGGCGGGAAAAAACCGTTTTACCCTCACGCTCGGCGACGGATGGCGGCGCAACACCTGCGGAGAGTATCTCAGACCCGGCAACTACTGGGCGGAATTCTTCGGCGAACCGACCTTTTCCGCCGAAATACTCCTCCGCTACCGCGACGGCAGGGAGGAGCGCATAAAGACCGGAGCCGACGGAAGCTGGCTGTCCCGGCGCGGGAGCATCGTATACGCCAACCTGTTCAACGGAGAGCGGCAGGATGAGTATGCCGGTACCGGGCCGGTTCCGGCAGTGTTATATTCCGGCGCGCCTCTCGGCAGGCTCCGCCCGCAGACGGTTACGCCGATAACGGTTCAGAGAAGGCTCAGCCCGGTTTCCGACTGGCAGCTTCCCGACGGGACGCTCATATACGACCTCGGCGAGAATATCGCGGGTTTTGTTGAAATATCGGTTCCCGAAGGTGTTCCGGAGGGCTCGGTCATAACTCTGCGCCATTCAGAGGAGATCGACGGCAGAGGGAATCTTTCCGATGTAACTCTCCGCGGCGCTGAGGCGACGGACAGCTATACCGTCGCGGCTGGCACAGAAAGGGTGCTGCGCCCGCATTTCACATATCACGGCTTCAGGTATTTCTCGGTCGCCTGTCAGGGCTGTGACCCGAGGGATATCGGAGTCACCGCGCTTGTGTTCTATACCGGGATCGACTCCGGAAGCCGCTTCCGCTGCGGCGAGCCGATGCTGAACGCGATCGAGGAAAACTGCCTCCGCACCGAGCGCGACAACATACACGGCATTGCCACCGACTGCCCTCAGAGAGACGAGCGCATGGGCTGGCTGAACGACGCGACCGTCAGGTTTGAGGAAATGCCTTATCATTTCGATATCGGAAGCCTGTTCCCGAAGATCGCCGACGATATCGCCGCCGAACAGGGAGAGGAGGGAGAGATCACCGACACCGCACCGTTCATTTTCGGCGGCAGACCCGCCTGCCCGGTGTGCAGCTCATATCTTATAACCGCAAAGGAAACCTACCTCCATTCCGGCGACGACAGCGTCATAAGAAAGCACTACTCCGGCTTTGCAAAGTGGGACGGCTATCTTGAAAGCCGGTCGGATAACGGGATCCTGACATACTGTAACTGGGGCGACTGGGCATCTCCCTCCGACTGCTGCGGAGACGTGCGGGATTATGACACGGTAACCGATGTCCTTCCGAGAAAAACCGACACGGATATCGAATTTCCGCGCTCGTCGATAACCCCCGGACTGTATATGGCGACCGGATACCGGTATTATAACCTTGTAACCCTTGCGTTCTTTGCCTCTGTCCTCGGAAAAGAGGACGACAGGAAAATGTGGCTTGAAAAGGCGGAATACGTTAAAAGCGCATTCCTTGAAAGGTGGTACGACCCGGAAACCGGCAGGCTGGCGACCGGCTCGCAGGCGTGCCAGACCTTTGCGCTGTGGCTCGGAATACTCCCGGAGAGCGGCAGACGGAAGGCTTTTGACCTGCTTGTCCGAGGAATAGCCGATGCCGGAATGCGTCTGACGACCGGGAACCTCTGCTCGCGCTATATATTCGATGTCCTTACCGATTCCGGCAGAACCGATATCGCGTGGGAGCTGATGACGAGGAGAGAATATCCGTCGATCGGCTTCATGATAAGAAACGGCGCCACCACCGTGTGGGAGCGATTCGAGCTTAAGGAAAACAAGCAGATGAATTCCCATAACCACCCGATGTACGCGGCGGTCTCGTATTGGTTCTATCACGGACTTTCCGGCATCGCCCCCGCAGCTTCCGGATTTGAGAGATTCACCGTAAAGCCGGCGTTCCCGGAACAGCTCCTTTTCTGTGAGTGCAGAGTGGAAACACCGCACGGGAGCATCGTCCTCCGCTGGCACAGAACGGAAGGCGGAATCTCAATGCTCCTTTCAGTTCCCTTCGGCACAGAGGCGGAGGTCACCTTCGACGGAAAAACAACCACCGTCGGCTCCGGAACGAGAGTATTTGAAAAGAAATAACGAAGAATATTATCCCCTAATTAAAATTTCTTTTATTCTTCTTTCCCCTCTTTCTTCTCAAGAAAGAGGCGGGGTTTGGGGCAGCGCCCCAAAAAAAATAATTAAATTTCAACATCCCAATGAGGAAATCCCCCTCCGAAAGCTACTAATCAGTGAAAAAAAGAAAGGAGAGCCGCAATGGACAACGGAGAAAGCAGCCTGCGGCGGTATATGGGCGGCGATAACGAGGCATTCGGCGAGATCGTTGAGACATATTACCGCGGGCTTGTGATGTTCGCAATGCGCTACGTGGGCGACGAGCCGGAGGCGGAGAATATCGCCTCAGACGCTCTTTTCGAGCTGATGATAAAGCCGGAGAGATATAAATTCCGCAGCTCGCTGAAAACCTACCTTTTCGCAATCGCGCGCAATAAGGCGGTCGGATTCCTGCGTAAGGCACACCGGACGGTCGGACTTCCGGATATAACCGGGCTCGAATCGGACGAGCCGACACCGGAGGAAATCGCGATCGACGAAGACGAAAAAAAGCGCCTCCGCGAAGCCGTTGACCTGCTCCCCCGGGATATGCGGGAGGCGGTCGGTCTGGTGATATGCGGAGGAATGAGCTACCGCGACGCGGCGGCAGTAATGGGAGTCGGAACAAAGCGTGTCGATAACCTCGTCAGCCGCGCCAAGAAGAGACTGAAAACAGAGCTTTCGGGAGGGGATAAGGAATGAAGAGTACAGAAGAGGTCAAAAAAGAGCTTTTCCGCCGCCGTGAGGAGTATCAGGCGAAAAGGAGAAAGCATTCAAACGCGGCAGCGGCAGCCGGGACAGTGTTCGCGGCGG
>FR891194.1:8728-17559 GCA_000433515.1 Candidatus Colimorpha enterica | reverse complement strand
CGCCAGCCGGGACAGTGTTCGCGGCGGTATTCCTGCTGACCGCAGTGATAATCGCTCCGGGATTTCTGAAAAGAACCGGCGGCAGCCCTGCGGGAACGGGAACGACGAAAGAAACGGGAACGGAATCCGGGGAGACACACAGCTTTATCGCCGGAATCGTTGCCTACGAAAACACGCTGGCAGGAAAATGTATCGACCCGCTTGATTCTTTGTTGACTGTCGGAGATATCGTTTATGTTCCGCTTGATTACAGGGACGGCGGCGCAGAGGTCAACGACAGGATCAGGGTCACATATACCGGGAACGTTGCCGAAACATATCCGCTAAAGGTGAATATTCTCAGCGTAGAATATCTCGGAAAGTGCGAAGACATCGAATATACACCGGAAGAGTTTCTCAATTATGCCCCCGGGAATCGACTGTTTTCTGGATTCGGTTATTTTCATTTGTATTCGGGGGTTTATCCGCCGGTCTGGCTGACCGAACCGGTTACAGACGACCTTCTTCCTGCAAACGTCTCGGTAACAAAGGAACTGTACAAAGAAATTCAGGATTATCGCGCCAACCCGGACAAATACGTAAACACTGTTTTTATCCTTTCGCTGTCTGTTATGGCCGATACGGAAAAAGGCAGCGCAGAAAAAACTCATGATTTCGTAATCGCAGAAAGCATTCCGCATTGCAGCGGATATGCCGAAGGAAGAATCGGCGGAATTCCGTATGCAACCGCCGGGGTGTTTTATAACTGCGTTATTATGACACCCGAACAGCTTGTCAGCTTCTTTGAAACGAAACAGACCGACAGTATCTCTCTCGGGCTTGCCGATGCAAGCATTCTGCAAGCCGCCGGGACGCCGATTCGTTGAGATTCAAACACAAACATTGGCTGTTAAAAACCCAAAGCAGGTTTTTAACAGCCGCGTTAATTTATAATCTTTATCCCGGATTCAGATTCTCCATATCCTGTCCGCGTACTCGCTGACTGCGCGGTCGGCGGAGAATATCCCGGCTTTTGCGATGTTGACAAGAGCCATCTTCGCAAAGCGCTCACGGTCGGTATATGCCGCGGAAACGTCGTTCTGCGCGCGGACATAGTCGGAGAAGTCCGCCATCGACATATACGCATCGGCAGGACCGTATCCCGGTCTTATGAGGGAGCAGACAATGTCGTCGAAACGGCTGCCGTTTATGCCGTTCATAAGCAGATCCATGACCGCCTTCAGCTCCGGGTCGCGGTTTATGAACTCCATCGGATTGTATCCGCGGCGCCACAGGGCTTCGACCTCGTCGGCTGTCATTCCGAACAGAAACATATTGTCGTCCCCGACCGCACCGTGAATTTCGACATTCGCACCGTCAAGGGTGCCGAGAGTCACGGCACCGTTTATCATCAGCTTCATGTTTCCGGTTCCGCTCGCCTCTTTTCCGGCGACCGAGATCTGCTCTGAGATGTCGGCTGCGGGAATTATCTTCTCGGCGAGGGAGACGCGGTAGTCCTCAAGGAACACAACGCGCAGCCTGTCTCTTGTCACCGGGTCGGACGCAAGCATTGCCGAGACCTCGACGATAAGGCGTATTATCTGCTTTGCCATCACATACCCCGGCGAAGCCTTTGCCGCAAAAACAAAGGTCCTCGGAACAAAGTCTGCCGACGGGTTCTCCTTGAGCGTGACGTACATATGAAGTATCTGAAGAACGTTGAGCAGCTGGCGCTTGTACTCGTGCAGGCGCTTTATCTGCACGTCGAAGATCGAATCCGGGCTGACGACCGCGCCGTCCGCGCTCTTTATGTACTCCGCAAGGCGCGCCTTGTTGTTCCGCTTTATCCGGTTCAGCTCTGAAAGAACCGTGCCGTTGTCCCTGTATGCAAGGAATTTTTCAAGCTCCCGGCTGTCCTTCACAAATCCGTCGCCTATGAGGGAGGAAAGAAGCGCGGTAAGCTCCGGATTGGACTGGCACAGCCACCTGCGGTAGGCAATGCCGTTCGTCACGTTGGTGAACCGGCTCTCATCCATAACATAATAGTCGCGGAACAGGCTTTTTTCAAGTATCGACGTGTGGAGTGACGAAACGCCGTTTATCATATGACAGCAGGCAAGGCAAAGGTTCGCCATGCGCACATCGCCGTTTGCGATGACCGCCATATAATCCAGCTTGGCTCTGTCGTCGCCGTAGAAATTCCGCAGCCTTATCATGAGACGGCGGTTTATCTCGGCGGTTATCTGATATATCCTCGGCATCTGCTCGGAATAGAGCGACTCGCTCCAGTGCTCAAGCGCCTCGGACATGACCGTGTGATTTGTATACGAAAGCGTGCGGCAGGTGATATCCCATGCCTTATCCCAGTCATAATCGTGTTCGTCAACCAGCAGACGCATAAGCTCCGGAACGCAGAGCGCCGGGTGAGTGTCGTTTATGTGTATCGCGACCTTGTCGGGAAGGCTGTCAAGCGTGCCGTACTGCTTCATATGGTCGGCAACTATCGTCTGAAGCGATGCCGACACGAAGAAATACTGCTGACGCAGGCGCAGGCGCTTGCCCTCGATGTGGTTGTCCGCGGGATAGAGCACCTTTGAGATGACCTCCGCCATTGTCTCCTGCTCAAGAGCCTTTGCATACTCCCCGCGGGAGAATGCCGCCATGTCAAAGCTGTTCGGGGACTTTGCCTCCCACAGCGTCAGGCGGTTCACAGCACTGCTGTCATAGCCTGAGATGAACATATCATACGGCACCGCCATAACGGTGCTGTAATTCTTCTGATCTACCCGGTATTTCCCGTGTCCGTCGAATCTGCCGACAGCCTCGCCGCCGAATTTCACCGGAACCGCGTCGTCGGTGCGCGGGACAAGCCACACGCCGCCGTTCGTAAGCCAGTCGTCCGGGAATTCCATCTGCCAGCCGCCGACTATCTTCTGCCGGAATATACCGAACTCGTATTTTATCGAAAAACCGGTGCAGGAGATATCAAGCCCCGACGCCGCGTCCATGTAGCAGGAAGCAAGCCGTCCGAGTCCTCCGTTTCCAAGCCCCGCGTCGGGCTCAATATCGATAAGCCGGTCAAGATCCTTTCCGGAGGCTGCGACCGCCTGCCGCATTTCATCCTCTATCCCGAGGTTGAAAAGATTGTTGCGCAGCGACGTTCCGACAAGGAACTCCATTGACATATAGAAGACCTTTTTTGCGTTCTTCTGCTCCGCGCTGCAGCGGAAATCGTGATTTTTTCTGACAAGAAGCTCGCGGACCGTTATGCAGACCGCGCGGTAAGCCTCGGTCTCGGTGGCATCGGCAAGCGTGCAGCCGAAGTTCTGCATACATACGGCTTCAGTCTGGGCTTTAAGAGTGTTTATATCCATTTGTTTCGGGTAAATCCTTGTTATTTGTTCCGTTTCAGCCGACGAGGGTTGTGTACAGCTCCTCGTATTTCTTTACCGGGACGTGCCAGCTGAAATCGCACGCCATGTCGCGCTTTGCAAGCGCGGTGAATCCGGCTCTGTCATTGCGGCAGGAATCCGCACAGCGCCTGACCGCGGAGACAAGCTCTGCCGGGGAGTAATCGACGAAGGTAAATCCGCGCCCCTCTCCCGTCACCGGGTTGTATGCCGGAACGGTGTCGCGCAGACCGCCCGTCTCCCTGACGACCGGAACGCACCCGTAGCGCATTGCCACCATCTGGGCAAGCCCGCAGGGTTCGCTGAGCGACGGCATCAGGAATATATCGGCTCCAGCGTACATCTGCGACGCAAGCGCGGTATCAAAGGCTATCCATGCCGAAAGACGTCCGTGATACCTCCCCGCCGCCTCGCGGAACATTTCCTCGTACCTTCTGTCTCCTGTCCCGAGAACGGCAAGCTGTATCCCCTGAGCCATTATGTCGTCAAGCGCCGCCTCGACAAGGTCAAAGCCCTTGTGCGCGGCAAAACGGCTGACCATAACGGCAAGAGGCGCGTCGGGATCGGGACGGAGCCCCAGCTTTTCCTGAAGGAACAGCTTGTTGCGCTTCTTTTTCTCAAATGACGAAGCATCGTAATTCATGAAAAGATTTCTGTCCCTTGCCGGGTCGTACTGAACCGTGTCGATCCCGTTGACTATCCCCGACAGCTTGCCGCGGCAGTCGTGAAGGATATAGTGAAGCCCGTGGGAATGGAACTCGCCGAGTATCTCGTCGGCGTAGCTCTGCGACACCGTCGTGACGGCGTCCGCCATGACGATCCCCGCCTTCATGAGGTTGACGCAGCCTGCATAATTCAGTATATCCGTGTCCTCACGGTTGAGCCCCAGGACATCGAAGGCGAAATCCGGCGGCATTTTGCCCTGATATTCTATGTTGTGAACGGTGAACACGGTTTTTGCATTCCGGTACTGCGGGTAAAAACGGTGGAGAAACAGCGGGACAAGCGCCGTCTGCCAGTCGTTGCAGTGAATTATATCCGGGTCAAAGCCCATCAGCGGCAGAGCCTGAAGCACCGCGCGGCTGAAGAACGCGAATTTCTCTCCGTCATCGTAGTCGCCGTATATCGCATATCCGTCCGAACGGGAGAAATAGTACTCGTTGTCGATGAACCAGTACTCGGGATTGCTCCCGCCGCTTCCGTAGCGGAAAACGCCGGTATACTGGTTTCTCCAGCCGAGAGGGGTTTTTGTTTCGCCGACAAAGTTGATATTCCGGCTCAGCGCCTCGCCGTGCTTAACCCTGCCGTAGAACGGGATGATCACCTTCACCTCGTGTCCGGCGTCGGCAAGAGCCTTCGGAAGCGCATATGCCACGTCTCCCAGCCCGCCTGTCTTTATGAACGGCAGGGATTCACTGGCGGTAAACAGAATTTTCATGATGTTTTCCTCTTTTCTTTTTTCCGGAAGGGTCGACGGTCACACTACCTCGCCTTTTCTGATGATCATCGGACTCATGGGCGCGCCGGTTATCCTGCGGAGCCCGGAGACCTGCGCCTCCTTGTCGATGATTGCGTTTTCGACGACCGCGCCGTCGTGTATGACAGAGCCCGCCATGATTATCGAGTTCCGCACGACCGCGTTCTTTCCGATGACCACCCCACGGAAGAGGACCGAGTTTTCGACCTTTCCCTCTATCCGGCAGCCGTCGGCAAGAAGGCAGTCGGAAACCGACGAATCCGCGCCGTAGAAGGTCGGGACCTCGTCCCTTACAGTGGTATACACCGGCGCCTCCGGGCGGAAGATGGCATTTCTGACGTTTTCGTCCTTCATCATCAGGCTGTTGCCGTAATACTCAAGTATCGTGCGGTTCTTCAGCACAAGGCTGTCGAAGCGGTACATACCGATGGTAAGTGTGCCGCGGTTGAAGCCCTGCTGGATGAAATCGCGTTCGAGATGGTAAAATCCCTTTGCCGAAAGCGCGGTGACAGCCTCAATAAGCGCGTCGCGGCGTATCACGTACATTCCGAGAGCCGAATACTGCCCCTTCCGCGCGGCATAGTTCAGGTAAATGCCGTCGGGAGTGCATCCGTCGGCGGAATCGATGACAAGCTCGGAGGCGGTCGTCTCGTTCTCCGCAGCCGGCGCTGCGACGACTGTCATGTCCCTGCCGGATTCCGTGTGCGCATCGATGACCTTTCTGAAATCGATGCTGCATATCGTGTCGGTGTCGGAAAGGATCACATAATCGGCATTTTTCTGCTCAAGGAAGGGGAGTGCGGCGCGGAGCTCCTCGATTTTCCCGCGATAGCCCCCGGAATCTCCCGACGCAAAGGGAGGAATGAGCATAAGTCCGCCGCGCTTGCGGTTGAGATCCCAGTCCTGACAGGAGCCGAGATGGTTTATCAGCGACTGATAGTTGTATTTCGTGATGACCCCGATGTCGTATATTCCGGAGTTGACCATGTCGGAGAGGATAAAATCAATCTGACGGTATCTCCCGGCGAAGGGGAGCGACGCGACAGTGCGGTTCCTTGTCAGGTAATCAAGCCCGTCGTTGTATATTCCCGAAAAAATTATTGCTGCGGTCTTCACTTGCCGTTCCTCCTCAGATTATTTCCTTCGGTCTGACGCATCCGTTTTCCGGAATATTCTTTCCGCTTCCGACAACGGCAATGCCCCAGTCCTTTGTTCCGTCGTCGGTGTCCCCGACGGCCGCTTTTTCACCAATGCGGCAGTTTTCGCCGATTATCGCGTACCTGACGCAGGCGCCCTTTCCGATGACTGCACCCGGCATGACGACGCTGTCGGTCACAACGGCACCCTCGGCAATGCGGCACCCGGTGGAAATGACCGAGTTTTCGACATGACCGTAAACGACGCAGCCCTCCGCGACAAAGGAGTTTCTGACGTCGGAGCCCTTTGCAATGACAGACGGCGGCTGGGCATAGTTCCGCGCGTATATCCTGAAGCCCTTCGGCGCGCCGGCATCGACCGGCTTTGACGGGTCAAGAAGATCCATATTCGCCTGCCACAGGCTGTCAAGCGTTCCGACATCGCGCCAGTAGCCGCCGAACGTGTAAGCATAAAGTCCTCTTCCGTCATTGAGAAGCGCGGGTATGACGTTCTTTCCGAAATCGTTCGACGACTGCGGATCAGCCTCGTCGGCGACAAGATACTTTTTCAGGATATCCCAGTTGAAGATATACACACCCATAGAGGCAAGATTGCTCTTCGGCACCTTCGGCTTTTCCTCGAACTCGGTTATCCTCATTTCGGGATCGGTGCTCATTATGCCCATTCTCGATGCATCGGACATGGGGACCGTCCGGACGGCAATGGTGCATTCCGCGCCCTTTTTCCGGTGGAAATCAAGCATGAGGGAGTAATCCATCTTATAGATATGGTCGCCGGAAAGTATCAGCACATACTCCGGGTTATATCTTTCGATGAACGGTATGTTCTGATATATCGCGTTCGCGGTGCCCTTGTACCACATATTGTTTTTGGTCTTTGTGTAGGGCGGAAGAACGTGAACCCCGCCGAAGTTGCGGTTGAGGTCCCACGGCTGGCCGTTTCCTATGTAGTCGTTCAGCTCAAGCGGCTGATACTGGGTCAGAATTCCGACGGTGTCAATGCCAGAATTTACGCAGTTCGACAGGGAGTAATCGATTATCCGGTACTTTCCCCCGAACGGCACGGCGGGTTTGGCGGTGTTTTCGGTAAGCACATAGAGCCGGCTGCCCTGCCCCCCCGCAAGGAGCATGGCGATACACTCTTTTCTTCTGAATACCATTGGCAAAGCGTCCTTTCAGTCTTTATTGTTTCAGAAATGCACCGGGCTGCGTTTCCGGCGCATCCATTAACCCTTGATATATAACATTCTGAAAAACATCGCGGACATCGGCGGGATATCGAACAGAGCGGAATTTCCGAATCCGTCACAGGGAACAGGCACTGTCTTTATCCGTTTTTGAAGGTTTCCCTCTCCGCCGAACCTTTTTTCCGCATCGGAGAGCAGCAGACCGAGGGTACACGCCTCCGGTATACCTATCCGCCATTCCTTCCGTTCCACGGGACAGAGGTTGAGTATGCAGACGATCCGCCGTCCGGTCTGCGACATTCTTTCGGCGGCGATAACGCCGGTGCTTCTGTCGTCGGCTCTCAGCCATCTGAAGCCGTCCCAGCCCGAATCGTTTTCATAGAACGACGGCTCGGTAAGATACATCCGGTTGAGCGCCTTTACCCATTCCCGCATCTGCCGGTGCCGGTCATAGGCAAGCAGACACCAGTCAAGCTCTTTTGAGAAGTCCCATTCGATGAACTGCGCGAATTCGTTGCCCATAAAGCTGAGCTTCTTGCCGGGATGAACGAACATCCACGCAAACAGGACGCGCAGACCGGCAAATTTGTCGGCATAGTCGCCCGGCATTCTTGCGATCAGCGACTTTTTTCCGTGAACCACCTCGTCGTGTGAAAGCGGAAGAATGAAATTCTCTGAAAACGCATATGTCAGCGGGAAGGTGATCTTTTCATGAATCCCTTTCCGGAACAGCGGGTCGGCGGAGAAATAATCAAGCGTGTCGTGCATCCAGCCCATATTCCACTTGAAATTGAAGCCCAGCCCCCCGTCATACGGCGGCTTTGTCACCATCGGAAACGACGTCGATTCCTCTGCCGCCATGATGACCCCCGGATTCACCCGGAAGGCGGCGCTGTTTATGTCGCGCAGAAGCGAAACGGCATCGCTGTTGATGTTTCCTCCGTTTCTGTCGGGCGACCATTCGCCGGGCTTTCTTGCGTAATCGAGGTATATCATAGACGAAACCGCATCGACGCGTATGCCGTCGATATGATATTCCCTCAGCCAGAAGCAGATGTTTGAGATGAGGAACGACCGCACCTCGTTTCTGCCGTAATCGAAATTTCTCGTTCCCCATTCGGGATGCTCGGCGCGGAGGCTGTCCTTCGGCTCGAAAAGACGTGTGCCGTCAAACTCGTAAAGCCCGCACCCGTCCTTCGGAAAATGCGCACCCACCCAGTCAAGGATGACGCCTATCCCCTCCTCGTGACAGCGGTTGACAAAATATCTGAAATCGTCGGGAGTGCCGAACCTTGACGTCGGCGCGTAATACCCCGTGACCTGATAGCCCCACGAATCGTCAAGCGGATGCTCCGCAACCGGCATAAGCTCTATATGCGTATAGCCCATCTCAAGGACATAGGGCACAAGCTCGTCCGCCAGCCTGCGGTAGGAAAAACAGTTTCCGTCGGGATACCGCCTCCACGACCCCGCGTGAACCTCGTAAATACTGACCGGACGTTTCAGCGGGTTCTGCTCCGCCGCCGCAGAGAGATATTTTCCGTCCGTCCACAAAAACTGCGATTCAAACAGCTTTGACGCCGTGCCCGGTCTTGTTTCGGTGTGAAAGGCGAAGGGGTCG
>FR891194.1:0-8585 GCA_000433515.1 Candidatus Colimorpha enterica | reverse complement strand
TGTCGTGTCCCAGCCGTTGAAATCTCCGACAAGGCGCACGCTTCTTGCGTTCGGTGCATATACCCGGAAAACGTACCCGTTCTCCGCGGGATGTGCGCCGAGATATCTGTATGCGTCATCGGAACAGCCTCCGAGAAACAGTTTTTCGGCTTCTTTCAGGTTCATCTCCGCTCTCCTCTCCTGCACGGTATCATTCTATTAGAATTATACCACGTTTATGGCAAAATGTCAAATGTTCATAACGCAATTCCCGTGCTTTTTTACCAAAAAACCGCATGTGTCCGGACAAAAAGAACCGGATAAGTTACGAAAGCATTATCCCCGACATCATAAGCCCCCTCACGCCCCGTCCGGCACGGTGAGAGAAGAAGAGAGAACTGCCGCAAAAGGTGCAGAATCCGCTTATATGCACGTTCTCCGACGGAATTCCGCAGGAAATAAGGATATCCCGGTTCATAAGCTGAAGGTCGGCGCGGTGTTCCCCGGCTCCGGTTATGTGCTTCATGCAGATCCCGGCAAATTCAGAAGCCGAAACGGCTGAAACGAATTTACCGTCAACCTCATAACAGCAGCTTTTTATGCACGGACCGATCGCGGCAACGGTTTTGTGCAGGTCGGCGCCGTGCTTCTCCATCTCGCGCAGGCAGGACGCGGCAACTCCCGAAACAGTCCCCCTCCAGCCGGCGTGCGCCGCTCCGATAACGCGGTTTTCCGGGTCGCAGAACAGTATCGGCACGCAGTCGGCGGTCTTTACCGCGATGATCATTCCCGGAACGTCGGTCACAAATGCGTCGCATTCGTATTCTCCGCCGGGGCGGTCGGTATAAACCGCCTTTGCCGAGTGTATCTGCCTTGCAGAAACAAGCGGGGTTCCGTCCTTCCCGGAAAGCGCGCGGGCAAACCTTTTCCGGTTTTCGTTGATCGCCGCTTCGTCCCGCCCGGCTCCGAGGTCAAGCGTTTCGTACCCCGGCTCACTGCTCACCCCGCCGAGCCGCGTCGAAAACCCGTGAGGAAAGGGTATCTCCCGGCATCCGATAAGCGGAACTCCGGATTTTTCTTCAATACAGAATTTATTGCCGTATTCCGACATGATTTTTCTCCCGACTGTTTTTTATACTATCATTCTATCACACCGCGCGCGGTTTTGCAACCGTCACGGTTTTTTCTTTCCGGCGTAAAATGATATCGGGACAAATTTTTCCGTCCGCGAATTATCGCGGCGCAGGCGGAGAATACTGTTAACAGATAAGGAAAAGAAAAACATAAGGGTCAGGAGTCTTTCCGGCTCCTCCCCTGAAAGGAACAGACAAATGACGTGCAAACGCGGAGACATTTTTTATGCCGACCTGAGCCCCGTCGTCGGGTCGGAGCAGGGCGGACTGCGCCCGGTGCTTATCATTCAGAACGACATAGGCAACCGTTACAGCCCGACGGTCATTGCGGCGGCAATAACCAGCCGTATGGGCAAGGCAAAGCTCCCCACTCACATAGATGTGACCGGGCATACATCATCGGTCGGCGGCGGGCTTGCAAGGGATTCCGTCATCCTCCTCGAGCAGGTGCGGACGATCGACAAGCGCCGCCTGCGCGAAAAAATGGGTCATCTCGACGATTCCCTCATGGATCGCGTCAACGAAGCCATCGCCGTCAGCTTCGGACTCAGCGAAAGCAGCGGGGCGATTGGGTGAGGAACGCCGGGCGCTGCCCGGACCGGACCCGCTCAGGTGACTTTTTGAAAAAAGTCCCCTGAGAACCCCCAAAAACTTTTGAACTAAAAACAATTTGTCGGGTTTGCGTCTCTGAATCAAGACAGACTTCGATTTTCAGTGTACTGCCGCAAGAGGCACCATCAAAAACAATGATTCCCTTTTACAAAAGTTTTTGAAAGTTCCAAGAAAACTTTTTTCAAAAAGTTTTCTTGGCAGGTCCGGGCAGAGCCCGGCGTTCCCCCCAAAATCACTAAAGCGTTTTTTTGCGCGGTCATTGACACGGAGGGGAAAGTGTGATAAAATTGGCTCGTGAAATAACCGCAGAAAACCGAAAGGTGATTTTATCATGAAACTGAATTCAGTATATTCCGACGGCGCGCTGCTGCTCTGCTGTGCCGTTACGGATGTCCGCGGCACGGCAGAGCCGGGAAAGACCGTCCGCGCGGAGCTTAAGCAGGGCAGAAGGACAGTGAGATTTGCGGAAGCCGTGTGCGGGAGTGACGGACATTTTTCGGTTCCGATTCAGGGCGAACCGGCATCGTTTGACGAATACTCGCTTGAGGTCACCTGCGGGGATGAAAGGGTGACCGTCAGCAATATCCTTTTCGGAGAGCTTTGGCTCACTGCGGGGCAGTCGAACATGGCAATGCCGAACTGGACAATGGAGAACCGGGAGGAGTTTCTTGACACGGCGGCGAAGCACTGCATACGCTTCTATAAATTCACCACCGCCTGCGATTCCTTTGAAAACCCGCCGTTCACCGAGGCATACGACACCCCCGGGAAATGGAGCGGTTCATACGACCGCGAGGGCGCGAAAAACGCCTCTGCCGCCGCGTGCGCAGCCTGCCTTGTGCTTGCCGAGCGGTTTGAGAGCGAGGGATGCCCGATTCCGGTCGGCTTTGTCGATACCTCGATAGGCGCAACGTCGATAGAAACGTGGCTCCCCCTCTCCGTCACCGACGGGGAGATGAAGGAGTACCTTATAAAAACCGGGCATTATACATATCCGGACAAAAGAGCCGGAGACTGCCGCGACCATTACGACCACAACTCGGTGTTTTTCAACTCGGTAATCGCCCCTCTCGGCGGGCTTAAGACGCGCGGGATGCTTTGGTATCAGGGCGAGGGCAACACCGGAGCCGACCCGGTCTTCCGCGAGTGCTATAAACAGGCGGTATTCTGCCTGCACCGCGAGTACCGCGCGCGTTTCGGGGAGCCTGACGGGAAATTCCCGCTTATCTGTTCGCTTCTCTACCCGTGGATATATGGCGACGACGGGATGGTGCGCATGGGATACGTGAACGAGGGCATTTCCGACGCGGCGGCGGAAAACGGGGAGATCTCCGCCGTTCCGATACACGACCTCCCGGCAAAATGGTCGTATTACTACGATTACAACCCGATACACCCGACGAATAAGTACGGCTGCGGAGAGCGGCTCGGCGAGGTCATGCTTGCCGTTTCCTACGGCGGCGAGGGCATGAGCTCCGCCGCGCACATAAGAAAATGCGTAAGGAAAAAAGGCGCGCTGGAGCTTCATTTCAGCACCTGCGGTGAAAAGCTGTATCACACCGGCGACAGGCTGAACGGTTTCTTTATCGCGGCGAAAAACGGCGTGTATGTCCCTGCGGATGCCGTGATAATATCAAGAACCGCCGTCCGCGTCTCTGCGGAGCATATTCCGACCCCCTCCGCCGTCTGCTATCAGATGTCCGATCTTCAGAACGACGGAAACCTGTTCTGCGGCAATCTTCCGGTCGCACCCTTTGCCACCGAGCGGGACAAACCTGTGTTCGCGCCGATAAAGCCGTGGCTCTTCGCCGGGCGCGACTCGCAGTTCACGCTCATTGAGGGCGGACCGAAAGCAAACGCCTTCTGTTATCCCGTAAGATTCCCGCTTCCGGGAACATCGCTCTGCCATGACCCGGCATACCGCGCGGTCAGACTTCTTTCCGCCGACGCAAAGTCCTGCGGCTTTTACGTGAAGGCACAAAAGGCGATGCCGCTTGACCTTCACCGCTATTCAGCCATGAAATTCGACATCTACGCCCGCCCGGAGATCGGCGTCACGGTAAAGCTGACCCTGAATTCCGGTGATGCGATAAAGGAGAAGCTCATAAAAGCCGACCTTTCCGACGCCGGCGAGGGGACGGGAATCATCTGCTGCACCGTTCCGCTTCATCTGAAAGCCGCCGATACGGTGACAAAAGCCGAATTCCTTTTTGACATCGAAAATCAGTCGTACCCGACCGTTGCGATCGGAGATATCGCGCTTGTGCCGAAAAGGGGGCGGTTATTATGAGCCGGACCGGGCGTGTGTTCACTCTGTCCGCCGCGCTGATGACAGCAATGCTCTCTTCCTGCGGGGGCGGGAACAAAAAGCCGGTCGCGGCGACTGCTCAGTATGCGGACGGCTTTTCGGTATCAGATGTCTTTTCTTCCGACATGATCGTCCAGCGCGGCGAAAATATCCGTATATGGGGCTGGGCGGACGAAAGTCAGAACGGCAGGCGTATATCCGGCACCTTCATGGGAATGACGGCAGACGCCGTTATCTCGGGAGGGGAGTGGGAGCTTGTTTTCCCGCCGGTCGAAGAGCCCGTTGCCGATGCCGGTCACGATATGCGTATCTTCACGGACAGGACCGAAACGGTTTTCTCGGACGTTCTTGTCGGAGACGTTTACATCGTCACCGGACAGTCGAACTGCGCGTATACCGTTGAGACCCATTTTGCATATGCCGGGATCTCTCCGGAAGGGGAAAAGGGTTCGCCCGATTACAGTCTGCCGATACGCCTGCATTAAAATTCGCTGACCCAGACCGATGGTTATCCGCGCAGGGGAACGACCGAGGTCTGCAAACAGGTGATGTCCGGCGAAAAGTGGCGCCGTGCCGACGGATATGAAAAAATCAGGGACTTTTCCGCAATAGGCTATCTGACTGCGGCTGAGCTTGTGCGGATTTCCGGGGGACGCGTCCCTGTCGGGATGATAGAAATCGACGGAAACGGTCAGCCGCTCGGCGCGTTCATGAACAATCAGACCGCCGACAGGATGAAGACCGATACATACGACCCGGAGACCGACCGCTACGTCACGACCGGAGTCAACGCCGATGCCGGACGGTATCTGTACAATCACTATATGTACCCGTTTGAGAGATACCCGATTGCCGGGCTTATCTGGTATCAGGGAGAGAGCGACCTCACGCCGGATAACGCATTCAGATATCCCGCCTGTTTCGGGGAGCTTATAAAATATATGCGCGGAACGCACAACACCGTAAATCCGGAATTCCCGGTATTCTACGTTGAGTTCCCGCCGCTGTTCGACTGCCCCGCCGGCTTCCCCGCCGATTCCGAGTGGGTATACCTGGATCTCGGGCTGATACGTTCGGTTATGGGAACGGTTCAGAGAGAGTCTGACAGCTGCTATCAGGCAGTCTCCTGCGATCTTTTCAGCGACCGTTCCTTCTGGAACAGCCTCCACCCGAACATCAAGGATAAGCAGGCACTGCGTATCGCGCAGCTGATCGCGTCGGTAAACGGAAGCGGAGCTCCTCTTTATGAAGCAACCGGACCGATTGCCGGTAAGGTAACCCTCTCCGAAGACGGAAGGACTGCGGTTATCACATACCGGAACGTCGGTGACGGGCTTGCCGCCTCGGACGGGGGAAAGGATGTCCTCGGATTTACCCTCTGCGGGAAGGACGGCATTCCGGACAGATCGCTGACCTTCACCGCCAGAATCACCGGAAAAGACACTGTGACGATAGAAAGTGATACGGAAATCTGCGGAATTGCCTACAACGGGATATTCGATATGGTATTCGGCAGTGATCTGAATCTTGTCGGAAGTGCCGGTATGCCCGCCGGTGCAACATATTTCAGAACCGATGACTGAATGAAGCGGCACGGCTCCGGTGCGGCTTTCTCCGGCTGCTTC
Organism: Candidatus Colimorpha enterica; assembly: GCA_000433515.1. Lineage (GTDB taxonomy): Bacteria > Bacillota > Clostridia > Oscillospirales > CAG-272 > Colimorpha_A. The sequence continues at coordinate 2,928 of FR891194.1, read as the reverse complement.
CGCCTTGCGGAGCAGAAGCTCTCCGATGTCGAGTCAGAGATCTCCGGAGACGAGGACATGGTCTTCGACCTTGAGTCGATAGAGTATAACCTCCCGACCATAACCGGCAGACAGCCCTCCCTCGCGGAATGCTATCATTCAAAGATAGCCGCGCTCCTGACCCCGGTCGGCTCCGTGACAGATTCGTGACAGATTTGAGTCTGAAATACGATTCTGACGTCTCATTTGCGAGACCACAGAATCAAACTCAAAACTCCCACAGCCCCCGATAAAACAAGGAAAAACCCGCGTATCCAGCAGATACGCGGGTTTGTTCAATTGGTGGAGACGGCGGGAATCGAACCCGCGTCCGAAAACCGATCCGCGGGGCTTTCTTCGGGCGTATCCGGCTTACTGATCTCCCCCGGAGTCGCCAAGCCGGCGAAGCTTTTCCGGAGCAGCCCTTTCATCCGTGGCGGCTATAAGGACGAACTGACCGCGCACGTTCACTGCTTGATGACGCTCATTCCGGAGCCGCAGTACTCTCCGGATGAACGGGCGGAGCTTAAGTCCGCGTCACTGCCGTTCAGGCAGCAGCTAATTCAGTGTTAGCGTTTAAATTTAGGTTGGAACAGTTTAAAGAGATTGTCCCGGCTCTGCCCGCTTACCCTGCTTCAGAGTCCCCGTCGAAACCTTTACGTCCCCGTAAATCATTCGCCGCGGTCGCCCTTCATCGCGCGGTCGATATCCCGTGCGGCGGAGCGCTTTGCGTCGCTTTCGCGCTTGTCGTAGAGCTTTTTGCCGGTGCAGAGCGCGAGCTGCACCTTCACCCTCGAGCCCGAGAAATACAGCGAGAGCGGCACGAGCGTGTAGCCTTTCTGGCTGACAAGCCCGAACAGCTTGTTTATCTCTCTGCGGTGCATGAGGAGTTTTTTCACCCGGAGGGGGTCTTTGTTGAAGATATTTCCCTGCTCATACGGGCTTATGTGAATGCCGTAGGCAAAGATCTCCCCGTCCTCTATCCGGCAGAAGGAATCCTTGAGGTTGGCATTCCCGCGCCGGAGCGATTTGACCTCGGTGCCGGAAAGCTCTATTCCCGCCTCGTAGGTCTCCTCGACAAAGAAGTCGTGATATGCTTTTTTGTTCTGCGCGATGATCCGCGACTGTTTTTTCTCAGCCATAACAGGACTCCTTTCCGGGTTCATTGCTGTATTATTCTATCACATACAGCGGTTTTTGTCAAGGGCAAAGGCGGAGCATTAAACGTCCTCCGCCTTTGCAGACCGGCACATCAGTTATTGAACACCGAACATATCTCCGATATCCTCTTGTCGTACTTGACCGGGTCAAAGCAGGCAAGAGCGATTATCTCGTTCAAGAATATGTCGCGGAGCGGCGTTTTCTTGTTCTTCGAGGGTATCTGGAGCTGCTGCCTTGAGAATCTGAGCCGGTTGACAAGCGGCGAGATATGCGGCATCGACTTCGGAAGCGCGTCGAAATCGGCGGCGCACTTCGCGCATTCCTCAAGGTTGTCAAGCGCCTTTTCACGCTCGTCCACCGACATATAAAGCACCGCAAGGTCGCGCAGGAGCATCATATGTACATAAGCGCCCTCGAAAATATCCCCGCTCGGGTATATCATCTTGCGGAGCTTCTTGGCAATCTCGCAGAACTCGATCTTCTCTCTTGCGCCGAGAGAAGAATCGCATTCGGTGTAGGAGGTTATCGCAGAGGCAAGCAGGGAGGTATAGGACGAAATGTTCTCCTGAATCGCCGTCAGCTTAGCGTCGCCCTCCGAGATTATCGGAAGCATATCCTCCCGGCAGATCTTTCTTCCCGGAAGTGACATCGCGATCTCACGCGCCTTTTCGGTGTCGTTGAGATCCTCATAGTAGTGCAGGCAGAGCAGGCGCTTTGCCTCAAGGCGTATCGGGTCGTCGGTGCAGTGGGCAAGAATGTCCTCCCCGATGGAGAGCAGTTCCCCGGAGTAGTGCTTGACGGCGGCGGGACGGTCGCAGCTCAGGTACAGGCCGTACATAAGCAGAACCTTCAGCCGGAACTCGTCCGGAAAGTGCATCATGCCCTCGCGTGCAGTGTCGACGGCTTCCCTGATGTTTCCGGCGGCGACCTTCTCGTAAAACCCGTCGGTGTATTCCCTGATCTTGTCCTCGTTGTCGAACATCTCCATGCAGAGAAGCTCGTCGGCAGACACCCCGAAGTAGTTTGCAATGACCGGCACAAGCTCGAAATCCGGGTACAGCTCGCCGTTTTCCCACTTCACGACCTCCTTGCAGGTCACGCCGAGATAGTCGGCAAAGTCGTTCTGCGATACGTTTTTCTCTTCTCTGCGGAGCTTTATCTTTTCTCCGATATTGATGAACATGGTGTTGTTTGTCCTTTCGGTAAATTTATTGTTTCCCCTGTGCCGTCAGCCGGATGATCTTCCGTATATCATCGCTCTGCTCCCCGGAAAGCGCCGCCCTGTTGCGCCTCACCGCGCCGCATTTCACACAGCGATGGGTGATAACATAGCCCTTTTTGGCGTCCGGCTCTGCCGACACCGGCTCCATAAGCCCCCCGCACTCCGAAAGCCGGTCGCCGGGGTTGATGTCAAGATGCCGCGACCACAGGCAGAACGGGCAGTGATTCCTCGACGAATATCCGAGGGGAAGAACAGTCTTCCCGCAATGCCCGCAGACAAAGCCGCTGTCGTTTTTTGTAAAGGTTCGTGTGGAGATATCCTGCATACTGACTCCTTCGGGAGGTATTCAATAATATTATAACGCATTGTCAGACAGATTGCAAGGCAGGGACAGAGATTTTCTCTCAGGCTTCCCCTCAAAGGGGAAGGCTCACTGTAGGGTTTTGCTTTGGTGACAGAGATTTACCTACAGCGTCAGAGCCTCTCCGTTTTTCTTTCTCGGAGAAAGAAAAACTCAGAAAAAGAAA
>FR891193.1:46045-49858 GCA_000433515.1 Candidatus Colimorpha enterica | reverse complement strand
GCGCTTGAGGCTGCCGGCTACAAGCCGATTTCCTGAAAATACAATAATACCGTACACCGGAGCCGTGTAAAAAGCGGCTCCGGTATCTGCGGGTAAAGAGAAGATAAACCGATACTGAAAAGGATGAAAAAATGACACTTGCAAACTGGATAGGTGCGCTGCCGGGAGTCCTTGCTCAGGGAATGATCTGGGGCATCATGGCAATAGGCGTCTTTATAACATTCAGAATTCTCGACATCGCCGATCTGACCGTTGACGGAACCATCTGCACCGGTGCGGCGGTGTGCGCGGTTCTGCTCGTCTCCGGCGTGAACGCATGGGCGGCGATCGCGATAGCAACGCTTGCGGGGGTTCTCTGCGGGCTTATTACCGGAATCCTGCATACATTTTTCGGAATTCCCGCGATCCTTGCCGGAATTCTCACACAGATGATACTCTGGTCGGCGAACCTTATCATCATGGGCAAGGCGAACGTGGCGCTTACCGCCGTTTCGGACAGTAAGCTAATATCAAACCTCGACACCGAGTCGCTTGTGTCGAACCTCATTCTGCTCGGGTTCGTGGTCGCCGTTGCCGGTCTTCTTTACTGGTTTTTCGGAACCGAACTCGGAGTATCCCTCCGCTCGACCGGAAGCAATCCCAATATGAGCCGCGCCCAGGGCATAAATACCGACCTTGCAAAGGTTCTCGGACTTATGATCTCGAACGGGCTTGTCGCGCTCTCCGGCGCACTGCTTGCACAGTACAGCAACGCGGCTGACATCAACATGGGAAAGGGCGCGATAGTCATCGGCCTTGCCGCCGTAGTCGTCGGAGAGGCTGTTGTATCGAAGATCTCCGGCAATTTCATCGTGAAGCTGTTCGGAGTCGTTGTCGGCGCGGTGATCTACCATATGATATATCAGACGGTCATCCTCCTCGGAATGAATTCCGACCTGCTGAAGGCGCTATCCGCAGTCGTCGTCATCATATTCCTCGGCATTCCCTATGTAAAACGTAAGTATTTCTCAAAGCCTCACCTGAAAGGAGACCGGAAAAATGCTTGAGCTCAAAAACATTGTAAAGATATTCAACGCCGGAACGGTCAACGAGAAGGTCGCCCTGAACGATTTCAGCCTGACGCTTGACGACGGAGATTTTGTGACAGTGATCGGCGGAAACGGCGCGGGAAAATCAACGATGCTTAATGCCGTTGCCGGTGCCTTTCCGGTTGACGGCGGACAGATCATAATCGACGGCACCGATGTAACAAAGCTCCCGGAGCACAAGCGCGCAAAGTACATCGGGCGGGTGTTCCAGGACCCCATGATGGGCACTGCCGGCGATATGTGGGTGGAGGAGAATCTTGCCATCGCCGACCGCAGAGGCAAAAGCCGCGGGCTGAAATGGGCAATAACAAAAAAAGACCGCGAGAAGTACCGTGCCGCGCTTACCGAACTCGGACTCGGGCTTGAAAACCGGCTGACCACTAAGATGAAGCTGCTTTCCGGCGGTCAGCGGCAGGCGGTAACGCTGCTCATGGCGGCGATGGAAAAGCCGAAGCTGCTGCTCCTTGACGAGCACACAGCCGCCCTCGATCCCAAAACCGCGGCAAAGGTACTTGAGATAACCGACCGCATTGTTGCCGAGAATCATCTGACGACTCTCATGGTAACGCACAACATGAAGGACGCGATTGCTCACGGCAACCGTCTTATCATGCTGAATTCCGGCAGGGTCATCCTTGATGTCTCCGGTGAGGAAAAGAAAAATCTCACCGTTGAAGCCCTCCTCGGTGCCTTTGCAAAAGCCGCCGGAACCGAATTCGCAAACGACAGAGCGCTTCTCGGGTGAGAATTTATACGGGGCTCTGCCCCGGGCCCCGCCTTCTTTCTTGAGAAGAAAGAAGGGAGAAAGAAGAATCAAAAAGAAATACGTGAATTGGTTTCAACTGAAAAACGTCCCTCGGAGTTATTTCCGAAGGACGTTTTTTGTCATTTTTCAAGTGCGCCGAGCGCGATTATTTCGCAAAGCTCGCCGTATTCAATGCCGACTGCCTTTGCCTCCCGCGGGAGCAGGCTGAGCGGGGTCATTCCGGGGAGAGTGTTTGCCTCAAGGCAATACGGGACGCCGCCCGAGAGGATGAAATCGACGCGGCAGTATGTTCCGAGGCGCAGTGCCCCTGCCACCTTCAGCGCGGTTTCCGCAAGAACGGTGTTTTCCTCCTCCGTGATATCCGGCGGGCAGATCTCGTCTGTCATGCCGGACTGATACTTGTTTTTATAATCGTAAAATCCGGATTTCGGAATTATTTCGACCGGCGGGAGCGGCTTCCCGCAAAGGATGCCGACGGTCATTTCCCTGCCGGTCACCTTTTTCTCGACAAGGACGCGGTCCTCGAAGGCGAAGGCGGCAGACATTGCGGCGGACAGCTCTTTTTCGGTCTTTACAATGGAAACTCCGACCGACGAGCCGCAGGAACAGGGCTTTACGACGCAGGGAAGTCCGATTTTTTCAAGCAGTTCGGCTTCGCTGTAATCGGCTTTTGTGAATGTCAGGCTTTCCGGGGTGGGAATTCCGCCGCCGACAAGCAGCTTTTTCGTGATGTCCTTATCCATTGCCAACAGGCTTCCGATATAGCCGGAGCCGGTGTATTTTATGCCGAAGCAGTCAAGTGTCGCCTGAAGCTGACCGTTTTCTCCCATTGCGCCGTGGAGAGCAAGAAAGACAGTGTCGGCACGGCGGCATATCTCTATGACATTTTTGCCGATAAGCGCGTCGCCGTTGCCGCTCTCCCGTTTCAGTTTTTCAAGATCAGGCTCTTTTCCCGGGACGGCGACCTCCGGCGAGGGTGTCGTTGTGAAAAGGGTGTCGGGGTCATCCGGAAGTCCGGTCCCGAGGTACACGTCAACGAGGGCGACAAGATGCCCGCGCGCTCTCAATGCATTTGCGATAAGTGTTCCGGATGTGAGTGAGACATCGCGTTCCGGGCTGAGTCCCCCGGCAAGAACTGTGATTTTCATGTGGGTGTGTCCTTTTTTGGTTTTTTATTGTGTGGTTTGTTTTGGTTGCAGAGATTTTCCGACTGCTTCAGAGCCTATCCGTTTTTCTTTCTCGGAGAAAGAAAAACTAAGAAAAAGAAAGACCGCTCAGGGGGCTGCGCCGCTGAGTGAGCCCCGATTTGCTCCGGCGGACAGAGATGAAATCAAAAGCCGGGGCTCAATGCGGCTCCGCCCCCCGAGACCCCCCGAAGAACGGGCAAGCCGGGTGAGACCCCCGGGTAACGGGCAAGCCGGGAGAGCCAAACAACAGAGATGTTGTGCACAGCGGAAAAAGATTCGGTATTCGGGGCAAAACCCGTCAGTCAGCTATCCGCGCGGAGCTTTTGCTTTCCTCAAAAATAATTTTTTTCAAAAGTTTTTAAGGGTTCTCAGGGTGCTTTTTGAAAAAAGCACCCTGAGCGGGGTACGGGGCAGCGCCCCGATAATAATAATTCTATCTTCTGATAATATCTCCGGCGCCGACTGCGAACGGAACCGGGAACGAAAAGCGCATTTTCGGGTGCGGAGCGGAGTCTATCGGCTCGCCGGATTCGTCGCGCAGGTCGGAAACGGTGAACTGCCTGCCGGGAAGACCGGGGGAGATTATCTCTGCGGACTCACCGGCAGAGATCTTGTTGCGCTGGACGGCAACGGCGCGGCGGGTTCCGGGATCGTAGGATTCTATGACTCCGATATAGGATTTTTCGCGCACGTAGCCCGGCATTGTGACCGTCTTTGCATCCTCCGGCGGAGGCGAGAAATAAAATCCGGTGCAGTATTCGCGGTGGCTGAC
>FR891193.1:41526-46005 GCA_000433515.1 Candidatus Colimorpha enterica | reverse complement strand
GAGCCATGCCGGGTCGTATTTATATCCGGCGGGATCTTCGGAATATCTGTCGATCGCCATGCGGTATGTGTTGGCGGTGACCGCAGTATAATAGGCGCTCTTCATCCTGCCTTCTATCTTGAAGCTGTCGATCCCGCTTTCGATAAGCTCCGGAATATGCTCGATCATGCACATATCGCGGCTGCTCATTATGAACGTACCGCGGTCGGACTCTTCGATCGGCAGAAACTCTCCGGGACGGGTCTCCTCGGATATCTCATAGACATGATAATTCCAGCGGCAGGGCTGGGTGCAGGCACCGCGGTTTGCATCGCGTCCGGTAAAATGGTTCGAAAGCAGGCACCTGCCGCTCCATGACACGCACATGGAGCCGTGGATGAAAGCCTCAAGCTCAAGCTCCCGTGTGGTTTCTTTTCTTATCCTGCGTATCTCGTCAAGGGTAAGCTCCCTTGCCAGAACCGCGCGGCAGCAGCCGAGCCTGCGGTACTGCTCCGCAGCTTCGGCGGAGACAATGCTTGCCTGAGTGGAGACGTGTATCCCGACCTCCGGAAGTATCTCGCGGACAAGCGCGATGACACCGAGATCGGCGGCGATCACCCCGTCAATCCCGGTGTCGGAGAGCGAATACAGATATTCCTTCAGCGCCGGGTATTCGTACCCGTGAGGCATGACGTTGACTGTCAGATATATCTTTGCCCCTTGCTTCCGGGCAGCTGAGGCGGCATCCTTTATTTCACCGACCGTGAAATTGTCGGCGGCAGAGCGCATTCCGAAGCTCTTTCCCGCGAGGTAGACAGCGTCGGCGCCGAATCTCAGCGCGGCGCTCAGTTTTTCCGGGTTTCCGGCAGGACAGAGAAGCTCGGGCTTTTTCATTGTGTTCATTACATTCTTTCCGCGATATCAGGAGTTCTTTTCCGCCTCGGCGCGGTAATCGCAGGCACTGAAGCGGTAATTGTTGTTTCCGGCGTTTTTCTCAGCTTCCGAGCCGGCAGGAGCATAGATCGTCAGCCTGTCACACCCGACGAACGCCCCCTCGCCGACCTTTGTGACGGTTGCCGGGATGACTATTTTTTCAAGCGCGGTGCAGGAGCTGAAGGCATATTCACCGATTTTGGTGACGGTTTCCGGAATCAGTACGTACTCAAGCGCGGTGCAGTTGAAAAACATTCTCTCGGCAATCTCGGTCATGCGCGGACAGAATTCTATCGTTTTGAGGTTCGTGCAGCCGTAGAAGGCATATTTACCGGCTCTTGAGACACTTGCCGGGATCTTTACCGACGATATTTTTGTGCCGTAGAAGCTGTATTTTCCGACAGTCGAAACGCTGTCCGGCAGATTCAGCACCGTAAGCCCGGAGTTGCGGAAGGCATAATCGTTCACCGATTCAAGCCCGTCATTGAAATCCACCGACGAAAGAGCGGTACAGCCCTCGAAAGCGTAGCGGTCGATGGAGATAAGCCCGGAGGGGAGGGTGACCTTTACAATTTTCGCGTTGTTCCGGAAGGCGCCCTCGCCGATGAGCTTTACCGTGACACCGGCGGCGGATTCCGGCACCGTGACCGAAACGTCCTTTCCGGTGTAGCTCTTTATTTCAGCATATGTCGAATGTATATCGACGGTGAATCCGTCGGCAACGACGGTTGATTTTACCTTCTCGTCTGGTATGCCGTGAGTGACCACGGGCGGAAGGGTGTCGCCGGCATTTCCGGAGCATCCGGAGAGCAGAGACACAGCCGCGACCGCCGCGACGAGAGCCGAAAGCATTCTTTTCATATTATTTACCCGTTTTGCATTATGCCTTTCCACAGTTATCTGACAGTATCGATATGTTATTATAGCATTTTGTACGGCGGTTGTCAAATGATTTTAATGTGAAAAACAGTACTGCCGCGGTGTTACAATACGTAACAAAAAATTTACCCTGACGGCTTGAAATGGTCGGCAAAGTGTGATATAATGAGATGTTAAAAAGACGTAACCGTCTCTTTGGAGGAATAAACAATTGATCAAGGTTGACATATTCTCCGGCTTTCTCGGAGCCGGAAAGACCACACTCATAAAAAAACTGATTAAAGAAGCATACTGCGGCGAAAAGCTGGTGCTTATCGAGAACGAATTCGGAAAGATCGGCATCGACGGCGGATTCCTGAAAGAAGCCGGAATCGAGATCACCGAGATGAATTCCGGCTGCATCTGCTGCTCGCTCGTCGGAGATTTCGGCGAAGCACTGAAAAAAGTAGCGGAGCAGTTCAGCCCCGACAGGGTCATTATCGAGCCCTCGGGCGTCGGCAAGCTGAGCGATGTAATAAGAGCCGTACAGGGCGCAGATGTCCCCGGGATGGCGCTCAACGCCTTCACCACCGTAATCGACGCGACCAAGTGCAGGATGTATATGCGCAACTTCGAGGAATTCTACCGCAATCAGATAGAATTTGCCTCCTCCGTCATACTCAGCCGCACCGCCGGAATATCTCAGGACAAGCTGAACGAGGCGGTCGGGATAATCCGCGGCATCAATAAGGATGCATCCCTCATCACCACCCCGTGGGACGAACTTGACGGAAAGCAGATCCTTGAGACGATGGAAAAGAAGAACACGCTTGAAGCCGAGCTTGAAAGACTTCTTGCCGAGCAGAAGGAGCACGACCACCACCATCATCACCATCACGATGATGACGACGATGACGAGTGCGACGATCCCGACTGCGAATGCCATCACCATCATGACGACGATGATGATGACGACCACGAACACCATCACCACCATCACCACGATGACGACGATGACGAGGATGAGCATCATCACCATCATCATGACGAAGAACACGAGCATCACCACCATCACCATCACGACGACGATGATGAAGAATGCGACGATCCCGACTGCGGGTGCCACCATCATCATGACCATGACCACGAAGGACATCACCACGCCGACGATGTGTTTACCAGCTGGGGCATTGAGACCGCAAAGCAGTTCGATGCGCAAACGGTCGAAAACTGCCTGAGAGAGCTTGATACCGGAAAATACGGCACCGTTCTCCGCGCAAAGGGCATTCTCCCCGCAACCGACGGAAGCTGGCTCAACTTCGACTACGTTCCCGGCGAGATAAACGTCCGCACCGGCGCCGCCGATGTCACCGGAAAGCTCTGCGTCATCGGCGCAAAGCTCGACAGGAAGGCGATCGCCGCGCTCTTCGGCTGCAACTGACCCCTTAAGAAAGGAACAGAACAGATGGAAACTCCCGTATACCTCTTCACCGGTTTCCTTGAAGCGGGAAAAACGAAATTCGTTCAGGAGACCCTTTCCGACCCGAATTTTTTCAAGCCGGAGGACGTCACCCTCGTTCTTCAGTTCGAGGAGGGCGAGGAGGAGCTTGACCCGTCGCTTTTTGCCTCCGATAAGGTCTTTATCGAGACGCTGACCGACAAATCAAAGCTCAACCCCGACAAGCTTGCCGCGCTTCAGAGAAAGCACTCGGCAAACCGCATCATAATCGAATACAACGGTATGTGGCTGCTGCCGGAGCTTTTCGACGCAGTCCCCGACGGCTGGCTCATCTATCAGGAGATCATGTTTGCCGACGCGCAGACAATTGAGATATTCAATGCAAACATGAGAAACCTCACCGTTGACAAGCTGTCCACCTGCGAGCTTGTGGTATTCAACCGCTGTGACGCTTCGACCGACAAAACCGCGCTTCACAAACTCGTCCGTGCGATAAGCCGCAGATGCGAAATAATCTATGAAAGCACCGACGGCTCGTTCGAGTACGACGAGGTGATCGACCCGCTCCCGTTTGACATAAACGCAGATGTCATCGATATCGCCGACCGCGACTATGCCATATGGTACCGCGACCTTTCGGAAAATATGCCGGCATATGACGGAAAGAAGGTCACCTTCCTTGGAATGGTGTCGAAGGGCTCTGATCTCCCGAAGGGCAATTTTGTCATAGGACGGCAGATAATGACCTGCTGTGCCGCAGACATCACATACAGCGGTCTGCTCTGCGAGTATAAGGACAGCGATAAGATCTCAAAGGGAGAGTGGATAAGACTGACAGCCTCGGTAGACGTGAAATACTGCAAGCTCTACGGCAAAAAGGGTCCTGTTCTCACGCTCATCTCATACGGAAAAGCCGCTGCCCCTGAAGACCCTGTGGCAACATTCTATTAATAAGTCAAATAACCGATACACTGTGTATCTGATAAACAAGGAGAACCAACAATGAACAGAAAAATCTACAATCTTGTCTGTGCGGCGCTCTGCCTTGCACTCTGCATAGTGCTTCCCTTTCTGACCGGTCAGATCCCGGAGATGGGTCAGCTGCTGTCGCCCATGCACCTCCCGGTATTCATCTGCGGATTCGTCTGCGGATGGGAATACGGACTTGCGGTCGGTTTGATTGCCCCCCTTCTCCGTTCGGTTACCTGCGGAATGCCGCCGCTTTTCCCGACAGCGGTGTCAATGGCGGG
>FR891193.1:23983-41475 GCA_000433515.1 Candidatus Colimorpha enterica | reverse complement strand
CCGCCGTGCTCTACGCAAAGCTCCCGAAAAAAGTCGGGTATATCTATGTGTCTCTGATCTGCGCGATGATCGCCGGCAGAGCAGCCGGAGGAGCATTCAAGTTCCTTCTGCTCGGTCTGGGATACATCAACAAGTTCACCTTCGGAATATTTGTGACCTCGTACATCACAAAGACGATCCCCGGGATCATCAGCCAGATAGTGATAGTCCCGCCGGTCGTTATGCTGCTTGAAAAGATCCGACCGGTAGTTAAAGCCGGAGCCGGAGCTGAATAAACGAAAAAAGGCTGTTAAAAAGCTCAAAGTGAGTTTTTTAACAGCCTGATTTTTATTCCGCAATGTCAACGACGGATTTCTTCCCGTCGGCAGCGGCAGCGGCCTTCATGACCGCGCGGATAGATCTCGCGTTCTTTCCGTGCTTGCCGATCACCTTACCCATGTCGGATTCGGTCACATGAAGGGTAAAGACGACGGTGTCGCCCTCTTCACGTTCATCAACAGTCACCGAGTCGGGGCAATCAACAATCGCACGGGAAATATCCGTGAGCAGTTGCTTGAGCTCCGGCATATAATCACCCGATGATATTCTGCTTCTTGAGGAGCGCACGGACGGTCTCGGTAGGCTGAGCGCCGTTCTTTATCCACTGCGCCGCCTTTTCCGCGTCGATGACGACCTCGGCGGGATCGGTCATGGGATTGTAGTGACCGAGCTGCTCGATGAATCTTCCGTCACGGGGATATCTGGAATCCGCAACGACGATGCGGTAAAAGGGAGCCTTCTTCTGTCCCATTCTTCTGAGTCTGATTTTAACTGCCATTTTTCTTTTCCTCCGAAAATATATAAGAGATAGTTTTTATTTAACAAGTTGAGTCATTGCACAACCATGTTTTCGTTTTTTGAAGCGCCAGTGTCAGCGGAATTTCCTGCTCTTTTTCATCATGCGCCTGAATTTGCCGCCTGACAGCTCCTTCATCATTTTGCAGGTCTGGTCAAACTGCTTGAGCAGACGGTTTACGTCCTCTACCTTCGTTCCCGAGCCGGCTGCGATACGCTTCTTGCGGGGAACATTTATTATGGAGGGCTTCTGCCGCTCCTTCGGGGTCATTGAGAGGATTATCGCCTCAAGCCTGTCGATCGCGCGCTCGTCTATCTGCGCGCCCTCAAGCTTGCTCTGGTCAATTCCGGGAACCCGTGCAAGAATGTCCTTCATCGGTCCGAGCTTCTTTACCTGCCTGAACTGGTCAAGGAAGTCCTCAAGCGTGAATTCGGAATTACGCAGCTTCTTTTCAAGCTCCGCCGCCTGTTTTTCGTCATATGCCGCCTCGGCTTTTTCAATAAGCGACAGCATATCGCCCATACCGAGTATCCTTGACGCCATTCTGTCGGGATAGAACGGCTCGATCGCGTCGAGCTTTTCCCCGACACCGACGTACTTTATCGGCTTTCCGGTGACGTATCTGACCGAAAGCGCCGCGCCGCCTCTTGTATCGCCGTCGAGCTTTGTCAGGATGACACCGGTGATGTCAAGCATATTGTTGAAGGTCTCGGCTACATTGACCGCATCCTGACCGAGCATTGCGTCAACGACAAGCAGTATCTCGTCGGGGCTGACCGCATTTTTGATGTTCTGAAGCTCCTCCATCATCTTCTCGTCGATGTGGAGACGACCGGCGGTATCGATGAATACGATATCGTGGCCGTGCTTCTTCGCGTGCTCAATACCTGCTTTTGCGATCTCGACCGGGGACACGTCGGTACCCTCGGAATAAACCGGGATGTCAAGCTGTTCGCCGATGACCTGGAGCTGTTTTATTGCAGCCGGGCGGTAGACGTCGCAGGCGACGAGAAGCGGGCGTCTGCCCTGCTTTCTGAAGGCACCGGCGAGCTTTCCGCAATGGGTGGTTTTACCCGCGCCCTGAAGACCGACCATCATTATTACCGTCGGCGGACGGGAGTTCAGGTGTATCTTTTCGTTTTCTCCGCCCATCAGAGCCGTAAGCTCTTCGTTTACGATCTTGACGATCTGCTGTGCGGGGAGAAGGCTTTCAAGAACGTCGGCTCCGACCGCACGCTCCGTTACCTTTTTTATGAATTCGCGGACGACCTTGAAGTTTACATCCGCCTCAAGAAGCGCGAGCTTTATCTCCCGCATTCCCGTCTTTACGTCGTCCTCTGTCAGCTTGCCCTTGTTTTTGAACTTTTTGAAGGCGGCGTTGATTTTTTCGGTCAGATTCTGGAACATGAATATTCCCCTCAGTTAAACAAAACGGTTCTTTATGTCCTCTGCCGCGCCGATGACATCGGAAAGGTCAATCCCGCAGGAATCCTGTATCCCGCGCAGCCTTCCGATTATGAAGGAAACGTCCTTTTCGACGCTTCCGAAGCGCTTTGCAAGTCCCAGCTTGCTTTCAAGCTCCGTCAGTATCTTTTCTCCCTTGACGATCCTGTCGCGGACACCCTGTCTTGTGATCCCGGCATCCTCGGCTATTTCCGAAAGCGACAGATCGCCGTTGTAGAACAGATCCATCGCTTCTCTCTGCGGCTCGGTCAGAACATCGCCGTAGAAGTCAAGAAGCAGCGACATTCCGAGATCCTTTGACATTTCATCGCCTCCGGAGGTGTAAAGCAAAATACATTACAGATTATATCACGTTTTTTGCGGATTGTCAAGAGTTTTTTGAGATTGCCGTGGAATTTATTTCTGCATTTTCAGCAAAAAAATTGGCTTTCTGCCGCAATTCACATTTTGCACAGCCGCTGGGAAAGCCGGAACTCAGCCACGGGCAAAACCGACCGGGACTTCACAAAAAAATGCCGGAGCATCGCCGGCATTTTTTAAGGGGCTGTCAAAAGCATCGGGTTGTTAAAGCCTCTTTTAATATTTCCCTCCCGGCAGAGCTTTGTTTCTGCCGGAAGGGATTTTTTATCGTGCGGTTACAGCGCGAGGTTTTCTTTTACCGCGTTTTTCTTCCCCCACGGGTCGTAAAGACCGCCGTATTCCTCGTCGAGGGATTTGAAATACTCCTCAAGCATTGCCGAATTCGTTATCTTTTCGCCCTGCTTGTTTGTGGCGGGGTAGAAGTCATATACGTAGCACGGATTTTCCTGATTGGTCAGTATTGCATAGGCTTCCGCGCCGGTCGTGCAGGTAGAGAACATATTGTTTTTGTCGATTTTATCGATGGCGATAACCGCTTCCGTGTTCGGCTTAAGGACATACGTGTAACGCCTGTTTGCACCGTCCTTGCGCAGTTCGCCGCTGTCATCATAATACCAAAAGCCGTTCTGACGAACAGTGATTTCCTTGCCGATGAGATAGCTGTAATCGTGATTTTCGTCCTGAGCATGGTTTCCGACGGAAATAACACCGGTAATCGTGATTTTGGTTTCTGTATGACCGTTATAAATCACATACCATTGCTTCGGAATTCCCGGCAGTTCTTCATCGTGTCCGCTGTTGAGAATATTCTCTTCACGCACGCAGTGAGAAACAAGGTCGGTTACATATCCGATTATCTCAATTCCATACTCAGAATGACCGTATTCAACGCTGCCGGGTTTGAACCTGTCTGCAACCGGATCGGGCTTTCTGCTCTGTGATAAGACCTTCTGAGGGAATATCTCCTCGCAGTGCCTGAGTTCGGACAGCGGAAGAGTCAGTTCGCCGTTGTCATTATAGCCATAGGCTTTCATCTCTTCGTTTGACTTTGGGTTAACGTAGGTCACCCAATAGTCATACTGCTGCTGTCTCATCTTTTCCGCAAAGAGCTCGTCAGGGTCTTTTGTGACAGCGGAGGTGCTTCCTTCGGGAGCTGACATTTTGCTGCCGGAGCAGGCTGTGGAGAGAATTGCTGCTATGAGCATCAGGATGACAGATATTGCTTTTTTCATATTATCACCGTTTTACCCTACCGGCAGAGCTTTGAGGTCTGCCGGTAGGTTTCGTTTGATATTTACCTGTCTCAGTTAAGTTTATTTGCCTGAACGGTTATTGAAAAATCCTCCACACTGCCGTCCTGTGTCGTTGATTCTCCCTCAAACACATATACCGGCAGCATCACCTTGATTCCGACATCGATTGCTTCAGCCCAATAATGAACCGAAACACTCTCAAACCTCAACTCTTTCGATGCATTCTCCATCGAAATGTATGCCTTCTGCTCATCAATTCTTTTAAGTGCGTCTTCTATCGAAATCAGGTCAGCCTTGATTTTCCGTTTGTATTCTCTCCAGCGGTAGTAAACATCGACAATTTCTCCGTTGCCGTTCACACGCACCGAGACTCTTGAATTTCCGTATATTCCACAGCCGTCGTCCGTCAGGAGATGAAAAACTATGGTTTTGGCAATAACGACAGTTTCCCCTTTTGTTGTAACCCTGCTCTCGTCTTTTGTCCAGTACGGGTCGATATTCATATTCAGAAGACCGTTTTCTTTCAGCCATTGTTTTGCTATGCTCATGCACTCGGCGTCACTTAGCTGCATATCAAACCACGTATCCTCAACTCCCGTTTTATAAACGAACGAACCGTACTTGTCGATCTCAATATGCCTTTCATTTATGTCGCCGTAAAGCCGCGGCTCTTCAAACGTACCAAAAGCCGGGTAGTGGTATTTACCGATATCAAACCCGAATTTCTCGACAATTTTGTAATCCGTGATTACAGGATCACAGTATATGTACCCTGTCATAGTGGACACCTGCTTTTCCAGCGACTCGACATCGGCGGATATGACTGTCGTGTTCAGTACAGTCATTTCCCCGCCCTCGCCCGGAAAATCGATTTCGTATGTCCGTATAACAACTTCTTTTGACACTAAAAGAACCGCTGAAACAATTATGACCAAAGCCAGAATAATTCCGGCTATCGTGATTATCTTTTTTGTTTTCGTTGACATGATTTATCCTTTCTCCGCAATAGGGTCATTATTCGGATCGACCCGGTATTCACCCTCTGCCCGAAAAAACGTCTCAAGCGACAAAAATTCAGCCCGTATTTGAATAATATTTCCTCTCCCAAATCAAGTGTATCACAAAAAAGCGCAGTTGTCAACCCCAAATGCGGCATTTATGCAGCCGAGCCGTCATTTCCCCGCCGCATACAAAAAAGGCAGCCCTGCACATGATCTGCAAAGGCTGCCTTTTTTCACAATCCCGCCGTGATCTGTTCAAACACCGGCTCAAGACCGCCGAAATCCATCGCGCCGCGGTATATATCCTCAACCGCAAAATGACAGGTTCTGATCTCCCCGAACAGCGAAAGCGCGCGGCTGAACAGCTCATTTTCGAGTTTTTTCAGGAATCTCAGGGCTGCACGGTGCTCCGAAAGCCCCGCACCGTCGATGAAGCGGTCGGTGTTGATTATCCGCGTCGCCTTTCCCGCATCGCAGTCGCTGACAACGGCAATCCGCTTCTCCGGGAAGTACAAGGCATCCGGCTCAAGCAGATGATCGCGTGAGATATGCGTCTCAAGTCCAAGGCTCCCGGCTTCCTTTATCATCACTCCGAGGAAATCTCCGGCAATTCCGCGCCGATCGCTTATCAGCCAGATCTCGTCGGCGTTTTCGGCAAAAGTACCAAAATTGCACACTCCGTTCATCCCGACCGCCGATATCTGACGCGGGATCAGCCGGAAGCCGCCGCCGCGTCCGAAGCGCTCCATCAGACGGTGCACGGCAGCCTCGGCTTTATCGCTTTTTTCACAGCCGGAGACCAGCTTTTCCCTCTCGGTTCTCAATGAGCGGCAGACCGAAAAGTACTTGTAGACCGTTGCAAAAAGTCCGCTTTTTCTGTCGCACAGCGTTTTTATCTCATCAAACCGCCCGCGCAGCAGCCCGGTGTCCCAAAGTCTGCCGATATTCACGATCTCCTCGCGTGCCCCCGGATACTTCGGATCTGCGCAGTGCGGCGCTGTGCCGTCGATTATTCCCGTCCCCGCATCACGGAGAACCACCCCGTCAAGCGAATCGCTGTCGGACGAGCAGAAATACCTCTCAACCGTATGCCCCCGCTCCTCCGCATACGCTGCAAAGCGTTTCATCAGAGTAGACTTGCCCGTTCCGGGACCTCCCTTGATTATGTAGACCCGATCAAGACCGCAAAGTATCTCGTCCGTATAATTTACAAATCCTGCCGACGTGTTTGCTCCGATAAAATAGCGTCCTTTTGTGACTGTTTCCGGCATTATTCCCACCGTTCCTTTCATAGAACCGACGATCCGGGCAATCCCGCCCGCCTGTTTTTATTCTATGCCGGAAACGCTTTTGTGTTCGGAAAAAGAAAGGGGCTGTTAAAAAACACGAGGTTTTCCTAACAGCCGCTGTATTCCGTATTTCAGTCGGCAAATGTAACGGTTACCGACCCTATCCCGCCGTCGATCTCAATGAGGTTGTCTCCGCTTCCGCACTTCTCGCCGTCGGACATTTCCCTGCCGCCGACGGTAACTCTGCCGATTCCCTTGTCGATATCAAACCGGTAAGCGTCCTCTCCTCCGCGCAGCGTAAGCTCTGCCCTTCCGACGCCGATGCTTATGCGGCTTGTCCCGGTAAGCACGCCGGCAATGTCCATGGCACCGGCTCCGGTATCGGCATCAAGAGAGTTTATCCTGCCGTCCTTCACGCTGATCTTACCGGCGCCGCCGTCGATCTCCGCCTTTCCGGTCGCAACAAGCATTCCGATCTCCGTCTTTCCGGCACCGAGGTCAAGCTTTACAGTCTCAGCCGAGACAGAGTCTATGTCAACTGTTCCCGCACCTGCATCAAGAGAGAGCTTTTCAAATACCGTTCCCTCCGGTATGCAGACCTTAAGTACCGCCTTCCCGTCATATGAAAGCGAAAGACGCCTTTTCTCCGAGATCTTAAGCACCCCGTTTCTACAGCTCACCGTCAGCTTTCCGATATTGCTCTCCACACGGAACTCCCCGCCGGCAACAATCTTAAGCTCCGCCGCGCCGATATTGATGTCGAGCGATTTTACCTCTTCGCCGATCTCAAATGTCTTCATTTCTCCGATCCCCCTTTTGCCGCCGAGCAGTGAAAGCACTCCGGCTATCGAAAGCACGACCGAGGCAATTATCGTAACGCTGAGCAGCACTGCAAGCGCAATTGCGCAGTACCTGATAACACTCTGCCCCGTGGTCATTTTATATCCACACCGCCGAAAATACAGGTGGCGTTGACGTAAACCGTATACGGGTTGCCGTCAGTATTCACGTGATTCCTGTCAGATACCCCGCCGAAGACGGAATTCGACCGGACCCTCACGTTCACCCCGGCAGGAACGATTATATCAACTCCGCCGAAGACCGCCGTCGCGTTGATTACGGTGTCGCCCTCAAAAGCCGCATTCGTCAGGTCGCATTTCACTCCCCCGAACACCGCGTTTATTTCGGCACCGCGAAAGACCTCGCCGTCAAACTTCATCGTCTTTCCGGAAAATGCCGCAAAACCGGTTGACACATTCCCGGAGCTGCTTTTCAGCTCGAACCTGCGTCTCCTTAAACCGAATCCGCCGAAAATCAGGCAGAGTCCGATTATGACCACAACGACCGGAAGAACCAGCTTCCATATTACGCTGAAATCAATGATATCCTGACAGCAAAGCAGAAGTATAACGCCGATAAGCAGACCGATAAGATTTCCGGTTCTGTCACTGCCGGTAAACAGCCCCACAAAGCACGGGATTATTATGAACAGCGTCCACCAGCCGTCGAAAAACACCTTTACATCGGTCACTCCGACCGCATTCAGTCCGAACAGCACGCCCGCCGCAACAAGAACCAGTCCCCAGACAATTTTACTCAGATTTTTCATAAAAACATACATCCTTTCCCGATGTCGATTTATTATATCACAAGCGTTATATAAAAAGCAATACCTATCACGAAAAAACTGAAAAAAACTGCGCCCCGGAATGTGCGGGACGCAGTTTTTCAGTTGATCTTAATCTTCGCAACAGCCTTCTTCACGTGCATCGGGATGCCGTCAGGCGCCGTCATGGGTCTGTGAGCTTCTCCGGGGAAAAGCACGGCAAACCAGCCCTCGCCGAGATATGCCTGCGCGTAATCTGCGGGTTCGGCAAGAAATTTAATGTCCCCCGCCGGATTATCCACGGTTACGCAAAGCCCCTCGGCATCGCAGACATCGATGACCTCGCGCCCGCAGATCATATACTGTATGTCGGCATAAATATCGTGTGCCTCAAATCTGCCCTCGGAGCGCGGTACGGTGTCGCCCTCCGCGACATTCACGTATGCGGTGTCGGAAATGTCGTATCTCCCCAATGCCGTGCTGCCGTCGATCCCGGCAAGAAATGCGAAAACCTTCGCAAAATCCGCATTGACCGCATTGTATTTTCCGCTGTTTGAAATTCTGTCGTTTATCATAGTGTGATCCTTTCATATAAGTCCGCCGGCAATCTGCCGGCCGCACCGGCGCAACGGACAGGGTTTCAGAGCATACCGAATTCGGTGATGTAGCCCCTCCAGACGTTATACGGCTCTCCGGCAAGCATATGCAGACCGTCGCGCGCGTAATCCTCACGCAGATACCCCTCTTCATCGTCGAAAAGAGTCTCGAAGCCGAGATAGAACACGTCCTTCCCGTTCGCAAGTCCGGCAAGAAGCAAATTCAGCTCGTTTACTCTGTCCTTTCCGCGTACCGGGTACTTCTCCTCATATGCCTTTGTGACGTGCATATTCGACTGAATTATGATTTTCGCATTCGGCTGTGCGGCTTTAAGAAGTGAAACGAACCTTTCAAATCCGCCCCTGACAGCCGACGGTGCGCTTCCTCCGAGCTCGTTTATGCCGAACAGGATGTATATCTTTCCGAACTTTCTTCCGGCAAGCACCTCCGAAAGCGTCCTGTCTCCCATTCTGGGATCCGGCTTTTCGGTTTCATATCCGTTCAGGAAGGTGTAAACGGTGGCGCTGTTTTTTGCGAAATACGTCGCACCTTTGATCTCTCCGTAAAGGCTGAGTCCGACCGTCCTTGAATCTCCTATAAACAGCGCGTCGGAAAAGTAACTACCGTCGTCCGGCTCGGTTATCGGAGGCTCGGTTGTCGGAGGCTCCGTTGTCGGAGGCTCTGTTGTCGGAGGCTCGGTCGTCGGAGGCTCGGTTGTCGGAGGCTCGGTCGTCGGAGGCTTTGTTTCCGGCGGTTCGGTTTTCGGAGGCTCGGTCACCGGCGGTTCGGTAACGCGGTCGGTGGTTCCGTCGGTCCGGTCGTCCCCGCCGGAATAGCCGGGGTTGGTGATGACTGTGATATTGGTATTCTCCGGCAGGCGGAGCATTCCTTCGCTGAGAAGATAGTCTCTCCATATTTTATAGCTTTTCGCCTTGAGATGCACGCCGTCGCCGGAATAATCCGGATTCATATTCCCGTCGGCTCCGTCAAATATCGACTCGAACGAAAGATAGAACACCTTTTTCCCGTCAGCAAGCCCCGACAGGCGGCGGTTCAGCTCGTTTATCCTTGTATTGTTGAACGTTTTCGGGCTGGAGTCGGACTTTGCCTTTGTAACGTGCATATTCGACTGGATAACAATGACCGCACCCGGCTGAAGCTCCTGCAGACGGGATATCAGCTTTTCGTACCTTGTCACGATCCAGTCATAAGAATAACCTATTTCGTTTATGCCGAGAAGGATATATATCTTGCCGAACCGGTTCTTTTTCAGATACGCTTCAAGGCTGAGCGAGCCTGTCCCCGTCTCGGATTTCGAGCCGTTGAAACAGTTCCCGACGTTCATGGAGGTGCGCGCAAAATACGACGCTCCCTCTATCCTGCCGTAGATATAAAGCCCGGCGGTTCTTGAATCCCCGATGAACAGAGTGTCCTTATAGTACTCTGTCGGATTTATCGGCTCCTCCGGAGCAGCGGTCGTCGGAGAATCGGTCACTCCGGTATCGGTCGGCGCTCCGGAAGGCCCGTCTGCCGTCACCGTACCGGTCACACTGCCGCTTCCCGGCTCACTCACAGGATCGGTCGACGGAGCGGAAGCGCTGCCGCTGCCGTCCGTGCCGCCTCCGGGACTGTCGGAGTCCTGCTTAAATCCGTTGCGGGCAAAGAGCATGAAAGCCTCTATCGGATTCTTTGCCCCGTCGGACGGGACGAAGAGTCCCATTGCCACAACCGCCAGCGCGGTGATTATCAGACAGACAAGAAGCGCATATCTCCCGCCGGATATGTTGCCACTGTTATCCCGCTGACCGCGCGGATCTGTGTAAGAACGGCGTTTCATAGATCATTATCTCCTTTTGACCGGAATCAGAAATTGTTGTAAAGAAACGGATCGTTTGCCCCGCACACCGCAAGGTAAACGGAATACCAGAATACCGCAAGCAGGATCGGAACAACTATGTAAGGCTTGTTCTTTATCTTCTCATAGACCCGTCTCGGCAGAGGCGTGATGAAGAACAGGCTTATCACGATGAGCGCACCTGTGGATTTCGCGTATTTAAGCCAGTCAAGCGCATAAACCTCCTCCGGAACCTTTCCGAAGAAGCCGAACATCCTTGACAGATAAATTCCGACATCGGAAAGCGTCGGCAATTTGAAAAGCAGCCACGAGAATATCACGGCAAAGAACATATATATCCGTGAAAGCACGGGGCTTTCGGTGATGAAATCGATTATTCCCTTCTTTTCAAGAAGCACGAGTAGGAACAGGAACAGCCCCCATACAAGGAAATTCAGCGTGCTCCCGTGCCATATTCCGGTAAGCACCCAGACAACGAACAGGTTTCTTGTCAGCTTTATCCGGCTGCACCGGCTTCCGCCGAGGGGAAAATAAACATTCTCCTTGAACCACTCGCCGAGGGTCATGTGCCATCTTCTCCAGAAGTCCGACATTGAACGCGAGGTATAGGGGTAATTGAAGTTCTGCGGGGTCCTGTATCCAAGCATTTCGCCGATACCGGAAGCCATGAGCGAGTAGCCGTAAAAATCGAAGTAAAGCTGAAGCGCGAACGTGATTATCCCCATCCACGCAAGCGGCGTTGATACCGAGTCAAAACCGATCGTGGTGATGCCGTTCCACACGCCGCCGAAGCGGTCGGCAAATATCTTCTTCAGCCCGAAGCCGATTATGAATTCCGAGGCGCCGGCTGATATCCCGTCAAACGTGACTGTCCTTGAATCCAGATACGGTCTGAAATCCTTATACGTCTGTATCGGTCCCATAGATATCTGCGGGAACATCGTAAGATATGCGCCGTAGTTTATGAATGAAGTCTCGGATTCGACCGCGCCGTCGTATACCTCACGCAGATATGACAGGTTTTTGAATGTATAAAAGCTCAGCCCGAGCGGAAGCGCCACTGCGGAAAGCTCAACCCCGGTGACTCCGATCTTTGAAAGCAGAGGCGGAAGCATTGCCGACACGAAAGCCCCGGAATACTTGTAGGCGGCAAGAAACGCGACATTGAAAACAATTCCCGTGACAAATACCGTCTTCCGGTACCGCCCCTCTGTCTCGTTGATGATAAGCCCGAACAGATAATTCATCACCGTCGCTATCAGAAGCAGCAGCGTCCACTCATAGAGGCCCCCCGCCGCAAGCGCATAGAAGACAATACTGCCGAAGAAAAGCACGGCATTCCGTAACTTACCCTTTGTCATTCCGTGAAGAAGGACGAAAACCGGGAGAAATATAAATATAAAATCCGGGCTGCAGAAGTTCATGATACACTCCGAAAAAAGTCCTTTTGTCCGCATTTTGTGCGGTGTTTAGATTCTATCACAAAAATTCCGGGCAATCAAGTCGATACGGTGAAATTATTGTAAAGTTGTCGGGCAAAAAATCACTTTTTACCCGAGAATCTCGATGCAAAGCCACAGGTCATGCACGGCTTCTCAACCGCTCTGCCCTCCGTAAAGCCGGCATACATCGCCGCGGCGCGTTCCGACGACAGAATCGTGTCAAGGCAGGTGCCGAAAATATTCCCGAGAGCCATCCTTCCGTCACAGTCAAGACAGCACGGAACGACAGTCCCGTCGCAGAGTATCCCGAACTGAAGCCTCAGCGCCTGACAGAACACCGCCGGGCTGACCTGCCCCTGTCCCGGCCACATAAAGCGCTCCCCGGTTTCAAGAAATATCCCGTCGCGGAGCCGGTACCCGCTGCGGTTCTTCGCAAATCCGCCGCCGTAACGCCCTTCCGCATACCGCATGACCCGCGCCGAAAAGTTCTCTCCTTCAGGATCCTCGGAATTCCACAGCTTAAGCGCCGCGATAGTCCCGTGCTCAGCCGCAGCCTCCGCGATACCGAAACAGCCGTCGAGGTATTCCTCTTCGGTCAGGGAATACCGGTTGCCCTCAAAGGAATGAACCGAGATTCCGATCCTGTAAACATTCCCGTCGGAAACAAGCTCCCGCCCGACCTCATGCAGAAGCCCGTTCGTCGTTATCATCACACGGAAGCCCCGCCGCTTTGCAAGAGAGGCAAATTTTCTTACCGACGGATGAAGAAGAGGCTCGCCCATTATGTGAAAATACAGATATTCCGCCCTGCCTTCGATCGCCGACAGGACGGAGGAAAACTCATCATCCGACATGAACCGCGCCTCCCTTGCCGTTCCGGGGCAGAAGGAGCACGCGGCATTGCAGACATCCGTTATCTCAAGATGTATTTTCTGAAATCTGCGCTTCATTTTTTAAGCCCGGAGCCGAAAAGCCGGAAGGCACGGAGAACCGCCGCCTGCGTCTTCCCGTCCGGCACGTTCCCGCACATTATCTCCGAAACAAGCCCGTCAAGCGGCATAAGCCCGACATTCAGAAACTCGTCGTCATCAAGGCAGTCATCGCCGAAGGTGAGCTTCCGCGCGGCGAACATATGGATGACCTCGTCGGAATATGCCGGAGTCGGATAGAATTCACCGAGGCTGACAAGCTCTCCGGCAACGGCACCCGTCTCTTCAAGCAGCTCGCGTGCCGCCGCCTTCGCCGGGTCCTCGTCCTTTCCGTTCAGCTTCCCCGCCGGGATCTCAAGGATCTCGCGCCCGAAGGGATACCGGAACTGCCTCTCAACAACCACATTGCCGTCGTCGGTGATCGCAACAACGCACACCGCGCCGACGTGACGGATATATTCCCGCGTTGTGTTCTTCCCGTTCGGAAGCTCAACGGTGTCGCGGAAAACGTGAAGCAGACGCCCGCTGTATATCTCCTCGGAATCCTGTTTTTTCTCGGAAAGATCGCTGAATTTCATGAAAAACCGCCGCCCTTCTTATTTTATCATTCCCTTTTTGCTGTACCGGTGCCATGCAAAAAGCAGCACCGCGGTGTTTGCTATAAGAATTATCGCCCACGTCACCGGATAGCAGATGTATATCATCTCAAGCGACTTGCGGAGAGGATAGAACCACTGCATCCATACCGTTCTGACGCCGCAGATGCCGATGATTGAATTTATCATCATTGCCGTTGAATATCCCAGTGCCTGATTTGTGCCGCCCACCACCTGGAAGGCGCCGGATATCCACATCGTCGTCATCATGAACGCCGCTCTGACCATGCCGCAGGCTACCCCTTCCGGGTCTTTCGGCAGATATATCGCACCGATCAGCTGCCTGCTGAAGAAAAACACCGCAAATCCCGCGATAAGCGAAAATGCAACCGAAACGGCAAGGCAGACGAATATGACCTTCTTCACGCGCTTCTTGTTGCCTGCACCGATGTTCTGCCCGGCAAAGGCGACCGTTGCCGCATTGAGCGCCGCGATGCCGGAGGAAATGAAGCCCTCAAGGTTTGAGGAAGCCGAGTTGCCGGCAACCGCGCTTGTCCCGAAATCGTTTATCGCCGACTGTATCTGGATGTTCGAAATACTGTACATCGCCTGAGTGATCCCGGAAGGAAGCCCGTACCTGATTATACCTATGAGCTGGCTCTTCCAGATAT
Source organism: Candidatus Colimorpha enterica (assembly GCA_000433515.1). GTDB lineage: Bacteria > Bacillota > Clostridia > Oscillospirales > CAG-272 > Colimorpha_A. The sequence continues at coordinate 27,577 of FR891193.1, read as the reverse complement.
GCGTCTCGCGGAGGACGAAACGGCAATCGTCGTCCTGCCGCATCAGGCACCTTATCGTGAGGAACGCGGCAAGATACTGCGTCAGCGTCGTTGCAAGCGCAACCCCCGCCGCCGCCATCCTGAAGACAATGACAAAAATCAGGTTCAGAAATATGTTGAACACCCCTGCCGCGGTAAGATAGTACAGCGGATGCTTTGTGTCGCCCTTCGTGCGGAGTATCGCGCTTCCGAAGTTGTAGACGAATATAGCCGGCGAGCCTGCGAAGTATATGATCATATACTGAACCGCCTGCTCAAGCGCGTCCTGCGGGCATCTGGTATACACCATTGCCGGGCGCGATATCAGTATCCCGACGATCATGACCGCAATTCCGGCGATCACGCTGACCGCTATCGCGGTATGCACCGTCCTCTTTGAGTTTTCCCTGTCCCCCGCACCGAGGCTTCTTGCAAGCACAACATTTACGCCGACCGCAAGTCCCATGACGGTGTTGACGATAAGCGAGATGGTTGAACCGGTGGCACCGACAGCCGCCGTTGCCGCAGATCCCGCAAAATGCCCCACGACCGCAAGGTCGGCTGCATTGAAAAGGATCTGAAGCATTCCCGCGAAAACTATCGGCAGAGAATAGCGTATGACCGCACTCAGGATCGGTCCGTCTGTCATTTTTATGTTTTTTGTCTCAGACATTTTATCCGTTGCTCCCGTAATCAAGAAGCTCCAGCCCCTCGTTGTGCTCAAGGGTATACCTCAGGCTCCACTCACTCGTGAAGAGCAGGAAATTCTCCCCGCGGACGTCCTGCACCCATTTCACCTCGTAAAGATAGAGCTTTGACGGATCGACCCCCTCCGGAACGCGCTTCACGATCGTATACGGCTGTGCATACAGACGGTATTCCACGCCGTACTCGTTCTTCATGCGCGATTCAAGCACATCAAACTGAAGCTGTCCGACAACCCCGACATAGACCCGCTCCATACCGGAATTCGGCTCGAAGAAAATCCGTATCGCACCCTCCTGGGCTATCTGGTTGACACCCTTTGCAAACTGCTTGCGCTTCATGCTGTCGATCTGCTCTATAAGCGCGAACCGCTCGGGAGAGAAGGTCGGAATGCCCTCAAACGTGATATCAAGCGACCTGTCGCAGACAGTATCTCCGATCGAGAAGATTCCGGGGTCGAAAACACCGATTATATCCCCCGCATATGCCTCGTCAACGATGGATCGCTCCTGCGCCATCATCTGCTGGGGCTGGGAGAGCTTTATCATCCTGCCCTCCTGAACGTGCATATACTCGTTTCCGCGCTCAAATCTGCCGGAAACTATCCGCATGAACGCGATCCTGTCGCGGTGCGCCTTGTTCATGTTCGCCTGGATCTTGAAAACAAAGGCAGAGAACCGGTCGTCGCACGGATCGACAGTCCTTTCCCCCGCTTTTCTAGGAAGCGGAGATGTCGTCAGCTTGAGGAAGTTCTCAAGGAACGTCTCAACACCGAAATTGTTCAGCGCGGAGCCGAAGAACACCGGGCTGAGCTTTCCGTTTCTCACCTTTTCAAGGTCAAAGTCAAAGCACGCGCCGTCAAGAAGCTCCACCTGCCCGGTAAGCTCCTCTCTCGCATACTCGCCGATAAGGGAATCCAGCTTTTCGGTGTCGGTGATGTCGCATTCGATGGAGGCAAGCCTGTCCCTGCCCCTGTGCGCGTCGGCATAGGCAAGAATGCACCGGTTTACCCGGTCATATACCCCCTTGAACCCGACTCCGCAGCCGATAGGCCAGTTCATCGGATAGGTCCCGATGCCGAATTCGTGCTCAAGCTCGTCGATAAGATCGAACGGGTCACGCGCCTCATGGTCAAGCTTGTTTATAAATGTAAAGATCGGAATGTTCCGCATCGCGCAGACCCTGAACAGCTTCCTTGTCTGCGGCTCGATACCCTTTGCGGCATCGATGACCATGACCGCGCTGTCGGCAGCCATAAGCGTCCTGTATGTATCCTCCGAGAAATCCTGATGTCCCGGTGTGTCAAGTATGTTTATGCAGTATCCTTCATATTCGAACTGCATGACCGACGAGGTGATCGAGATACCTCTCTTCTTCTCCATCTCCATCCAGTCGGAAACGGCGTGCCTGTCGGATGCCTTGCCCTTTACCGAGCCGGCTGTCTGTATAGCGCCTCCGTAAAGCAGCAGCTTCTCGGTAAGCGTCGTTTTGCCCGCGTCGGGGTGAGATATTATCGCAAACGTCCTGCGTCTGCATATTTCTTTTTCAAACTGACTCAAGTTTCTGAAACCTCCGGCATGATCGCATTATTAAAGAAGCGCCGAACCGATCGGCGTTTCATTAAAGCCATACCTTTTAATTGTATCACAAACCGCCGCATCATTCAAGATGAACAGAAAAAAAAGACGACCAATTTGACCGCCTTTCATTCGGTTTTTTTGTTGATTAATCGCCGGAAGCGAAAATGCGCTCAAATCTCAACCCAAAACCTTTTTACAAAAGTTCTTGGAGTTCTCAGAACCTTCTTTCAAGAAGGTTCTGAGCGGGTCCGGGCAGCGCCCGGCGTTTTTCACCCTCCACCGTCAGTTAACCGTCTTTTTCACCCTCAGCCGCGCCATCGCACGGTTGAGCGCGATCTGGGTCTGGTGATATTCGATAAGGCTCTGCTTCTGCCTCAGCTTTTCAAGCTCCCGTTCCCGCGCCTCCTCGGCTCTGACGGCATCGATCTCCTCCGGCCATTCGCAGTCCTGCGTAAATACAAGCACCTCGTCGGGGCGGACCTCAATGAACCCCTCGGACGAAAAGGCATTCCGCCACTCGCCGTCTGACTTTATCTTAAGGCTCCCTATCTCAAGCGCCGCAAGCATCGGGCGGTGAGCCCTGAGCACCGTCAGCTCTCCGTCGGGGAGAGTGCAGGTCAGAGCCTCGACCTCCCCCTTGAAAAACTGCCGCTTCGGCGTAAGTATCTCAAGCATGAATACCGACATCCCGACTCACGCTCCCATCGTCTTTGCCTTTTCCCGCGCCTCGCCGATCCCGCCGACCATGAAGAAAGCATTCTCAGGCAGATCGTCGGCTTCCCCGTCGATTATCTGACGGAAGGATTCGATCGTCTCGGAGAGCGGCACGAACCGCCCCTCCTCTCCGGTGAAGGCCTTTGCTACCGACATCGGCTGGGACAGGAATTTCTGGATCCTTCTCGCCCTGTACACCGCCTGCTTGTCCTCTGCCGAAAGCTCCTCCATGCCGAGTATCGCGATTATGTCCTTAAGCTCCGCATACCTCTGAAGGCATTCCTGAACGCCCCTTGCAACCCGGTAGTGAAGCTTGCCGACAATGTCCGGCTCAAGCACGCGGCTCGACGACGCAAGCGGATCGACCGCCGGATATATGCCAAGCTCCGATATGCTCCTTGACAGGACCGTCGTCGCGTCAAGATGCGTGAATATCGTAGCCGGTGCAGGGTCGGTCAGGTCGTCAGCCGGCACGTATATCGCCTGAACCGAGGTTATCGAGCCGTCCTTTGTGGAGGCGATCCGCTCCTCAAGCTCACCGAGCTCGTTCGCCAGCGTCGGCTGATATCCCACCGCC
>FR891193.1:23097-23971 GCA_000433515.1 Candidatus Colimorpha enterica | reverse complement strand
GATATCCCACCGCCGACGGAAGCCGTCCGAGAAGCGCGCTGACCTCGTTTCCTGCCTGAACATACCGGTAAATGTTGTCGATGAAGAAAAGCACATCCTGCTTTTTCTCGTCCCGGAGATATTCGGCTGCGGTAAGCCCGGTAAGAGCCACCCTCATCCTCGATCCCGACGGCTCGTTCATCTGCCCAAAGGCAAGAACCGCCTTGTTTATGACCCCGCTCTGCTTCATGTCAAGCATAAGCTCGTTGCCCTCGCGCGAACGCTCGCCGACCCCGGCAAAAACCGAGTATCCGCCGTGTCCGACGGCAATGTTGTGGATCATCTCCATGATAAGAACCGTCTTTCCGACTCCGGCTCCGCCGAAAAGCCCGATCTTTCCGCCCTTTGCGTAAGGTGCAAGAAGGTCAATGACCTTTATCCCCGTCTCAAGTATGTCGCACACCGGTCTCTGGTCGCAGAGCGTCGGCGGCTCGCGGTGTATCGGAAGGCCGGCTCGCGGTGTATCGGAAGCCGTTTGTCGGCTGATATCTCACCAAGCCCGTCGATCGGTCTGCCGAGAACATCGATGACACGTCCGGCAAGCCCGTCGCCGACCGGTATCGTTATCCCCTCTCCGTCGCCCTTCACCGTCGTCCCGCACCGCAGACCGTCGGTTGCCTCAATTGCAATGCACCGGAGCGTGTCGGCTCCGAGCTGCGCGGCGACCTCCATATGATGACCGGTGTCCTCACACTCAAGAAGAGCATAGATCGGAAGCATGACCCCGTTCTCTATCCGGACATCGATGACCGGTCCGCATATTCTGATTACTGTACCTACCGATATTTCGTTCATAACCGTTCCCGATCCCTGACTTCTTATATCTGCTTTCCCG
>FR891193.1:15683-23075 GCA_000433515.1 Candidatus Colimorpha enterica | reverse complement strand
CCCGCCACCGCCTGCGTGGCGGCTGCCGTTTCGGAAAGCTCGTTTGTAACTGCAAGCTGACGCCTTGCATTGTAATCGGCTCTCAGCCTGTCAAGCATTTCGTCCGCATTTTTCGTCGCGCTCTGCATTGCGTTCATCCGCGCGGCGTGCTCCGATGCCGACGACTGCGAGATCGCATTGAAAAGCGTCGCGACGATGAACTGCGGCACTACCCTCTCGAACACCGCCTCAGGCGACGGGTCAAAGAGAATGTCTCCGCTGTAATCGTATTCCACCTTAGCGTCCTTCAGGTTCTCGACCGACAGCGGGAGCAGCTTTATCATGACCGGCTCCTGCACCGCGGCATTGACATAGTGCGTGAAGATCACATAAACCTTGTCCAGCCGCCCCTTGCGGTATTCCTCAAGAACCGTGTCGGTTATCACCCTCACCGCGTAAAGCGTGGGCTTCTGCACGACCCCGCGCCAGATATAATCCGGCTCCTTGCCGTGCCGCCTGAAATACTCCTCGCCCATTATGCCGAGGACGGCAATCCGGCTGTTCGGGGAAGCGTGCTTTTTCAGCTTTTCCTCCGTGAAGGCGAAAAGCGAAGAATGATAGCTCCCGCAAAGCCCCTTGTCGCCGGAAATGACGATGAAAAGCGAGTTTTTTGTCTCGGGATGACCGTCGAGATACGGATGATGAATAGGCTTTCCGGTATGCAGGAATATGTCCTTCATCGTCGCGCGGAGCCTGACCATGAATCTCACGTTGTAATCGATCATCCGGACGGTCTTTTTCATCCGCGAGGTCGAAAGCAGGTACATGGCATTTGTGATCTGCCGCGTCTGCTCTACCGCCCTTATATGCTCCTTTATCTCCGACGGGTTAAGCAAGTCCGACCCACCTTTCAAAGTGAGGCTTCAGCATCCCGGCCGTAACATCGTCAAAATCGTGAGCCGAGTTTATCCCGGCAACGACCTCCGGGCAGTTCTTTTCAAAATACTCAAGAAAAACCGGTATCATCGCCTTCATGTTCCGCGGCTCGACGCTGTCAAACGCACCGCTGCGGTATCCGAGGAGCAGAAGCGCCTCCTCACCCGGCGAATACGGCTTGTTTTTGTCCTGATTGAGTATCGCGGTCAGGCGCTCTCCGTTTTCAAGCGTCTTTTTCGTCCCGGAATCGATATCCGACCCGAAACGGGCAAATATCGCCATTTCCTTATACTGTGCAAGCTCTATCCTGAGCAGCCCCGAGACCTTTCTCATCGACTTGTACTGCGCCGCGCGTCCCACACGCGAGACCGAAAGCCCGGTATTTATCGCCGGCCGTATTCCCGAATGAAAAAGCTCCGATTCGAGATATATCTGCCCGTCGGTTATCGAAATGACGTTTGTCGGAATATATGCCGATATGTTTCCGCCGGTCGTTTCGATTATCGGAAGCGCGGTCATTGTCCCGCCGCCCTCGGCATCCGACAGGCAGGCGGAACGCTCAAGAAGCCGCGAATGGAGATAGAAAACATCTCCCGGATAAGCCTCTCTTCCCGGCGGACGGTGAAGAAGAAGCGACATCGTCCGGTAAGCCACAGCGTGCTTGCTTAAATCGTCGTAGACCACAAGCACATCCCTGCCGTCATGCATGAACGATTCGGCTATCGAGCAGGCGGCATAAGGCGCAAGATACTGCATAGCCGGGCTGTCCGACGCCGTTGACGCAACGACAACGGTGTATTTCATCGCCCCGGCATTTTTCAGAGTCATCACCACCTGCGACACCGTCGATGCCTTCTGACCGACGGCACAGTAGACACAGATGACATCCTTGCCCTTCTGGTTGAGTATCGTGTCAACGGCGATCGTGGTTTTCCCAGTCTGCCGGTCACCGATAATCAGCTCTCTCTGCCCCTTGCCTATCGGGATCATGCTGTCAATGGACAGTATCCCCGTCTCAAGCGGCCGGCACACCGGCTTTCTTGCCATAAGCCCCGGCGCAGGTTTTTCAAGCGGAGCATATTTTCTCCCCTTCAGTGCCCTTCCGTCGAGCGGAGCACCGATGGGGCTGATGACCCTTCCGATGACCTCTCCGGAAACAACGGTATCGACCGGATGTCCGGTTCCCGAAACGGTGTCGCCTATGCTGACCGCCGCTCCGGAATTGAGAATGACCGCACCGACCCCGTTTTCCTCAAGGTCAAGCGCGATTCCCCATATCCCGCCCCCGAATTTTAAAAGCTCTCCGTAGCACCTGCCCGGAAGGTTATCAATTCTTGCCACCCCGTCGCTCACTTTTGTCACCGTTCCGCAGGTGTACACAGTGCCGTTCGGGGTGAATTCCTCAACGCGCTTTTTCAGTATTTCGTTCAGCGCGCCGGTTTCAAAATCAATCATCGGTAAACCCTCCCGTCAGTTCTTCATGAGAATCCGCCTGATATCCGCGAGCTTTGACGATACCGAGGAATCGAAAACACAGCCGTCTATCTCGGCAACAAACCCGCCGAGAAGCGAACTGTCGGTTTTTATCTCGAAATCAAGCGGTCTGCCGAAAAGCTCTTCGAACGAGCTTATTATATAGTCGGCAGTCCCCCTGTCAGCCCCATCGGGAAGAGTCAGCTTCGGTTTTTTCATGCCGCCCTCCGTCAGCGCTTCATTCCGCCAAGCTCTTTTTCAAAGAAATCGGCGGCAAGACGCCTGTTGTCCCCGTTGTCGATGTTTCTGGCGATCAGCTTCGAGGCGATCGAAAGCGAAAGATCGACAACGTCGTCCTTCATGCCGGAAACAGCCTCTCTCTCCCTTGCCGCGATATTCGCGTTGGCATCGGAAATAAGCTTTTCCGCGTCGGCTTTTGCAGAACCGATGATACCGGCAGCCGTCTTTTCCGCCTCTTCCCGTGTTCTTTCAAGAAGAGCGGCGGATTCCTTTCCGGCATCGTCGCAGAGCTTTCCGTATTTCACTTTTTCCGTCTCGGCTTCGGCACGGGCGGCAGAAAGCTCCTCCCGCTCCTTATCTATCTTTTCCTTTCTTGCCGAAAGGAATTTTTTCACCGGCTTGTACACGAGAAGCCGTATGATAAGATAGAAAACGACGACATTCAGTATATTTATAATCAGATCAAACGGAACATTTGAGAGATCAAGATCCATAAAACACTACCTCCTTCCGCAGTGCCCGCACCGGGGACACCGCCATTATATCTTTGTTGCGATTATAAGCGCAATGACAAAGGAGTAAATTGCGGTTGACTCCGCGAGCGCAAGACCCATAAGAAGAATGGAGTTGATCTTTCCGGAAGCCTCCGGCTGACGCGCGACCGCCTCCGTTGCCTTTGCGGTTGCGAAACCCATCATGATACCCGCTCCGAGAGCCGGAAGAAGAGCAAGTGCTGCTCCGAGTGCTGTCATAGTTTTATACCTGACCTTTCATAGGAATCATTCGCACGCCTCGTTTATGAAGGTGAGCGAAAGTGTGACGAAAATGTATATCTGGATAAGCGGATGGAAAAGGTTGAAATACAGCCCCGCGACCGGCGCTATACCGAAGGAATATCCTCCCGCAGCCCCCTTCAGCAGATCCATAACGATAAGCCCGCCGAGCATATTTCCGAACAGCCGGCAGGCAAGCGACACCGGCACGGCGACGTCCGACACGATGCGCATCGGGAATATCACCGGAGACGGGGAGGCAAGTCCCTTTATCCTCCCGGAAAGACGCTTGTTCTTTATTCCGTACCAGTTGATGAGGAAGAACGTGATAAGGCTCATCGCAAAGGTCACGGTTATGTCCGAGGTCGGCGCGCGAAGCCCGAAAAGCTCTGCACAGGCGCACCCGAACATCAGAAGCGAAAGCGCAAACAGATAGGAGCTGAGGTTTCCCGTCCTTCCGTGGACATTGGTTTTGGTGTGGTTGTCGAAAAACTCGACCGCGAGCTCCATCACGTTCTGGAGCCTCCCCGGCGAATCCCCGCGGAATTTCGGAACCGCAAAGACCCTGAACAGGACTGCAAGTATCAGGAACACCGCCGTCACGCCCCACATGATCACCGATGTCTGTGCAAACGACACCCCAAAGAGCGTGACCCTTTCGGAAAGCATACTGAATTCCAGAACGATCCCCTTTGAACCGCCGACAAGAATGTTGAACACCGTTCCGCAGAAGAACCACGCGGCGGCGATGAGAAGGAAGAAGAAGAGCTTTTTCGCCCTCTTTTTCTTTTTGTCGTCCGGCGCGGCTTTGCATTTTGCCGCAAGAACAAAGTATCCGACAAGCGCACCGGCAGACAGTACCCCTGCCGAGGCGAGCATGACAATATCTTTAACAGCTATATTTACCATCCCCCCGAATCATCCCACACAAGTCACTTTCTGCCGCAAATTGCCGCAAAAACGGCGGCGCCCGCCATACCGACGGCATAACCGATCCCGCAGGACAGAAGACTGTCCCGGAAGAACAGTATAACCGCTGCCGAGGCGGCAAGATAAACTCCGAGCTTTATCGCGGCAAGCGCCCCGACAGAAAGCCCGTCCTTCTTTACCCCGGTTATCCTTGCGGAAACAGCCGAGAGGAGGACAAGCTGAAGCACTCCGACCGCGATGCCGGTCACGGCACCGAAAACATTCATAGCATCCATAAACCTGATCCCCCTCCCACAGGCGTGAAGTCACTTATGTTAATTACTTCGTATTATATCACTTTGCCGGCTGCCCGTCAATGGCGATATTAAACATTTTTCATGCCGAAATGAAGAAGAATAAGTGCAACGGTGTTTGATATCCCGCTCCAGTGCGTCCTCTCCATCCCGTGCGAGGCGTGGACTCCCGTCCCGATAAGCGCGCCTGGGACATCGTTGCCGCCTGTCCACATAGCCCCGACATCCGAGCCGTAGAACGGATAGATGTCAACGGCATACGAAAGCCCGTTTTCCTTCGCAAGAGTCACAAGCGCAGAGGTCATCTCATAATCATACGGTCCGCGGCTGTCCTTGGCGCAGATCGAAACGTCGTACTCCGTGCACTGAAGATCGTCGCCTATGCAGCCCATATCGACCCCGAGCATCGATTCGATGTCCCTCGGCAGATACGACGCACCGTGACCGACCTCCTCGTACATCGTGACAAGCATCACAATGTCGGTTTCCGGCACAAAGCCGCTGTCATGCATAATATGCACCGCAGTCAGCAGGCAGGCAACGCTTGCCTTGTCGTCGATGAACCTCGATTTCAGAAAGCCGCTTTCAGTGACTGTGGTTTTCGGGTCAAAGCATATGTAATCGCCGTTTTCAATGCCGAGAGCCTTCACGTCGTCGGCGCTCTTCACCGTTTCGTCAAGACGGACATACATATTGTCGCAGTCGCGCGCCCTTGTCCCGGAATCGCGGTAGACATGAACGGCGGGGCTTTTGGACAGAAACGTTCCGCCGTATTTTCTCCCGTCGCGGGTGATCACCGTGCAGTACTCTCCGTCAAGCGAGGGCAGACTCGGTCCCCCGACAGTCGTGAAATTTATCCCCCCTGCGGAATCGACAGATCTCACCATCGCCCCGAGAGTGTCGCAGTGCGCGCAGGCACCGACGGCTCTTTCACTGTCCTTTCCGGGAACGGTGATGACGCCGCAGCCCTTTCTTGTCAGGTAAAATTCACAGCCTTCCGCCTCTGCAAGCTCCTTTACCACCTTCATGACCTCGCGGTAATACCCGCTGGGGCTGGGGGTAAGAAGCAGCTTTTTCACGGTGTCAAAGTAGTATTCACGGTATTTTTCAACGGCCTCGGGCATGATCCTCATCCTTCCTTTGTTTCAAGCATTATTCTGACTATCTCCCACATCCGCGCAAACGAACCGAGATCAAGCCTCTCTCCGGGAGAGTGTATGTCCTTAAGCTCCGGACCTATCGATATCGCGTCAAGCCCCGGAACCGCCCCGCAGATTATCCCGCACTCAAGCCCCGCGTGGATAGCGGCAGTGCGCGGCACGGCTCCCTCTCCGAGAACCTTTTTAGCCGCGGAAACAAACTCCCCGGCAAGCTCCGAGTCAGCCTTCATCGGCCAGCCGGAATATCTGCCGTTTATGTCAAGATCAAACCCGAGCACCTTTGCCGCACGCTTTGCCGTCAGGGCAAGAACGTCCATCCTGCTGTCAAGCGACGATCTGCCGTGGTAAACAAGCAGTATCTTTTCTCCGTCGTCGGACAGAATTCCGAGGTTATCCGACGTCTCGACCATCGTCAGCTTCTCCGGAATGCGGCTGATAACGCCGTTCGGAACAAACGAAGTCAGACTGAATATCCGCGACGTGTCGGCAAGCGTCAGCATTTTCTCATATCTTCCCTTTGCCTTGCCGACCCTTACCTTCATGCCGGAATCGCAGGCGGGAAGCCACTCGCGAAGCGTCTTTGCGTAATTCTTTATGAACGCTTCGGCACTCTCCGGCTCATCGGTGAAAATGACAGCCGAAGCCTCTCTCGGGATAGCATTTCCCCTGCCGCCGCCGGAAAGGGTCACGACCGAGAATGGATGCTCCTCATAAAGCGCCGATAGCGTGCGCATCAGCAGGATTATCGCGTTCCCCTTCTCGCGGATGATGTCCTCGCCCGAATGACCGCCGGAAAGCCCGCTGATCTCAACCGAAAGCGGACGGCAGAACGCCGGAACCGGTATCCTGTCAGGTACGAACGAAAAATCAAGCCCGATACCGCCGGCACAGCTGACGGTAGCCACACCCTCCGCCTCGGAATCGAGATTTATCAGCTTCTTCGAGCGGACGACCGAATAGTCAAATCCTGTCGCACCGTAAAGCCCGGTCTCCTCTCCTGTCGTGAACAGGCACTCAAGCTCCGGATGACGGAGCGTGTCACTGTCAAGCGCATAAAGCATGGCAGCCACCGCGCACCCGTCGTCCCCGCCGAGGGTGGTCCCGCGCGCCCTGAGCCAGCCGTCCTCTACATAAAGATCAAGCCCGTCGGTCAGAAAATCGTGCTCCGTCCCGGCATTTTTCTCGCAGACCATATCGGTATGCCCCTGAAGCATTATCCCCGGCTGATTCTCATATCCCGGAGTCGCCGGTTTTCTTATAAACACGTTGTTCAGGTCGTCGCGCAGGCAGAAAAGCCCTCTCTCAGCGGCAAATTTCACAATAAAATCCGCGATGCCGCTCTCATTCCCCGACCCTCTCGGCACGGCGCTTATGTCCTCAAAATAATTGAACAGCTTTTCTGGCTGATAGCCGGATATAACATATTCCTTCATGATCTTCTCCCCTCATTCCTCAGAACCGTCCGGAGCGTCACAATCCTCCGGGCATCCGTCGCTTTCGCTATATTCCTCCATATATTCAAGCAGATCTTCCTCGCTCATCTCCCCGAAGTCGGTGTCCGGAATGACCGCGCGCGCCGCCCCGTAATCCGGGAACATGACATAGTAC
>FR891193.1:497-15674 GCA_000433515.1 Candidatus Colimorpha enterica | reverse complement strand
ATAGTACCGGTAAAGCTCCGCAAGCTCCCCGATGCTGGCAATGACACCGGAGCCGCGCGTGCCGTGCCGGCGGTATCTTATCCCGGCACCGTCAAGCGCATCCTCTACCATCCGCGACCATATGTACTCGCAGGACGTGAGATAAACCTCGTCGTTATCGCCGGCTTCAATGAATTTCTTATTTTTCCCGCACAGCGGGCATACGCCGTCAACCGGTATCGCACGGCATTTCGCGCAGATAAGTGTACCCATTTTCATTTCCTCCTGTTTCTCCGGGGCATCAGCCGAAAAACCGCGGTGCCGCCGTTATATTCCGATAATATGATTATATCACCGACCGGAATTTTTTGCAATAGGGTGTTCACGCGAAAAAAGCGGCAGAGCCCGCCCTGCGGAAGTCATGCCGCCGTTCTTCCGCGAAAAGCGGTGATTTTATTGAAGAATCCGACAGAATTCCGCACCGTATCAAAAAAACAAAGCCCCGAAGAGACTTTGTTTTCCGTCTTATTTACCCAGCTCCAGCGTCCTCTCATACCCGGCAAGCACGGCATCCGCCGCCGCACCTCTGAATGCGGATTTTTCAAGGGCATGGACTCCGGCAATTGTCGTTCCTCCGGGACTGCACACCGCGTCCTTCAGAACTCCGGGGTGAGTGCCGTTTTCGATGACCGTCTTTGCCGAACCGAGAAGAGTCTGCGCGGCAAGAAGGATCGCCTTGTCGCGCGGAAGCCCGCACTGAACGCCGCCGTCGGCAAGCGCCTCGATGAACATGAAGGCATAAGCCGGACCGCATCCCGAAACGGCGCTTCCCGCATCGATCAGCTTTTCCTCAAGCTGACAGAGCTTACCCGCGCGGCTCATGAGAGAAAGGAACTCCTCCGTCTCATCCGCGGTCACCCCGTCGGTGCAGTAAAGTATCATTCCCTCTCCGACTGCCGCCGGGATGTTCGGCATTATCCTTATGACCGGATAATCGGCTCCGGCAAGCTCTTTTATCCTTGATATCTTGACTCCCGCCGCCATCGAAACAAGAACGAACCTTCCGCTCCGCTTCTCGAGCACCGGCCTTATCTCCGAAAACATATCCGCAAGCATCTGCGGCTTCACTCCGAGAAAAATGTAACCGCATTTTTCTGCGACCTGAGCCGCACTTCCGACAGACGCACCGGTCTCAGCCGAAAATGCCGCCGTCTTTGCCCCGTCCCTGTCGGAGACAAGTATTTCATCAGCGGGAACCGCCTTTGCCGCCGCTCCTGCAAGCGCGCCGCCCATGTTTCCGCAACCTATGAATCCGTATTTCATTCCGTTGCCCTCATTTCCTTGTCTGTCCGTTCCCGCGGATCACGTATTTGTACGAGTTAAGCTCCTCAAGCCCCATCGGACCTCTTGCGTGGAGCTTCTGCGTCGAGATCCCCATTTCACAACCGAGACCGAACTGCCCGCCGTCGGTGAAACGGGTCGAGGCATTGACATAGACCGCCGCGCTGTCCACCGTCCTTGTGAAAAGTCCGGCGTTTTCTTCGCTTTCGGTGATGATCGCGTCGCTGTGATGAGTGGAGTGCGCGGAAATGTGTTCCGTCGCCTCCTTCACCCCGGAAACCACCTTGACAGCCAATATATAGTCAAGAAATTCCGTGTCAAAATCGCGCTCCCCGGCAGGGGTTCCGTCAATTATCTTCGCGGCTTCACTGCAGAGACGAAGCTCAACCGGCACCTCTCCCCGCGCGGCTCTGTCGTCAGCCAGACGCTTCTTCAGCATCGGCAGAAACGACGGTGCAATATCCCGGCTGACAAGGCAGACCTCGCAGGCATTGCATACCGACGGGCGCTGAGTCTTTGCGTTTTCGATTATCGCAAGCGCCTTTCCCGGGTCTGCCGTCTTATCAACGTAAATGTGGCATATTCCGGTTCCCGTCTCAATGCAGGGGACCTTTGCATTCTCGGTGCAGGCTTTTATCAGCCCCGCGCCGCCTCTCGGAATGAGAAGATCGACATAGCCCACCGCAGTCATAAGCTCGTTCGCGCTGTTTCTTGAAATGTCGGTGACGATATTGACGAAATCCGGGTCAAAGCCTACCCTTTCAAGTCCGGAGCGCATGGCTTTCACCGTCTCCGACGACGAACGGAAGGCTTCCTTCCCGCCTCTCAGCACGCAGACGTTCCCGCTCTTCAGGCAGAGCGCCGCCGCATCGGAGGTAACATTAGGACGGCTTTCGTAGATTATCGCAACCACGCCGAGCGGAACCGATATCTTCGATATCTCAAGCCCGTTTTCAAGCACATGAGCCGAAAGCACCCTTCCGACAGGATCGGGAAGAGCTGCGACCTCGCGTATCCCCTCTGCCATCCCGGCGATCCTTGAGTGATTGAGCGCCAGACGGTCGATCATGACGCCTGATATTTTCCCTCTCGCCGCCTCAACGTCCTCTGCGTTTGCGGCAAGAATATCAGCCTCAGCCTCAAGTATCGCGTCAGCCATCGCATTAAGCGCGCGGTTCTTCTCATCCGGCGACAGAAGCCCCAGCCCCGTCTTTGCCTTTACCGCTTTTTCAAGTATTTCTTTCGTTGTCATGGTTATCCCCGTCTGCCTTCGGCAATGAATCTTGTCCCGACCGGCTTCCCCGATGCGATGTCGTAAAGGTTCATCGGCTCAGCGCCGTTTGCGATGACCGTATCGCACCCGGCTTCACTGCAGATCTCCGCCGCGTGGAGCTTTGTCCTCATACCGCCGGTCCCGAGAGCGCTTCCCGGCTCTCCGGCAAAATTCATGACGTCGGAAAGCCTCCTCACGACCGGGATCAGCTTTGCGTCGGCTTTTTTCCTCGGATCGCCGTCGTAAAGCCCGTCGATGTCCGAGAGAAGTATCAGAAGATCGGCATTGACGCTGACAGCAACTATCGCGGCAAGCGTGTCGTTGTCTCCGATGCTTATCTCCTCGGTCGAAACCGTGTCGTTTTCGTTGATTATCGGAAGCACTCCGAGCTCAAGCAGACGGTTCATGGTATTCGTGAAGTTTCCGTGCCTCTCGTCGTGCCTCACGTCGGAAGCCGTCAGAAGTATCTGCGCTACCGTATGGCTGTATTCCGAGAACAGCTTGTCGTACACATACATAAGCTCGCACTGACCGACGGCAGCCGCCGCCTGTTTCGTCGGCATATCAGTCGGCTTTCCCTTGAGCGCCAGCTTTCCCACGCCCATTCCGATAGCGCCGGAGGATACGAGGATTATCTCATGACCCGCGTTCTTGAGATCGCTCATGACCTTGCAGAGCTCCTCTGTTCTTCTGATGTTGAGACTGCCGTTCGGGTAGGCAAGCGTTGATGTCCCGACCTTGATGACAATTTTCATTTGATGGTTCCTTGATTTCAGTGATTATTTCAGGTAATTTTTGAGATAATTGTAATAGTTATAGTCGACTATTGAGGTGGCATAGCTGAGCTTGGTTTTCAGCAGGCTGTTCATACCTTTGACGTATTCCTTGATTGCGTCCTCGTCGGCACTGTAGCCCTCGGCGGGGATAAATCCGCGGTTCGGGACATACGAGCCGTATTTATTGACCCAGCACCTGGCATTTCCGTCGTTCAGGCACTTGATTATCACAAACGGGTCGGTTCCGGACATAACATCGACCCCGGTCATGAGCCTTGAGTCGTATTTCAGTCCGAACAGGTTTGAAACCGTCGGAAGAATGTCAATTGCCGAGCACGGAGTGTCGACAACGACCGGCTCCTTCATGCTTGACGACCAGATTATCAGGGAGTTCCTGTAAAGGTCAAGATTGTGGAAAATATCATTGGGAGACAAGCCGTAAAGATCGCCGAGGGCGTCCTCTTTGCTGTACCCCTCCGTCTTGGTGTCGTCGTTTATCCCGTAAGGGAAGTGATCGGGAGCAAGCACAAACACGGTGTTGTCAAGGATTCCAGCCTCATCGAGCCTGTCGATAAGCTCCTTCACCATAAGCTCAACCTCAAGCTGGCACGCGATGTATGCCTTTGTCGCGGTGTATTTGTACGGCAGGTTCTGTACCTCGGCTTTGTGCTTTGTACACATTCTGTTTCCGCCGAGGAAGTTGTAGTTCGCATGGCCGCTTATAGTCATGTAATAGATGTGGAAGGGCTGGTTGTTGATATACTGACCGACCGTGACCTTTGCCACCTCATGGTCGGATTTCGGCCACAGCTTTGTGTTGAGCTTGTTGCCGTCCTTGTCCGTGAAGTTCTCAAGCCCGTTTCCGACCCCGTAATACTCATATCCGAAGTTCGGTCCCCACTTTTCGCGTCCGTAGGCGTAATTGTAGGTGTGACCGTGGAAGAACATCGTCTTGTAGCCGAGTGACCTGAACTGATTGCCGAGGACAAACGGCTGATAGTTTCCGGAGTTTTTGCCCTTCAGACAGGAGGTCGTCATGTACATATTTCCGGTCAGGTTTGCGTATTCGCCGGTCAGGGTGCTGCCTGCCCAGACAGAGCAGTAGTAATTGTTGAATACAAAGCCCTCGGTCGACATCTTATATAGCGTCGGTGTAAGCTCCTTGCTTATCACCTTTCCAGAGAATCCCTCAAGGGTAAGGAATATCAGGTTCTTCCCCTCAAACATTCCGGTATATTCGTTTTTCTTTGTCGGGGTAACGTTTTTGAAATACTCGTGGAGCTTTTTTATGCTTGCGTTGCTCTCGTTGTTGATAAGCTCATCGAAATCTATCTCAAGAATGTTGTCGCCGTATACAACAGGCGGCTTGGGTTCGTCGGTATCGCTTCCGCCGGAGGAATTGCCTCCGCCGCCCGTACTGTCGCTGTTGTCTTTCCCGCTTGTATCAAACGGATTTGAAGGGTTGGTGTGGGGGCCGTCCGGGGGAAGCCCGCCGGAGCGTTTCCCGAAGATCAGCTGCTCGATATTGAGCCTCGACGCGGTAAGAACGCCGAAATTCATGTATGTGTCGCCGCTGTCGGGGAACAGGTAGCTGTAAAGCGTCCCCTGATACGACCGGTCGGCACAGGCTCCGAAGGAAAATACCGTGAACGACACCGCCGACAGAGCAAGCAGCAGCAGCGAAAAGACATACGGCACCCGCTTCAGCGGATAGAAGGTCAGCCGCTTGTTGAAGACAGCAAGAAGGATCGTGGGAAGAAATTCAAGGAACAGTGGGAACAGCTTATTGAAAATCCCGTTCATCAGCTGATCTTTGAAGTTTATCGCCGCCTCTCCCGCCATGCCGAAGTCAGCCCAGTTGTAATAGTTTCCGAAAATATCGAAATACACGATCTGCGACGAGCAGACAAGCGCAAAAATAAATGAAAGAGCTATTATGACTATCCTCAGCGCGGTTCTGTTCCTGATAAGCGAAAGCACCGCCGACACAAGAAATCCGCCGGCAAGCGATGTCAGAAGTATAAGGAAAAACTGCCCTGCCTTAAGCCCGCCGAAGGTCGAAAGGCGCGCAACAAGCTCGCAGAAGAACATCGAAAGCGGGAAATACAGCATCAGCGGGACGGAATTTTCCCACGGCTGTTCCCTTTTTCGGACTGAAGAAATAGTTCGGCTGTTATTGTTCATTTTCATTCCTTTCCGATGAGCATCCGGTTATCATCCGGAAGATCTCATCTGCCGCAGCTTCTCTTACCTCGCTGCGGCTTCCGTTAAGACGCAGTTTTTTCACTTTTGTTCCGTTTCTGTCGGAATACCCGATAAAGACCACCCCGGTCATTCTCTCCGGAACTCCGGCGCCGCCGCTTGCGTAGCCGGTCGNNNNCCGCCGCTTGCGTAGCCGGTCGCGGAGACTCCGATGTCGGCGCCGGACACTTTTCTTGCCCCCTGCGCCATTTCCGCCGCGCACTGCTCCGAGACCTCGGTGTGCCGCGCAATCGTTTCCGGCAGAACGCCGAGCAGATCTGTCTTGATCCCGTTCGTGTACGAAACCACCCCGCCCTTAAGCACCCTCGACGCGCCGGGCACGTCGGTTATCCTCTTGCAGACAAGCCCCCCGGTGCAGGATTCTGCCGTGAAAAGAGTCAGCCCCTTTTCCGTGAGATAAGAAACGGTTTTTTCCTCGGGTGTCACCGGTTTTTCGCCTCCGTTCGTCTTTGCCCCGTTAACGCAATAACTGCCGTACCTGCATACCTACCGCGGGCCGGCAATTATCGCAATGATTCGGATGAAAAGTCGGATATTACTTGGTACCGAACAGCCTGTCCCCTGCGTCGCCGAGACCGGGAAGGATGTAGCAGTTGTCGTTGAGCCTTTCGTCAAGCGCGGCTGTGTAGATATCAACGTCGGGATGGTCAGCCTGAACCTTTGCCACTCCCTCGGGAGCCGAAACAAGGCAGACAAGGCGGATGTCCTTGCAGCCCTTTTCCTTCAGCATGGAAATCGCATCGGAGGAGCTTCCGCCGGTTGCAAGCATCGGGTCGCAGACGATGATCGTGCGCTTTTCGATGTCAAACGGGAGCTTGCAGTAGTAAACAACGGGAGTGTGCGTCTCAGGGTCGCGGTAAAGTCCGATATGCCCGACCTTTGCGACGGGGATCAGGCTGAGAAGTCCGTCAACCATGCCGAGACCGGCGCGGAGGATCGGAACGATGGCGACCTTTTTGCCGGAAATGCGCTTTGCGGTCATTTTTGTCATAGGAGTCTCGATCTCATAGTCGTCGAGAGGGAAATCCCTTGTCACCTCATAGCCCATAAGAACGGTTATTTCCTCAAGAAGCTCTCTGAAATCCTTCGGTCCCGTCCTCTTGTCGCGCATGATAGTCAGTTTGTGCTGAATAAGCGGATGGTCGATAACGTGCAGTTTTCCCATAATTGATAATCTCCTTTTATTACGGTCGGCGCATTTTCCACGCCTCGAAAAAATCTTTGCAATCATTATACACCATGACGGCGTGATTTTCAACACCTTTTTATAAAATCCGGGAAAATAAAAAAACCGTTTTGCCCGCAGTTTTTGTCATAATGTAAAATCGGAGCAAAAAGGGCTGAAAAAACACACGGTCTGTTGACAAATCCGATGCCGTGAGTTATAATAATGTATACTTATTTTTCAAAGGACATTCCGGTGAATGTATAAACACTTCATAAAACGCGCCGCCGACCTGATCATCGCGTTCATCGCGGCGGTCATGCTCATCCCGGTGTGGCTGATTCTTTCCCTGCTCATCGTCATCGACGACAGGGGAAGCGTGTTTTTCGTCCAGAAGCGCGTCGGAAAGGGCAAAAAGCTCTTCCCGATCCTGAAATTCCGGACAATGAAAACAAAGACCCCGCACGACACGCCGACCCACCTCCTTTCCGACCCCGATCATTACATCACCCGCGTCGGCAGATTCTTACGCAAAACCTCGCTTGACGAGCTTCCGCAGCTGTTCAACATAATCGCCGGTCAGATGGCGATCGTCGGACCGCGTCCGGCACTGTGGAACCAGTACGACCTCATAGAAGAGCGCGACAAATACGGCGCAAACGACATCCGTCCCGGCCTTACGGGGCTTGCCCAGATAAACGGCAGGGACGAGCTTCCGATACCCGAAAAAGCCCGTCTTGACGGAGAATATGCAAGGTCTGTCAGCCTGAAAACCGATATAAGCTGCATTCTCGGAACCGTATCCGCAGTCCTCCGCCACAGGGGAGTCGTCGAGGGCGGCACCGGAACGCTTGACAAAGAGAAAAACGACAGCGGGGCATTGCCTGATAATTCCGGAGAAAAGCCGTAATCCGCGGCATCTGACAAGCGGTACGGCGTTCCGTCCCGTAATTCCGGCACTGTGCCTCACTTACTTCCGAAAGCATCCTGCCATGAAATATCTTATAATCACAAATCATTCATATATGCTCTGGCAGTTCCGCAGGGAGCTTATTACCGAGCTTCTTGCGCGCGGCGAGGTTGTCGTCTCCACCCCGTTTGTCGGACGCGAAAAAGAGCTGTCCGGGATAGGCTGCCGGCTGATAAAGACAGAGGTTGACCGCAGAGGGGCAAACCCGGCAAAGGATTATGCCCTTTTCCGGAAATACCGCCGGATCATCGGCGCGGAAAAGCCCGACGCGGTCATTACATATTCCATCAAGCCGAATATCTACGGCGGGATCGCCGCCGCACAGGCGGGAATTCCCTATTTCGTCAATGTCCAGGGGCTCGGCTCGGCGTTCAGCAACAGACTTCTTGCACCGCTCGTGACCGGGATGTACCGTCATGCGCTGAAAAAAGCCGATACCGTGTTTTTTGAAAACTCCGGCAATCTTGAACGGTTCGTGGAAAAGAGGGTGGTTGCCGCCGACAGAACCGTACTTCTTCCCGGCGCGGGTGTCGATACCGATTTCTACCCGTACCGCGAATATCCGTCGGAGGAAAACGGGCTCCGCTTTCTTTTCGTCGGCAGGATCATGAAGGAAAAGGGTGTCAACGAGCTTTTTGCCGCCGCCGAAAAGCTGAAGAGCGAGTACGGCGATAAGGTTCATTTCGATGTCGCCGGATTCTTTGAGGACGCATATTCCGACCGCGTGAAGAAGCTGTCCGACAGCGGGGTCATAACCTACCTCGGCTTTCTTGAGGACGTCCGCCCGCTCTACGAAAGCTGCCACTGCGTCGTCCTCCCGTCGTATCACGAGGGAATGTCAAACGTCCTCCTCGAGGGCGCATCGACCGGCAGACCCCTGATAACCACCGATATCCCCGGCTGCCGCGAGGCGGTCATCGACGGAAAAACCGGCTTCCTCTGCCGCCCCGCAGATACCGCATCGCTCTATGACGCAATGAAAAAATTCGCCGCAATGACCGGCGATGAAAGAAGAAAAACGGGGCTTGCCGGGAGGGAGCATGTGCTTGATTTCGGGAAGTATGCGGTGGTGGAAAAAACAATCGCTGCGATGCCCGGAAAAAGCACTGAAAGGATACGCAGATGATACCAAAGACGCTTCATTATTGCTGGTTCGGCAACGGAAAAAAGTCAGAACTTGTTCAGAACTGCATTCAAAGCTGGAAAAAAGCAATGCCTGATTACACCATCATCGAATGGAACGAAAGCAATTCCGATATAACCGCAAACAAGTATATCAGTGAAGCATACTCCGCAAATAAATGGGCTTTCGTCTCCGATTACATAAGACTGCGTGTGTTATTTGAGTACGGCGGAATATATCTTGATACCGACGTCGAAACGCTCAAGTCTTTCGACGCTTTTTTGAATAACGAGGCATTTACCGGCTTTGAATCAAACGACTCAATAATTACCGCCGTCATAGGAGCAGAAAAAAACAATGCGTTTTTAAAAACAGTTTTGGATGCTTATGCCGAAAGGAGTTTTATCAAAGAAGACGGCTCATTTGATATGACCACAAACGTGACGTTCATATCAAAATTTTTTTTGGAGAACGGTCTGAAGCCGAACGGAAAGGAGCAGGATATACTCGGTTTCCGGATATACCCTCAGGCATACTTCTCACCGAATAATTTCTTGCGTATTTTGAACAGGATTCCTGCGCAGACATACTCAATCCATCATTTTGAGGGAAGCTGGAACGACAAAAGCAACAACAGCTGCAATTTTGTTTTCCGATGCCGCAGATATCTTGTCGGAACAGCAAGAAATCTTATAGGAACCGATAACCTGTCACGGCTGAAAAGAAAATGACAAATAAACCCCTGACCATCTTCACCCCCGCCTACAACCGCGCGCACACTCTTCCGCGGACATATGCCTCCCTTCTCGCTCAGAAAAGCCGCGATTTTGTCTGGCTGATAATCGACGACGGCTCGACCGACGGAACGGAAGATCTTGTCCGCGGCTGGATGAATTCGGATAACGGCTTTGAGATCCGCTATATCCGCAAGGAAAACGGCGGAATGCACACGGCACACAACACCGCATATGAAAATATCGACACAGAGCTTAATGTCTGCATCGATTCCGACGATGCCCTTGCCGAAAATGCGGTTGAAATAATCCTCTCCGAATGGAAGCGGGTAAAAAGCACCGGCGTCGCGGGGCTGATAGGACTTGACGCGGATTTTTCCGGCAATATCATCGGGACAAGGTTCCCCGACGGTGTCACCGAAACCACCCTTTCCGGCTTTTACGCTTCCGGCGGGAGCGGAGACAAAAAGCTGGTCTACCGCACCGATATAATCACATCCGTCCCTCCCTACCCGGTTTTTGACGGAGAAAAATACGTCGCTCTCGCCTATAAATACCTGCTTGTCGATCAGAAATACAAAATGGCTGCAATCAACCGGATATTGTGCAGCGTCGAATATCAGCCCGACGGCTCGTCAAACAGTATGTGGCGGCAGTACCTCGCAAACCCGCGCGGCTTTGCCTTCTGGCGAAAGGTCTGCATGACCTACCCCACAAGCCGGAACAGGCTTTTCGTTGACTGCGTGCATTATTGTTCGAGCAGCGTGATAGCGAAAAACCGGAATTATATCAAAGAATCTCCGAGAAAATTCCTGACTGTATTATGTACCCCGGCCGGATGGTTGCTGACCGGGCTGATCAAAAGAAAGGCGTGCAAACAGTATGGCAGATAAAGATTTTATATGCGACTATCTGAGAATGACCGGAAAACATTTTTCCGGATGTCTTTATGACTACTGCCGGATTCTTTTAAGGCACAATCTGCGCTATATGTGGTGGTACCGGAAGTATTGCAAAAATCCTTCTCCGCTGCGCAAATATAAACTGTTCCGTCTATCCGGAAAATTCGGTCTTGAAATACGTCCGAAAGAATGCGGAAAAGGTCTTTATCTCGGTCATCCTTACAATATCACCGTCGGCACCGACGTTGTAATCGGCAACTACTGCAATCTGTATAAAGGCTGCACAATCGGTGCAGAAAACCGCGGAAAACGAAAAGGTTCGCCAACACTCGGTGATTATGTTTACGTCGGCATCAATACAACCGTCATAGGCAATATACATATTGGCAACGATGTAATGATCGCGCCGAACGCATTTGTCAATTCCGATGTTCCGGATCATTCCGTTGTGATTGGAAATCCCGCCGTGATTCATCATAAAGATAATGCCACAGAGGGATATATCGGATTCTGCGACTGAAACGTATCACACACCATTATTAAACCGGAGCCCCAAATGATCCCCACACACATCCACTACTGCTGGTTCGGCGGTGCTAAGAAGCCGCGGCTTGCCGAGAAATGTATTGCAAGTTGGAAAAAGCACTGCCCCGGCTATGAAATCACCGAATGGAACGAAAGCAATTTCGACATTTCGGCTTATCCTTACGCGGAATACTGCATGAAAAACCGCAAATGGGCGTTTCTCAGCGACTTCGTGCGGCTTGATGTCGTTAACCGTTACGGCGGGATCTATTTCGATACCGACGTTGAGGCGGTGCGCTCCTTTGACCCGCTGCTTGAATACGGCGCGTTTTACGGGTTTGAAAACGACGAAAACGTCAACACCGGTCAGGGCTTCGGCGCGGAGCCGGGGCATATAACCGTCGCGGCGATGGAAGAACAGTATCTCTCCCTTCTCCCCGACGAAAACGGCGCTTTCCCGACGGTCACCTGCCCCGTGCTTAACACAAAAGCCCTTGTCCCCCTCGGGCTTGAAAAAAACGGGCAGCTTCAGACGGTCGCCGGAGCGGTCATACTCCCGACGGAGTACCTCAACCCCTACGACGACCCCACCGGCAGACTTCTCCGGACGGATAACACGTACTCCATCCACTGGTACTCAAAAAGCTGGATGAGCCGCGCAACGGTTTTCAGAAGTATGCTGACAAAACCTTTTCACCGGGTGTTCGGGAAGGATTGTTTCAGAAAGCTCAAATAGAGGAACTGCTCGCACCGGCTCACCGCCGAAAAAATCACCTTTCGCCTTTTGGTTTCGGAGGCATCCAATGAAAAAAATACTGATCGTCTCACACGCAATGGAGATCGGCGGGGCGGAGCGCGCGCTTGCGGGGCTTCTGTCTGCCTTTGACCCTGAAAAATACTCGGTTGACCTGTTCCTGTTCCGCCATGAGGGGGAGCTGATGGGTCTTATCCCCGAGGGAATAAATCTCCTGCCGGAAAAGCGGGCGTATTCGTCGATGGCGGTTCCGATCGGCAGGGCGCTGAGAAAGCTGTGCTTCCGTGTCGCCTACGGCAGATGGCGCGGCAAGCGTGCGGCGGCAAAATATTCAAAAGAACACGGGATAAACGGCAGCGCGGTCGCCCTTGAGTACAGCCACAGGTACACCGTGAAGTATATGCCGCAGATAAGCGCGGAGGAGTACGACCTTGCGATAAGCTTCCTCACCCCGCACTATTACGTCGCCGAAAAGTGCCGCGCGAAGAAAAAAATCGCGTGGATCCACACCGACTACTCATACATCGACGTTGACACCGTATCGGAGCTTGCAATGTGGTCGGCATACGACAGAATCGCCTCCATCTCCGACGACGTCAGCACGGCATTCACAAGAAAATTCCCGTCGCTCTCCGACCGGCTCATCCGGGTGGACAACATAATCTCCCCCGACGGCATCAGAAAATGCGCGACGGCAAAGGACGTGTCCGGCGAGATGGACGGGAAGATAAAGCTCCTGTCCTGCGGCAGGTTCTGCGAGGCGAAGAATTTCGATAGCATCCCGGAGATCGCAAGACACCTTGTTGACCTCGGGAACGACATAAAGTGGTACATAATCGGCTTCGGCGGCGGCGAGGAGCTTATCCGCGCGAAGATCGGCATCCACGGCATGGAAAACCGTGTGATCATCCTCGGCAAGCGCGCCGACCCGTACCCGTACATGAACGCCTGCGACGTATACGTCCAGCCCTCCCGCTACGAGGGAAAGGCTGTCGCGGTGAGAGAGGCGCAGATCCTCGGCAAGCCGGTCGTCATAACCGACTATCCGACCTCCGCAAGCCAGCTTGACGACGGCGTTGACGGCATAATCGTCCCCCTCGACCCTCAAGCCTGCGCAGAGGGCATCTCCGCCCTCCTGCACGACGCGGAGAAAATGAAAAAGCTGAGCGAAAGCTGCCTCTCCCGCGACTACTCCGACCGCGGGGAGATCGGGAAGGTGGTGGGGGTAATTGAGGGTTGATGTCAGCATAATCGTCCCGGTATACAACGTTGAAAAATACCTCCCGCGCTGTGTTGCGTCGCTCCGGGCGCAGACTCTTGCCGACATTGAGATCATCCTCGTTGACGACGGCTCGCCCGACGGCTGCCCGCAAATGTGCGACCGCTTCGCCGCAGAGGACGCGCGCATACGGGTGGTGCATAAGGCGAACGGGGGAGTGTCCGACGCACGGAATGCCGGAATTGCGGCGGCGCGCGGGAAGTACCTCGCTTTTGTCGATTCGGACGATTTTGCCGAGCCAGAAATGTTCGGAACCATGCTTGAAACCGCCGTCAGCCACGGCTGTGACGTTGTCATGTGCGACTGCATGAAGGATTTCCCGGACAAAAGCACCCTCTTCTCCCAAAACATTGCGGAAGGCTTCTATGACCGCGCAAAGCTTGAAACAGAATACCTTCCGAAGCTGATAATGCAGTCCGACCTGACATACCCTCCGGCAACTTCAAACTGGCTCATGCTCATCCGGTCGGAGCTGATAAGAGAGAACAACCTCCGTTACCCCGCCGGAATTCGCATTTCCGAAGATCTGTTTTTCGGTGCCTGCGTTATGTACCGGGCGCAAAAGTTTTATTATCTCAAAAACAAGGCTTTTTATCATTATTTCGTCGCGAACACCGGCTCGGCAACAAAAAAATCCGACACGGCGCTCTGGGACAACTACGAACGGCTTCTTGACCGGCTTCATGAGGAATTCGGGAACCGCACGGACTTCGATTTCTCTGAACAGCTCGGTCACACTGCCCTGTTTTTCGCACTGAACACGATCGGTCAGACCGCGGGCTATGCGATTCCGTTAAAAGACAAAAGCAAAATCGCCGACCGCGTGGCAAAAAGCAGCCGCGTGAAAGCAGCAATGAAAACTGTCGGCTCTCTTACCGGTCCGGCAAAGCTGAAATGCGAAACCATGCTTCTCGGCTCACCCCTGACGGCACGGGTGCTCATGAAATATCTGACAGACAGGAAATGAGGACGACATGGAACAGGCACTTATCTCGGTAATCGTACCGGTATACAACGTTGAAAAATACCTTCCTGAGTGTGTGGAGAGCATAATCTCGCAGACCTACGGCAATCTTGAAATCATTCTCGTTGACGACGGGAGTACCGACCGCTCCGGCAAAATCTGTGATGAATTTGCCGAAAAAGACAGCCGTATTGTGGTTATTCATCAGAAAAACTCCGGTGTCAGCGCGGCAAGAAACCGCGGACTCGACGTGTGCAAGGGAGATTATATCTCTTTTGTGGACAGTGATGACTATATATCCGCCGACCTAATTTCATCGTTTTCAGATTTGTTGATTCAGTCCGGCGCAGATTGCGTCGCCGGCGGCTTCATCGAAACCGACGATAAAAAGAATGAAAAATCCGCCCATGCAGTGAAGGAACAAATTGTCATGGACGGGTGGGAATCCTTGATCATCCGATATACCGACTACCGTTTTGAGTTGAATTTAAACAATGTCTGGGGAAAGCTGTTCCGCAAAGAAATATTTTCAGACATCAGGTTCACCGAAAAAATGTTTTTTGAAGATATATTGATAATGCCATACTGGTGCATGAAATGTAATAAAATCGTGTACACACCGTATACCGGATATTACTACCGGAGAAATGAAAACAGTACAACCATGAACAGGAATCCTGAACACCTGAAAAAGCTGTACAACGATTCATTTACGATTTTCAACACCCATATTGCGTTGTATGAAAAATGCGGCAACGTGAAACTCCGCAACTGCATCGAAAACGAACTTGCCGACAAAATCGTTACTCACAGCATAAACGGAACCATTCCCGCCGAGCTTGAAAAGTGGACAAAATCAGAGTTCAACCGGCATTATAAGGCAATTATGAATTCCGGGATATCTCCCGGACGAAAGGCTAAAATGACATTTTTCAGGATTGCCGGCATCCGCTGTTCAAGATTTTTATACCGACTGAGACGCAAAACATGACCCCCACCATAATTCTCCCCGTCTACAACAAAATCAAATACCTCCCCACCACCCTCCCCTCCCTGCTCTCGCAGACATACCGAGAATTTGAGCTTATCGCCGTTGACGACGGAAGCACCGACGGAAGCGGGGATTTCCT
>FR891193.1:0-404 GCA_000433515.1 Candidatus Colimorpha enterica | reverse complement strand
AGTGTCCGCAGCCCGGAATGCCGCCCTCGACCGCGCCTCCGGGGACTATATCGTCTTTGCCGACGCCGACGACACCGTCTGCCCCGACTGGCTTGAGGTTCTGACAAAAGAGGCAGAAACCAGCGGAGCGGATATTGTTGTGAGCGGGCTGAACAAGACAAATAAAGACGGGAAAATTATCGGAAAGACAAGTCCGGAACACGACGAAACCCTGTCTGCCGCCGAAATCTTTCACGGATTTCACACTTATCAGGGAAACGGCGGGCTTCTCGGCTTTTGCGTCGGAAAGCTTTTCAGACGTTCTCTCTGCTCCGGAATCCGCTTCACCCCCGGTCTGAAGCTCGCGGAAGACCTTGACTTTTTCGTCCGGCTTTACGATAAGGCAGAGACGGTGCGGACGGTAC
>FR891192.1 GCA_000433515.1 Candidatus Colimorpha enterica | reverse complement strand
GCCGTGACTTCATGTCCTACTGGAGCAAAAGAGAACAGCTTATCAACGAGGCGTTCAACACCGTCATCGAACGGCTGATTGAGCCGGGAACGGAAAAGTAAACAACCTGCACAGCAGGAAAAATATATTTATCGGAGGAAATCAAAATGAAAAAAACAGGAGCATTGCTTCTTGCGGCAGTACTGCTTGCCGCCCTCATGAGCGTGTTTGCGGGAGCAAAGGACAATTCGGTGTGGCTTGTTGACAAGGACACCGTCATAACGGTTCCGGCAGACCTGCTGAACGGCTATTCGGCGATATCGCAGAATACGCTTGAGGCTGCGCCGAAAGGCTATGCCTATCTGCACTTCAAAATGCACTTTTCGGAGAAAACAAAGTTTGAGCACCCGAAGCTCTGGGCTTATGTTGTCCTCGGCGACAATGCCGATTCTCCCACGGCGGTAAATGCGAATACCTTCAATCTCACCGCCACTACCGAGTACAAAGAAGGCTGGAACGACGTTGTCATTCCCTTCACCGGATTCGTCAAATATGAAGGAAGAGAGGACAACGCCCTCATCGGCGACTGGACTGACAGCATCAGGTGGTTCCGTTTTGTGACCGTCGGTGCCGATTGCCCTGAGATACAGATAAAGGACGTGTACCTCAGTGTGAATGAGAACGATCCGTCACCCGCCGACAAACCCACACCGCCCTCTCCCGACACGGGGACTCTTCTCACCCTTGCGATAGCCGCCTCTGCGGTCATCCCCGCGGGCATGGCAGTAATAAAGAGCAAAAAGCACAGATAATCAGCCGGAAACAACGCCTCCCCTGCTGGCTCCGTACCGGCAGGGGGGAAAGGACGGTTACAGACATTGGGCAGACTGACTCACGGAAAAATCGCACAGCTTGCCGGCGTATCGCAGGCAACTGTGTCAAAGGCACTCAACGGCAACGCCGACATCGGAGAGGCAACACGGAAAAAAATACTGAAAATCGCCGAGGAAAACGGATATTTCGATCAGAAGAAAACCGCAAGAAAAAGTCTCGGGAAGCACTGTCGGCCGTATATCGCCATAGTCGTGCCGGAGATAATAAGTCTGAATTTCGCCAAAGAAGCAACAATGCTGGTAAGGCTGCTTGCCTCCGCGGATATTGACGGAAGGATATATCTCTCCGGTTTCGAAGAGGATGAATACAACAGTACGATCGAAAATCTTCTGAAAAGCGATTATGCGGACGGCATAATATCATTCAGCGGGACAAAGCCGCGGAAAAACGTAACGGTGCCGTTTGTCTGCATAAATCAGTTCGGTGTGGATCTGCCGTACAATCTCGTCAGCAGCAACATAGGTGGCGGGATAAGAACGGCAATCAGGCACCTGACAGCCCTCGGTCATGAGAGGATCGGCTTCATCGGCGAGACAAACACACTTATGAAAGAGGAGCTTTTTGTGTCGGTAATGAAGGAATCCGGGCTTGATCCCGGATCGATCTACTCAAATGAATGCAGATTTGAGGCGTGCGGACATAACGGGATACTGAAAATGCTCGACTCGCAGAAGCTGTATCCGACCGCGCTAATATGTGCATATGACGAGATCGCATACGGCGCGATAAACGAGCTTAAGCTGTACGGATATTCGGTGCCGGGTGATTTTTCGGTCATCGGAATGAACGACGTTGCCTTTTCAAGGGTAATGGATCCGGGACTGACAACAGTGGTGCTGCACAGCGATGTCATGTGTGCCGAAGCGGTCAAGCTGCTCTGCGACAGCATACACGGTGAGCAGGGTGCGGCAAAGCACATAGAGGTGCAGTGTGACCTGACGGTCAGAAAAAGCACCTCTGTGCCGAGAAAAGAAATAATAATTTGATCCTTCCCGGAGAGGCTCCGGGGGAAAACGGAAATCTGATGGACAAATATGAAATGCTGATAGGCAGATCCGAGGTTAGCATAACTCCCGAAAAAAAAGTCGGGCTTATGGGTCAGTTTATCGAAAGAATATCCGAATATACCGAGACGGAGGTGACCGCGACCGCGGTTGCGATAAGCGTCGGAGACGACAGCGTTGTTTTCTGCTCCTGCGACCTTGTGGGAGTGACGGCGGGGCTTGTCTCGGCAGTAAGAGAGAAAATTACCGCGGCGGGGGGACCCGACCCGGATAAGATAATAATATGTGCAACACATTCGCACACGTCGCTGTGCTACAGGGACGGTCTTGACACGCTTGAGTTCTCCTCCGGTATACTCAACCGGTATTTTCCGTATAAACCGGCGGCGAAAACGGTCGGTGAGGAGATAATGGACGAGGAAGAAGCTTTTAATTTTCTTGCCGGAAGAATATCGGAGGCTGTGATCAGGGCATGGGAAGACCGCAAGCCCGGTTATATCGGTTTTGCCTTCGGGCGTGCAGCGGTCGGTATGTGCCGGAGAGCCTGCTATTCCGATGGAAGCGCGCTTATGTGGGGCGACACCTCGGCGGACGGGTTTGTTTCGCTTGAGGGCGGAAACGACAGCGGACTTGAGATAATGTACTTTCATTCCGCAGACGGCAGACCGATGGGAGCGGCTGTGAATATTGCCTGTCCGGCTCAGGTTCTGGAACACCGGCTCTTCATTTCTTCCGATTACTGGGGGAAGGTCAAAAAGCGCCTGCGGGCAAAGTTCGGACAGGATTTCACCGTTCTTGCGCTCTGTGCACCTGCCGGCGACCAGTGCCCGCGCGATCTTATACGGTGGGTAGAGCCGGAAACCCCGATTGCCGACCCCAACATAACAAGAAACGGAGTCAGAAAAAGACGCGCCGATCCTTCGATGTTCGATATCTCCGGCGCCGAGACGGTTGCAAGACGCATTGCCGACGAGGTTATCGGGGTATATGAATCGGGAAATTATGACCGGGCGGGTCATGAATTCATACATACCGTAAGAAAGCTCCGTCTCCCGATAAGGCGGGTTACGAAAGAGGAGCGCGATCTCGCCGAGAAAAAGATAACCGAGGCAGTCTCCGGGACGGAAAAGGAGAGCTTTGATTACAGCGACAACGCGCTTCTGTACGTATACGCGGGAACGGTTGCAAGATTTGAAACACAGAACATCACACCGGATTTCGAAATCGAGCTTCATACCGTAAGGATAGGAGATTCGGTCGTTACAACAAGTCCGTTCGAGCTTTTTCTTGATTACGGAAACAGGATAAGGGCAAAAAGCCCCGCCGCGCAAACATTCATGATACAGCTTGCCTGCGATTCTCTCGGATATCTTCCGACTGAAAAAGCCGAGAAGGGCGGACATTACAGCGCATTTGTTTCAAGCGGGGTTACCGGCCACGTCGGCGGAGATATTCTCGTCAGAGAGACGCTTGCCGATATCAACAGGCTGTTTTGACGGCAGAAAGGACGAAAACAATGGGTAAAACAGCATTTATAGGCTTCGGCGAAGTCAACACTCCAAAGGAAATAATCATAAAAAAATGTGCGGAGGCGGCAGAGAGACTTGAGAAAAACGGGCTTGAGCTTATAAGGGTCTTCCCCGTCACGGACGATTATGAAGAAACCGACATCAGATCGGCGGTATCGGTTCTTGAAGCCGGGCGGTTTGATTCAATTGTCATCTGCATAGCCGGGTGGATCCCCTCTCATGCGGTCATAAAGATAACCGAGCACTTCCGCCACATACCTATGGTGCTTTGGGGACTTTGCGGCTGGACAGAGGACGGCGGAAGGCTTGTCACCACCGCGGATCAGGCGGGAACCTCGGCGCTCCGCGCGGTTTTCGACAGGCTGGGATATATTTTTACGTATGTCTATGACATAATCGGGCTTCCGTCTGGCGCGGACAGGGTTGTGGATTTCTGCCGGGCTGCCTGTGCGGCAGAAAAACTGCGCCATGCAAGAGTCGGAATGGCAGGATACCGGGACATGAATCTGTACGGCACACTCTGTGACGGAGTGTCGCTGAAAAAAGTTACCGGGGTCGAGATAGAGACCTTTGAGCTGCTTGAAATGGTTCAGCGGAAAGAAAAGCTGAACAACAGTGAAATCGCGCAGACCGTCAGCCATATCGACGGGTGGAGGCAGCTGAAACCGGTGTCTGACGTCAGCAAAAGAAAGGCGGCGGAATGGTATCTCAGTGCCGCGGAGCTTGTCTCTGAGCGCGGATATGATGCCGTTTCGCTGAAGGACGTTGACGGTATGAAAAAACTGCTCGGATATCCGCCTGCTCCCGTGTTCATGCTTCTTGACCAGCTGTCCGGGGTATGTACTGTCCCCGAGAACGACTGCCTCGGTTCTGTGACCCAGCTGATGGTGAAATATCTCACCGGTCAGTGTGCGGCTTACCTTGAATTTTATGAATTCTTCTCAGACGGGGTACTTGCGGGAGTTCCCGACTATATCCCGCAGGAGATCACCGAAGGGGAGATCCCCGTCATGCCCGCCGCATTCGGAGAGCTTGACGAGGGCATTCTCAATGTCTCAAAAGTAAAACCCGGAAGGCTGACAATGTGCCGCCTGTATGAACGGGACGGAAAATACTCAATGCATATGACGGTCGGAGAAGGCATTGCACCGGGGAAATGGGAGGAGGCGGGATGGACACAGCCGGCGCCTCAGCTCCCCGGGCTTGAGATCAGACTTGAAAACACCCGCGCATTTGCCGAAAACGTCATGTGTCAGCATTATATAATCTCATACGGAGACAACCGCGGTCTTCTCAGGGATCTCTGCCGCATTCTCGGAATCGGCGTGCTTGAAACCTGATATGAAAAGATTGCTCGGAATAGATGTCGGGACAACCGCGATGAAGGCGGGGCTGTACGACGACAAATTGAACGAGATCGCTTCATGCTCTGCGGAATACGGGCTTATCACCGAGGGCGGCAGGGTGGAATGCGACCCGGAAACATATGTGAAAATGCTGACCGACTGCATCGGACGTGTTGCCGGAGGACAGCAGATCGATGCGATATCGGTTGATACGCAGTGCGAAACGCTGATACTCACCGACGGTACGGGAAAACCGCTCGGAAATGCGATAGTGTGGCTTGACAACCGCGCGGGCGAAGAGGCAGTGGAAATCGAAACGCATTTCGGCGCGGAAGAAATCTATCGTCATACCGGTCAGCCTCAGACCGCCGCCGCATGGCCTGCCTGCAAGCTGCTGTGGCTGAAAAAGCATATTCCCGGAGTATTTTCCCGTGCAAGGAAGATATTCCTGCTCGGCGACTGGCTTACTTACCGGCTGACCGGAAATTTTGTCACGGAAGGAACACTTCAGTCCTCTTCTCTGTATTTTGATATCGCGGAGCATGACTGGTGGGACGGTATGCTTGATTATATCGGTGTGAGCCGCGATATGCTTCCTGCGATACTTCACACCGGGGATATCGCCGGTTATTACCGCGGAATTCCGGTAGTTGCCGGTGCTATGGATCAGATTGCCGGTGCCGTCGGCGCGGGAGCGGTCAGAGAAGGCATTGTCACCGAGATGACCGGAACCACTCTTGCCGTTTTTTCGGCGTGCGGAAGCATCCCCGGTTATGACCAGTCAGGCATTGTGCCTTGCCACCTGAACCATGACGGGAAATACTGCCGACTCATGTGGACCTCTGCCGCGGGGCTTGCGCTGAAATGGTTCCGGGACGGGTTCATGAAGGAGCTTTCGTTTGCCGGCATCGACAGGATCGCAAAAGATATTCCGCCGGGTTCGGACGGGGTTTGTTTCGTTCCGCACCTCTGCGGATCGACAATGCCGGTATACGATCCCTCCGCCACGGCGGCGTTCTGCGGAGTAAGGCTCTGTCACAACAGCGCCCACTTCGCAAGAGCGGTGATGGAATCGGTGGCATTCATGCTTGACGAATGCCTTGACTGCCTCGGCAATGTCGGAGAGATCCGATCGACCGGAGGAGGTGCAAAAAGCAGCCTGTGGAATCAGATAAAGGCAGACGTCACCGGCAGAACGGTTGCTGTTCTCAAAGCGCAGGAGACCGCAACAAGAGGGAGCGCAATATTTGCCGGAGTCGGGATCGGGGTCTTTCCGTCGGTCGCGGCGGCGGGAGAGCTTGTTGCGCCCGCGGAAAGATACATTCCGTCAGGCACCGATTATTCCGGGGCAAAAGCCCGATATAAGGAATACTGCCGCAGAGTCAACCCGAAAGGAACAGCTGCCGATGTACGGTAATTACAGAATAAAACCGCCTTTTTTTGAAATCGGACCGAAATGCATCATGTGGGGAGAGCGCTTTTTGAAGCTCGCAAAGGCGGTCGACCGGATAGCGTACAGATACGATCTTGACGTTATACTCACACCGCAGTATACGGATATAAGGCTGATCGCCGAAAACACCGAAAGGGTTCACGTTTACGCGCAGCACATGGATCCGTTAAGACCGGGCAGGGGGCTCGGCTCCGTACTTCCTGAGGCGGTAAAAGATGCAGGAGCCGTCGGAGTCATGCTCAACCATGCCGAGAAGAAGCTGACAACAGAGGTCATCGCCGAAACAGTTGCCCGTGCCGACGAGGTCGGACTGGCAACTATCGTCTGCGCCGACTCGTTCAGCGAAATAAAGGCTGTCGCAGCAATGCACCCGAACCTTATCGTCGCAGAGCCTGCCGAGCTTATCGGAACCGGAAAGACCAGCAGCCTTTCATACGTGACCGAAACGATCAGTATTGTCAGAAAAACCGATCCGCGGATAATGGTGCTTCAGGGGGCAGGAATATCCACCCCGGACGACGTCAGAAGAGTTATACTTGCCGGAGCCGAGGCAACGGGATGCACAAGCGGAATAATTAAAAATTCCGACCCGGAAGCAATGGCGGAAGAGATGCTGTCCGAGCTGCGGAGGAGCTGGGACGAAGCACATAACTGAAAACAGTCCTTCTTTCCCCTCTTTCTTCCCAAGAAAGAGGTGGGGTTTGGGGCAAAG
>FR891191.1:29443-36240 GCA_000433515.1 Candidatus Colimorpha enterica | reverse complement strand
AATGATCACCGACCCTGATTTCTGCCGCAAGGCGGGCGAAGGGGTGGAGGTCATCGACATGAGGATCGGAATGTGGGTGGCGCCGAGAGCACATTTAATGAAGACTCAGGAGGAAGCCGACCGCCGTTTTGCCGAGATACGGGAAGCGGGGATCAATATGTACTATTCCTTCTATGAGGAAAAAGACGACGCATGGCTTGACCGTATGCTCCGGGCGGCTGAGAAAAACGGTGTAGGAGTCCTGATATCGCTTGACCGGGTGTATTCCGGCTCCGACATCGAAAAGAACCTTGAGCTTGCCCGGCGCACAAAGGATTATTCCTGCGTCATCGGGTTCAATATGTACGATGAACCGTCGGCTGAGGTGAACCCGCTTCTTTCGACACAGAAGATAAAGCTCCGCGCTCTTGCCGGAGACGGAAAGATCCTTATGTGCAATCTGTTCCCGAACTATGCACCGCCGGCAAAGCTCGGTGTTGCGGAGGGGGTCGGGGGCAGGACGGTCTATCAGACCTATCTCGACCGGTTCATGAGCGAGGTGGGCACCGATGCGCTGTCGTTTGATTTCTACCCATTTCAGGCAAACAGCAGCACCGACAAGGATTATCTCCGAAATATGCTGAGAAATCTGAGCGACATTGCCCTTAGCGCGAAAAAGAACGGTGTCCCGGCATGGGGCTTTATTCAGGACAGCTCATGGGATGCGACAAGGGTGCCGGATGACGACGAGCTGCGGTTCCTTTCCCATGCCCATCTTGCCTTCGGACTGAAGAGCTATTCGTATTTCCTCTATGCCCAGCCCTCCGACAAATCGGGCGGAGAGGGGATCTTTAAGGGAATGATCGACTACGACGGCAACCGCACGGAGATCTATGACCGCGTGAAGAAGAACAATGAAGAGATCGCCGGTATGCGCGGACGTTTCCTTGATTACGGGCTTGAGGGGTTTCTGACCGACAATATTTCGTCGGCTTACAGAAGCTGCATCGCGGATGAGCTGAGGCTTGACGGCTTCGGCAGCCTTGAGAGCGTAAAGACCGACCGCAATCTTCTCATCGGCTGTTTCAGAAACGGTGACGGAATTGCTTATTATGTGATGAATTTCGGATATTCAGCCGGCGGCAGTGCAACGCTGACCTTCGGAGAAGGCGGCTGTGATATCACTGTATGGGGCAGCGGAGGAATAGAACAGACCGGACATTCCGATACGGTCGGATTCACCCTGCGTGCCGGAGAGGGAAAATTCATAGAGCTGAAAGCCTATTCCGACGGGCGATAATGACAAAAAAACAGGATCCTGCTTAAAGACCCGGGTGTCTTCGGCAGGATCCTTTCTGTGCGGAATGCCGTCAGTTGACAGCCTTGAGTATCTTTTTCTGCTCGGCAAGGCTGAGCTTGCGGAACTGCGACGGGGTTATTCCGTAATGCTCTCTGAACAGGCTGATGAAATATGACGTTGTCGAAAACCCGGAATCGGCACTTATCTGCGCGACCGACATTTCGGTGGAGCTGAGGAGGTTGACGGAATAGTTGAACCGCAGCTTTTTCAGATAATTCTTGAACGACATACCGACATTTGAATGAAAGATCTCTCCGAGATAATTCGGAGTGAGGTACTGCTTCGCGGCACAGTCGGTGAGTGTAATGCGTTCGCGGAAATGGTTTTTAAGGTACATGACGGTTTTGCTTACCGAGTCGCTGTACTGAGGGGAGGACGGTATTTCCTTACCATACTCAACGCTCTTGCGGAGCAGCATTATTACGAACCGGCTGAGATCGGCGCGTATCATCTCGGTCTTCAGAAAGCCGTTGTTTTCGGATTCGCTTTTGATTTTTTTGAGAAGATCGATTATTTCAGCCGTTTCCTCTTCACCGAAAACCACCTTTGCGACAGAGCCGCGGTTTTCCAGCATTGCGGCGAGCTTAGGCGGCAGAAACGACTCGGAAAAATTTACGGTGTAAAGTCCGAGCGGGTTGTCCTTCGATTCCGAAACCGTGTGAAAATCCGACGGAGCAATAATATACGCGCATCCGCGGTAGATCGAATGCATATGGCTGTTGAAGAAATGACAGCCCTCTCCTCCGGTGATGAATTCCACTTCGTAATAGTCGTGCCAGTGTACCGAGCTCATCAGGCGCGGTTCAAGACGGAACTCTTTTTCGCGGATAAAGAAATCATATTCCTTGAATTCTCTGCCCTCGCTGTTCAGCGGGGTCGCAAGGAAAACCTTTTTCGGATTACTCATGTTTTTTACCGGAGCTTTTCCTTTCCTCCGGGATTATCCCGGAAACCGTTCTGATATCATTATATCATAAATCAGAAAAAAAGCAATACGACCCGTGTTTTTTTATATTATCTCCGTTATAAAAATCTATACAATTGACCGGGAAAATTGTATAATACAATCAAGAAAATACGACCGAAAGCCGCCCGGAACGCTGCTTTTGCGTAAAGAGATGCTTTTCGGTGCGTAAACGGAGGAAGCAGAATATGAAAAAAAGAATATTTGCCGCATTGTCTGCCGCAGTTCTTCTGGGTTCCGTTTTTGCCGGCTGTAAGCACGGACATGACGAAAAGCCCGACGGATCAGGCGGGAACAGCGGTACCACCACACCGGCGTCCACCGAGTGGAGCTACGATTACGGAGACCTGAATTACGGAGGCAAGGATATCCGGTTCATGACGCTTGATTACCTGTGGGATATGTACATCTATCTTGACAGGGATATTGACGACACCGACCGGCTTGACGCTGCGGTATATAAAAGAGACAGGCTCATCGAGGAAAAGTACGGCTGTAAGATCAATGTGTACGAACAGCAGTGGAACTGGTCGATCCCCGGATATGCCAACGAGGTGTACAAGGTGCTTGCCTCCGGCGACGATATGTACGATGTCATCTATGTTCCGATAAATGCCCAGCCGAGTATCATCACCGAGGGAAGACTCTATAACCTTGAGAACATCAGAACCCTTCAGCTTGAAAAAGACTGGTGGGACAACAGCATAAACAACGGCTACCGCATTGCCGACAACCTGTATTTCGCAAGCGGCTCTCTCATGCTCCAGTCGTTCGACAGCGCGTGGGCGATATTTTTCAACCAGAAGCTGATAAACGAATACAGGCTCGACAACCCGTATGATCTTGTCAGGAATGACGGCTGGACGCTTGATGTGTTAATGAGTCCCTGCCGTTCGGTTGCAAATGTCAATTCCTCCCCGTCATTTGAATGGGGAACGGGAGACGGCGACCAGCTTTACGGCATTTCGGCTCACCCAAATCTTCCCGACAAGCTGATATATGCCTCCGGCGAACGCTATGTCAAAGAGGACAGCGACGGTAAGTTCTATTTCGCGGCGGCAGACAGCGAACGCTTTATCAACGTTGCGACGAAGCTGATGGATTTCCTTTCGTATGAGGGCAACCTCCGCGCTTCAAGCGAGGAGCTGGGCAAGGACGGCGCGGGTTATATGTATCCCTTCGTGAACGACAGGGCCGTTTTCCTCGGCGCGGAGATCAAGACCGGACGCTTCCTCAAGCAGAAGGGCTATGAGACCGAATACGGCATCGTTCCGCTTCCCAAGTACGACGCAAACCAGAAGGAGTATTACACTCCCATAGTCGAAAATCTGCTTGTATTCACCGTTCCGACCACCTGCAAAAATCCGGAGGAGATCGGAACTGTAATCGACGCAATGACATATCTCGGTTACACCGACGTTCTTCCCGAATACTATAACCAGACGCTGTTCCGCGGGCTCAATAACGACGAAGACCGCGAGATGCTTGACATCATCAGTAATTCAAGAGGCGTCGATATCGCCTACTTCTACGGCTGGAATCCCGACCTTGCGTGGAAGATCGGGAACAGCATTTTCAGCGGTCAGCCCGACTTTGCAAGCTCCATCGCCGCTGAAAAGGAGAGCATTGCTCTGAAGATAGAGGACTGGGTCAGCCAGCTCGGGAAATTAAGCAAATGAAACGCATGACCATCCGGAAAATCTGCTTCCGCGCCGCGGTACTTGCTGCCGCGGCGGGGATGCTCTGCGGATGCGCGGGTACAGGTCATCCCGCATCCCCGTCAGATGAACTTTCGGTCACTGTATCCGGAACCGGACAAACAAGCGAAACAGGTACAACAATATTGGACACAAAGGACAGCACGGCGGTACCCGTAACGAACGGAAGCACAGCCGAAGAGACCGCCCCGCGTCAGACGGAGACCTCCGGAACGACCGTCCCGGAGACCGATGCCCCGACCGGCGGAAACGACACGGATAAACCGGATGACACCTCTGCCGATACGTCGAAGGGCACATCCGCCGAAACATCGGAGGAGAAGCCGCCGGTCCCGGCAAAGGACGGCTTCAACGGCATCTGCTTTGCCGTGCCCGGCGCTCAGTCGAGAGGGCTTGACACCGACAGGCTGTTTGACCTTGTCGGAGCAATGAATGCCGGTGCATTCCGGAACTGGATGCACGCCACCGAGATACTGAACGGACCGACGGAGGTCAACAAGAAGCAGTATGAGCGGCAGAAAAAATATATCGCCGCACTCCGTGAACGCGGTGTGACGAAGATAGTCGGAATGAGCCACTACTGGTTCTGGCCGGAGGGGTACGACTGCTCCGATCACGGTGCCGTACCGTATTGGAGCAGCAATCCGGCATCTGATTTCAGAAAATGGCTTGTGGTTTATGAGCAGACGTGGTACACGATGGCGTCGCTGTTCCCGGAGATCGATTACTGGGAGATCGGAAACGAATTCAACATGGACTCCTTCCTGCATCCGCGCAATTATTACAGTACCAAAACTCCCTTCACGCTTGACGAAAAGGCGCAGATCGTCACCGAGATGTGCTTTGCCGCCTCAAGAGCGATCCATAAAGCAAATCCGGACGCAACGGTGATATTCCCCGGAATGGCACCGGAGGGCGGCTTCACCGTCATGGAGAAATTCCTTGACCTTGTATACTGCGGCATAGAGTCGGGAGAATACGGGAACGGAAGTACCGACCCCGACGACTATTTTGATGCCGTTGCATGGCACTGTTATGTTTTCAAAAAGTTCGACATAGAGAAATGGGTCGGATACAACAACGCCGTATATGCGGTCATGCAGAAGCACGGCGAGGGGGACAAGAGGGTGTTCCTTACCGAATTCGGCTTCTCGGACGGCGGTAAACAGGCAGCCGATGCCGAGCAGGGCGGGTATCTTACACAGATATACGAGGCGTGCCGGACAAGGATGACATATGTCGATTCTATCTACCCGTTCCGGCTTATAGAGGACGAGACAGCCGCCTCATGGGGAGGCACTATCGAGATATACTACGGTATGTTCAGGGTCTTCGGTCTGTCGGAATTCGGGGCAAAGGAAAAGGCAAAGGCACTGTGCCGGTGCTACGGCGGAGACGTTGAAGGTCTTGATATGTATATCGGAGACAATTCGGTGTATCCGAGGTAGCTTCCGGAGCCGGTCGGCAAAGGTGCAGAAAACAGAATGGCGATATCCGAGAAAACCGCGATTATCCGACACCGGGCAGTCGCGGTTTCCGGTATCAGGAAAAGGAATCGTTGCAATGACAGAAAGAGATTATAAAACCGGACGGGAGAAATACGCGATGCTTCCGTCGGGGAGCATTTCCCTTACCGGAACAGCCGACAGCGCTGCCCGATGGATCGAAAGGGAACAGCTTACCGATGCCTCGCTCTGGGCGGGGTTTGTGAACGAATACCGCGTCAGGACCGATGACGGTGACAACGCATGGCGCGGTGAGTACTGGGGAAAGATGCTCCGCGGGGCGGTCACGGTCTTCCGGTACACACGGGACAGGGAGCTTTACCGGGTGCTGTCAGCTACCGTCCGCGACATGATGAGCACACAGGAGAAAAACGGCAGGATATCGACCTATGAGCAGGAGCATGATTTTTCAAACTGGGATATCTGGTCAAGAAAATACGTCATGCTCGGAATGGAATATTTTCTTGAGATATGCGAAGAACCGGAGCTTGCGAAGGAGATAACGGAGTGTCTCTGCCGACAGTGCGATTATCTCTGCGACCGCCTCGGCGACAGGGGGGAAAACAAGCTGCCTGTCACCGAAACGACGCGCATCTACGGCGGAATGAATTCGGCATCGGTGCTTGAGCCGGTCGTGCGGCTTTACCGTCTTACCGGGAACGGAAGATATCTGAAGCTCGCGGAACATATAGTGTCGACAGGAGGCTCAAGGGCGGCTGACATATTCCGGCTCGCGCTTGAGGACCGGGTCGATCCTTATGAATACGGGGTTTCGAAGGCATATGAGATGATGTCCTGCTTTGAAGGGCTTCTTGAGTACTGGTATGTGACAGAGACCGACTGGTGCAGGCGGGCGGTCATAAATTTCGCGCACCGGGTCATTTCGTCGGACGTGACGGTGATCGGAAGCTGCGGCTGCACGCATGAGCTTTTTGACCATGCCGCGGTAAGGCAGTCGCGTCAGGCGGGAGAGGACGAGATAATGCAGGAGACCTGCGTCACCGTTACGTGGATGAAATTCTGCAGCCGGCTCTTCAGGCTCACCGGCGATCCGGTCTTTGCCGACTGCATTGAAAGCTCGTATTACAACGCCTATATAGGCGCACTCAACACCGGACATCACAGATCCGCGGCGG
Organism: Candidatus Colimorpha enterica; assembly: GCA_000433515.1. GTDB lineage: Bacteria > Bacillota > Clostridia > Oscillospirales > CAG-272 > Colimorpha_A. The sequence continues at coordinate 29,578 of FR891191.1, read as the reverse complement.
CACCGGAAAGCACGCCGGAGAGAAGGATAACCGACACGTTTCTTGCCTTCGACAGCTACAGTCCCCTTACTGCCGGGACGAGGGGAAGAAAGATCGGCGGGCTTCAGGTTCTTGCCGACGGGAGATATTTCGGCT
>FR891191.1:24629-29393 GCA_000433515.1 Candidatus Colimorpha enterica | reverse complement strand
CGGGAGCCGGAATATTTGCCGGACTGCAGGCAATGCGGGAGAAGGACGGCATTCTTGTCTGCTTCTTCGAGAGCGGGGAGATAAATACCGTCTCTCCCTCCGGCTCCCGGCTCCGTCTGAGCATTGACAGCGGATATCCGTTCGGTGACGGCAGGGTCGGAATCGTTATAGGCGCGGACAGAAAAGAGAATTTCCGGCTCTCTCTCCGGATACCGCACGGGTCGGACGCAAGGATAACCGTATGCGGTGAAAGCTACCCGGCGGCGGACGGCATAACTGATATTGTCCGTGACTGGGAGAACGGCGACACTGTCTCGGTGGAATTCGATATGTCGGTGCGGCTTGTTCCGGCGCCGGTGTATGAAACGACGGTGATCCATAATATCGACTGGGCGACCGGCGGCACGATCCCGACGGAGGAGCATCAGACCGCGGACGCACGAAGGCGCATCTGCCTGCTTTCCGGTCCCATAGTGCTTGCGGCGGAGCGCGGGCTGACAAAGGACGACATCCGGCAGCCCTTCGCCCCGGTGCGCGGAGCCGACGGCAGGGTCGTGAGCCGACTCATCACGACTCCCGGTTACCGGAAAACGCTTGTCATTCCGGATGCCGTTTCGGGGGAGACTGTGTTGTGCGACTATTCGTCAGCCGGTCGGAGCTGGAGCAGGGAAACCGAATTCGGCGCATGGCTTCCGGTCAGCGGAGAGTATATGGCTTCACTGCACATTGAGGGCAGATAATAACGGAGGGTATTATGAAAAACAGAACAAACAGGACACTGACGGCGGTTCTGGCTGCGCTTATGTGCCTTTCCCCGCTTCTCGGTTCCTGCGGAGGGAAAGGCGAAGGCAGTGAAAGCGGAAGCACCGGGGGAGGCTCCGGCGGCACGGCGGGAAAGCATGAATACGTCGAGCCGGAGAACGGCTTCAACGGGATAGATATCAGCATTTCCTCCGCAAACGGCAGAAGGCTCGATACCGACAGGATAGCCGACCTGCTCGGGATAATGAATACCGGCGCCGTGAGGAATACCGTCAACATGACAACAGTCCTGACCGATCCTGTAACGGCGAACGAAAAACAGCTTGCCCTTCAGAAATCGTGGATAAGCAGGCTCTCGGAGAGCGGCATCACCAAGATAATTGCCGTCAGCTGTGGCTGGTTCCATACCGAGGAGAGCGGTATCACCGACAGATATGCCGCCCCCGCATGGAGCGGTGCCGACGATTCGGATTTCAGAAAATGGCTTGCGCTTTATGAGGAATCATGGAGAACTCTTGCATCTCTGTTCCCGGAGATACATTACTGGGAGATGGGAAGCGCGCTCAACAGCGACGGATATCTCCATCCCGACGGATATCTGACCTCCGGCAAGGCTTTCGGGAGCGACAGTAAAATCGAGATCATTACCGAGATGTGCTATGCAGCCTCAAAGGGCATACACAGCGCAAATCCCGATGCTGTCGCGGTGTTCCCCGGAATTCTCACCGATGCAGGCTCCGATGACGCCAAAAAGCTGCTGAAAAAGGTTTACAGAAGCATCGGAAGCGGACAGTACGGAAACGGAAGCACCGACCCTGACGATTATTTCGGCGCGGTCGCTCTTCAGTGCCGCACGGAAGCGGGGAAATTCGATGTCAGGTCATGGACGGATGTATGCGAAAACGTCCGCGGCGTGATGAACGATTACGGTGACGGGGAAAAGAAGATACTTGTCACCGGATTCGGCTTCAGCGATTCGGGAAACGAAAAAACCGACGCAAAGCAGGCGGATATCCTGAAACAGGCGCTTGAAGCCATGAAGGGGAAGGATTATATCGATTCCGTGTTCGTTTACAGAATGCTTGAGGGAAGTGACGATACCGCGGCTGCCGAAAGATGCTACGGGCTGTTTTCGGTAAAGGGGAAAAGCGGTTTTATCCCGAAAAGCAAGGCTGCCGCAGTATGCGATTTCTTCGGCGGAAAGACCGGTCAGCTGAACAGATACGAAAAACCGACTGAAAGTGAGGATCCGACAGTGATCAGTGAACAAAAGCCGCTCAGCTACCTCTGCACATGGGGCAGACAGGCATATGCGGCATCAAAGATGGGGCTTTCAGGCTCCGGAAATTCCGGTATGCGCGATGCTCTGACGGCGCAGAGCCTTTTCGGCACAACGGCATATTATCATATAATTCCCGAAAAATACCGCTCCGGGCTTATCTTTCTGATAGACGACGGGTGGGATGTTCCGATCGGGACGTCCGCTGACGGCTCGCGTTCGGAATTCGGCTCAATGGAGCCTGACCCGGTCAAATTCGGTTCGCTCGGCTCAACGGCTCAGGAGAGGCTGAACGAAATGAGCCGTAAGACAAAGGAGCTCGGCTATGCGGGACTTGGGCTGTGGGTCTCGCCGCAGATCCCCGGAGAGGGGTGGACAAGCGCTGAGGAGGCAAGAAGCTACTGGATCGGGCGCGCCCGCATGAGCAGCGAGGCGGGAATACTCTACTGGAAGGTCGACTGGGGAAAACACCAGACCGATACGGAGTACCGCAGGATGATGACGGAGGTATGCGCCGAATATGCCCCGGGACTTACCGTTGAGCACGCATATACGCAGGTTCCGTTTACTGAATCCAACCCCGACAGCAAGTTCCTCACGGAGCGCGAAAAGGCGATAAAGGCGCTGACGGCTCTCGGAGGGGTTATAAGAATATACGACCTCAGCGCGCCGTTTGAAACGGTGTGTGCTCTCGGCAGAACCGATCAGGTGCTTCAGCTTGCGCGGAATTCTTCGGCGGCGTGCAGTGCCAACGTTGAATCGGAGGGATACATCGGCGCGGTTCTCGGGCTTCCCGTCGGGATCATGTCATATGATACCGAAATGCAGGTGTATCTGAGATGGCAGCAGTACTCCCCGGTGTTTGACACGAAATCGGCAGAGTATTGCCGCTCCGACAGTATGCTGACCGACACATATTATTTTGAGAAAGAGCTTTTCCCCGGCTGGTTTGAATGCGCGGACAGACTGCTTACCGAAACGGCTCCGGCGGTAATGTCCCGCGGCTGCACGCTTCCGTCGGTCACCGTCGGAAGCAACGGCATTGTTCCGTATGTCGCGGCATCAAAGAACCCGATAACCGGAGCATATTCGATAGGATCGTTCCCGCGTACCGTTGACCCCAACACCGAAATGAACGGAAACGCGGAGGTTGCGGCAGAGGTCGGCTCATCCGACGGCAGGATCGGCATTTTCGGTATCTTCGGAAAGCTCACGCTGACTTTTGACGGCGACATTTCCGGCTGCTCGGTGTACGCAAAGGACATTCTGTCCGACGGGGAGATGCGCGACATAACCGGTCTGGTTTCGGTGAGAGCCGACACCCTGACCGTTGACGGTACGGTTATCAGGACTGTCGGAAAAGAGGCGCGCGGAACGAACGACAAAACGCCTCCGGCGATGATGCTGGTTCTGAAGCCTGCGGAATGACATCCCGCCGCGAAAGGAGAAAAATATGTCAAAGAAAAACGTGCGGAGGATAATGGCACTCCTGCTCTCAGCCGTGTCGTTATCCGGGCTTGCCGCCTGCACCGGGGACAAAAAGCCGGAGAATCCGGTGTCGTCGGATGTGTCATCGGCTCCCGGTGAAACGACGGACGGCGGGTATGTTCTCCCCCCGAGAACCGGCGACCCGGAGTTCAACGGAATATGCTTTCCCATGACCGGTGCGGAATCGCGCGGGCTGAACATGGACAGCCTTATCGACCTGATGAGCATCATGAATGTTCACAGCATGAGAAACTGGATGCACGCGACAAACCTGCTCACAAAGGATCTTAAGCCCCGTGAGAAAAAGGTAAATCAGCAGAAGGAATGGATAAGCAAGCTCACGGCAAAGGGCATTACGAAGATCGTCGGCATGAGCCACTACTGGTTTTGGCCGGAAAAGTACGGCGTGACCGACAGATCCGCCGCACCCTACCGTGACAGAACCGAAGGGTCGGAGTACTGCGAATGGATTGCCCTTTATGAGGAGACATGGTATGCCCTTGCCTCGACATTCCCGGAGATAAAATACTGGGAGGTGGGCAACGAGTTCAACTCCGATGCCTTCCTGCATCCGAAGAACTTTTATGCTGACGGAAAAAAGTTCACCCTTGACGAAAAGGCGGCGATCGTTACCGAAATGTGCTTTGCCGCGTCGGCGGGAATACACAGGGCAAACCCCGACGCCGTCGTGATCTTCCCCGGACTTGCACCGGAGGGAGGCTTCACGATAATGCGGAAATTCCTGCGGCGGGTGTATCAGAACATCACAAGCGGAGAATTCGGGAACGGAAGCACAGAGCCGGACGACTATTTCGGAGCCGTTGCATGGCACTGCTATATGCTGAACGAAAAATTCGATATCGACAACTGGGTCAGCTACAACGATTCGGTCTACGAAATAATGAAGATATACGGCGATGCCGACAAGAAGGTGTACCTTACCGAATACGGCTTCTCCGACGGAGGAAGCGAGGAGGCCGATGCTGCGCAGGCGGAGTATCTGCGGCAGATATACGATGCGGTGTACAACCGGATGCTCTACGTGGATTCGCTGTACCCGTTCCGGCTCGAGGAGGACAATACCAAGCTCGGGATAAACGACATCGAGGTGTTCTACGGGATATTCCGTGTGTTCGACCGCGAATCCTTCGGCGCCAAGGAAAAGGCAAAGGCGATATGCGGGACCTACGGAGGCGACCTTTCGGCACTGGATAAGTACAAAGGAAGCAATTCCG
>FR891191.1:23936-24566 GCA_000433515.1 Candidatus Colimorpha enterica | reverse complement strand
CAGAACGGCAGGGGTTTATATATTCCTGCCGTTCTTCCTCGGATACAGGTATTGCATTTGCCGCCGTCATCGGTTATAATGTTCGTGTTACGGCAGAGCCGCATTGACGGAAAATGAGAAAGGAAAAACAAAATGTTTGATCATTCGGGAATCTGGCTCGGGGATACGGCTGAAAAGGACAGATACCGCGATTTTCTCTGTAAATTCACTCTTGCCGCTGTCGGAAAGCTGACTCTTAAGGTCTCTGCGGACAGTAAATTTGTCTGCTTTCTTAACGGAACGCTCTGCGGGTTCGGGGAATGCGCGGATTTTCCGTCGCGCCGGGAGTATTATACGTTTGACATATCGAAGGCGGCGTTGACCGGGGGAAATGAACTTGCCTTCACCGTATGGCACCTCGGGGAAGGGTCTTCTACTTATATTGTCGGCGATGCGTTTCTTGCTTTCGCTGTGGAGTGTGAAGGAAAAACCGTTGCCTCGTCGGACGGAGAGGTATATGCAAGGAGAAATCCGTATTACATTTCCGGCCGCTGCCGCAGGATAACCTCCCAGCTCGGTTACGGTTATGCTTACAATGCGGCGGGGAGGGAAGAAAAATATAAAAAGGCGGTCGTGACCGGCAGGATAACC
>FR891191.1:13445-23898 GCA_000433515.1 Candidatus Colimorpha enterica | reverse complement strand
TCAGCCGCGGAATACCGAACCTCAGGATGCTGCCGCCGAAAAAGGCGGATTTGCTGTCACGCGGCGGAAGTCTGATCTTCGATCTCGGGGAGGAGACCGTTGGATACCTTTTCATAAAATACCGCGCGGAGCGTGAGCAGACGCTTACCGTCAGCTACGGGGAACATCTGAGAAACGGTCACGTCGCGCGGCTGATCCACGACCGCGATTTCAGCGTCACGTACACGGCAAAGACAGGTGAGAACGAATTTGTAAATCCCATGCGCCGCCTTGCAGGAAGATATCTTGAGGTTGAGGCGGAGTATCCGGAGGAGCTTGAGGGGGCGGTCATAACCCTCTGCCCCGTAAAGCTGCCGGTGCGGAGGAAAAAGCGGGATTTTGCCTCTGATACCGACCGGAGAATACACGATACGGCGGTAAAGACACTTGAGTGCTGTATGCACGAGCATTACGAGGACTGCCCGTGGAGAGAGCAGGCGCTTTACACGATGGACAGCCGGAATCAGATGCTGTGCGGCTATGATGCCTTTTACGGCTACGCGTTTCAGCGGCATTCTCTGCGCCTTATTGCACAAAGCCTGCGGGACGACGGTCTGCTTGCGATCTGCGCACCGGGCGATTCTCCGATAGAAATACCGTTTTTCTCGCTTGTCTACCCGATCCAGATTTTCGAATATACCGAAAGGACCGGCGACCGGTCGGTGCTTGATTTTGCCGGACCGGTGATACGGAGGATAATGCAGACCTTTGCCGGCGCCGTCGATGAAACCGGGCTGATCCCGGCATTTCCTTCGCCGTGCTGGAATTTTTATGAGTGGACGGACGGAAGCGACAGCATCGGGGATCTGACGGGTTGCCGGGACATGAGGCTGCGATACGACCTGATACTGAACTGTATGTATATTTACGCTCTCGGCTTCTGCGGCCGGCTTTTCGGAACGGAGACCGACTGCTCCGCGATGAAGGAGGCGGTCAGGAGGACGTTTTATATCCCGGAGGACGGGCTTTTCAGGATGTCAACGGTTGACGGCCGGTATTCGGTTCTCGGTAATGCGCTTGCGATGCTGTGCGGGCTCGGCGACAGCCGGCTTCCCGAAAGGCTTGTTTCCGGAAAGAACATGATCCCGGTGTCGCTTTCGATGGTGACGTTCCTGTACGACGCGCTGCTTGCCGCCGACGGAAGGTATTCTGACTTTGTGCTTGCCGATATCCGGAGAAAATGCGGGAAAATGCTTGATGCCGGAGCCACAACTTTCTGGGAGACGGAGCTTGGGGCTGAAGATTTCGGCGGCGCGGGCAGCCTGTGCCACGGCTGGTCGGCACTTGCGGTGCATTATTTCGTCCGTCTCGGAGCGGTGTGAGGGCATTCCGACGGTTTCCCGCCTCAAAATGCTGTTTTTCCTTACCGTTTGACAAACCCGCTTTACGGTGGTATAATATTTCCGCCGTCCGGTTTTCTTCAGGACGGGAATAAGATTCGGGGAGTCTGTTTTATGGACAGGATTGCAAGCTTTTCGGTCGATCATGACCTTATTGAGCCGGGAATATACATTTCGCGCATCGACGGCGACATTGTCACCTATGACCTGCGCACGAGGAAGCCGAATGCCGGAGACTACATGGACAATCTGACCATGCACACCGTCGAGCATATGCTTGCGACGTTTCTGCGCAACTCGGAGATCGGCGGGGAGGTCATATATTTCGGCCCGATGGGATGCCGGACGGGGTTTTATCTGCTTGTCCGCGGCCGCAGACCGGAGGAGGTGCTCTCTGCACTGAAAAAGGCTCTTGCAGACACGGTGTCGTATGAGGGCGCGGTTTTCGGCGCGGCAAGGAAGGAATGTGGAAATTACCGCGAGCTTGACCTTCAGAGCGCGAAAAAAGAGTGTAGGCGGTATCTTTCCGTGCTTGAGTCGCGGGAAAACGATTTCAGATATGCGGAGTGACTGAGGATATGACCGGAAAAACAAAAACAGTCGGCATAATTGCCGCGATGAAAACAGAGGCAGAGAGGATAATCTCGGCGATGGACAACACGTCGGTGAAGATAATCAGCGGGATGGTCTTCACCTCCGGAGAGATTTCCGGGGTGAGGTGCGCCGTCGCCGTCAGCGGCATCGGAAAGGTCTTTGCCGCGGTCTGCGCTCAGACGATGATACTTGAGTATTCGCCCGACGTGATAATCAACACCGGAGTTGCCGGGACGCTGACCGACAGGCTGTCGATAGGCGACATAATCGTTGCCGGACGGACGGTTCAGCACGACATGGACACCTCGGCGCTCGGTGACCCGGTCGGTATGATATCCGGGATAAATATTGTTTACCTCCCGTGCGACGCGGGATTTTCGGAGGTGCTTCTTTCTGCCGCAGAGAAGAGCGGGGCGAACTGCATTTCCGGGACGGTTGCCTCCGGGGACAGATTTGTCTGCGATTCCGGTGACAGGAAGCGGATATCCGACCTTTTCGGCGCGTCTGCCTGCGAGATGGAGGGCGCGGCGATCGCTCAGGTCTGCTATATAAACGGCACCCCCTGCTGCGTCATGAGGGCAATTTCCGACGGCGGGGACGAGGACGCACAGACCGATTATCCCACCTTTGCGAAAATGGCTGCCGAGCGCGGCGCAAATGTTGTCATCGATGCCGTAAAATCGCTTTTTGACGGCCGATAAATATGGACAAAAGCGGGAATATGTGATATAATAGCATATTATCATATTTCACGTCCCGTTTCCGGAGGAGTACGGCAATGAAAATATACAAATACACGGTCGGCACGATGGGTACGAACTGCTATATCATCGACGGCGGCTCGGGAAAATGCGCGGTCGTTGACCCCGGCGCGGACATCGAAAAGATAACCTCTGCCGTGGAGTCGAAGGGGCTGACCGTCGAAAAGATCGTTCTGACCCATGCGCATTTCGACCATATGCTTGCACTTGAGGAGCTGAGAAGGCTGACCGGCGCGCCGCTGCTTATTTATAAGGACGAGGCGGGGCTGCTTGCCGACTGCAATAAAAACCTGCTTCACCGCTATGCGGACATCGACGTTCCGCCGGAGCCGGCTGAGGTTCTGCTTTCCGACGGCGACGTTATAACCGTCGGCGACGGAAGACTCACCGTCATGCACACGCCGGGACACACTCCGGGGTCGATGTGCCTTGTCACGGGAGACACCGTAATAAGCGGCGACACGCTTTTCCGCGAGAGCATCGGCAGATACGACTTTCCCGGCGGAGATTACGGCACGATCATGAAATCGCTGGAAAAATTCAAAGCGCTTGAGGGCGACTATAAGATACTCCCCGGTCACGGGCCGTCAACGACGCTTTCACACGAAAAAGAATATAATCTGTACTTACAGTGAACGATACAGGACAACGAAAGGATTTTTGAAAATGGACTTCAGTTATCTTGCGGAGCTTCTCTTTCCCGACGTGAAGGAAACTCCCGAAGAGCTTGAGCTGCGCTATCCGAAGCGGGACCTTCCGGAGGGGGCGAAGGTGACAAGATTCGCACCCAGCCCGACGGGGTTCGTGCATTTCGGAGGGCTTTTCCCTTCAATGACGGGAGAGCGGCTTGCCCACCAGTCGGGCGGCGTGTTCTTCCTCAGGATCGAGGACACCGACGCAAAGCGCGAGGTTCCCGGAGCGGCGGAGGGGCTTATAAAGACGCTTGCCCGTTACGGGATAGAATTTGACGAGGGCGCCGTTATCGGAGACGACGGAAAGATCACCGACAGGGGCGCTTACGGACCGTATAAGCAGAGCCTCCGGCGCGACATCTACCGTGTTTACGCAAAGAGACTTGTTTCGGAGGGGAAGGCATACCCGGTATTCACCACGGCAGAGGAGCTTGACGCACTCAACGCCGCCGACAAGAAGGCGGAGGTAAAGAACAGGGTCTGGACAGAGGAAGCCGCCGCGGAACAGAAGGCGGAGATGCTTGCCCAGCGGAATTTCACGGTCGATGAGGTAAAAGCACACCTTGAAGCCGGGGACAGATTCGTCCTGCGCATCCTTGCCGACGGGGACGGGAAGAGAACGGTAAAGGCATCCGACCTTGTGCGCGGTGCGCTTGAATTCCCGGAGAACGACGAGGATTTTGTCCTTCTGAAGTCCGACGGTATCCCGACCTATCACTTTGCCCACGCCGTTGACGACCACCTTATGGGCACGACCCACGTCATCCGGGGCGAAGAATGGCTCCCCAGCCTGCCGAAGCACGTGCAGCTCTTCCGTTATCTCGGCTTCAGGCTCCCGAAATATATGCACATCGCGCAGATAATGCACCTCGATGAGAACGGCAACAAGAAAAAGCTCTCGAAGCGCGATATGGGCGCGAATATGGACGATTACACCCGTATGGGCTACTCCCCGGAGGCGGTTTGCGAGTATGTCATGACTCTGCTCAACTCCAATTACGAGGAGTGGCATATGCAGAATCCCGACAAAAACTACCGCGATTTCCCGTTCAGCATAAAGAAAATGTCGGTCTCCGGCTGTCTGTTCGATTTCGGAAAGCTGAACGACGTGTCAAGAAATATTCTTTCGGGAATGACCGCAGAGCAGGTATATGACGGGCTGACAGGCTGGGCGGCGGAGTTCGACCCGGAATTTGCCGCGGAGCTTACCCGCGACCCGGAGTATACAAAATCGATCCTTGCAATAGGCAGGGGCGGGAAGAAGCCGAGAAAGGATCTTGCCGTCTGGAGCGATGCAAAGCCGTATATGGGCTTCTTCTACGACAGGTATTTCGCCGTCACCGACAGCATTCCGGACAGCTTCTCACGGGAGGACGTGAATGCCGTGCTTGCCGGCTTCCTTGATTCCTACGACGAGGGTGACGATATGAACGTCTGGTTTGAAAAGATCAAGAGGATCGCCGCAGCCCTCGGCTATGCCGCCGACATGAAGGAGTACAAATCCGACCCGCAGGCGTTCAAAGGAAGCGTTGCCGACGTGAGTATGTTCATCCGCGTCGCCGTTACCGGGAAGATGAATTCCCCCGACCTCTATACCGTCATGCACATCCTCGGAAAAGAGCGCACGGAGGCAAGGCTCCGCGCTATGCTCATATGACCGGCAGCCGACGGCACGGACAATAACGAAAGGAACCGCTGAAACATGGAAGACAACAATTTCAGAACCGAAAGCAACTTCATTCACGAAATAATCGACGCTGACCTTGCCGCGGGGTACAATACCGTCGTTCACACCCGGTTTCCCCCGGAGCCGAACGGATATCTCCACATCGGCTCGGCAAAGGCGATATATATCAACTATTCCACCGCGATGAAATACGGCGGGAAGTTCAATCTCCGTTACGACGACACGAATCCCGCGAAAGAGGATAACGAGTATGTCGAGTCGATATACAACGACCTCATCTGGCTCGGCGCGGTGCCGAACGGCGGCGTTTTCTACGGGTCGGACTATTTTGACAAGTGCTATGAGTATGCCGTTAAGCTGATAAAAGCCGGAAAGGCATACGTCTGCGACCTCTCTGCAGAGGAGATGAAAGAGTACCGCGGCACGCTTACCGAGCCCGGAAAAAACAGCCCCTACCGCGACAGGAGCGTCCGGGAGAACCTTGACCTGTTTGAGCGCATGAAGAACGGCGAATTCCCGGACGGAAGCCGCACGCTCCGAGCGAAGATCGACATGGCGTCGCCGAACATGAACCTGCGCGACCCGGCTATCTACCGCATAGTTCATACCTCCCACCACCGTCAGGGCGACAAGTGGTGCATATATCCGCTCTATGATTTCGCACACCCAATTCAGGACGCGCTTGAGGGGATAACCTATTCGCTCTGCTCGCTTGAATTCGAGAATCACCGCCCGCTTTACGAGTGGGTCATCGACAATGTCATCGACTTCACGCCGAAGCCCAAGCAGAGGGAATTCGCGCGTCTGAACGTCACCTACACCGTCATGAGCAAGCGCTATCTGCGCAAGCTTGTGGAGGAAAAGCTGGTTGACGGCTGGGACGACCCCAGAATGCCCACCATCTGCGGCCTGCGCCGCCGGGGCTTCACTCCGTCGGCTATATTCGATTTCGTCCGCCGCGCCGGAGTCGCAAAGGCGTACAGCATCGTCGATATCGAGCTGCTTGACCACTGCATCAGGGACGAGCTCAACATGACGGCACAGCGGCGCATTGCCGTCCTTGACCCGGTGAAGGTGACAGTCACCAATTACCCGGAGGGAAAGGTCGAATACTTTCCCGTCGCAAACAATCCGAACGACCCGGAGGCAGGCACGAGAGAGGTTCCGTTCACAAGAGAGCTTTACATCGACCGCGAGGACTTTGCCGAGGTCCCGCCGCCAAAGTTCCACCGCCTCAAGCCCGGCGGAGAGGTGCGTCTTATGGGCGCCTATATCGTAAAGCTGAATGAGATCGTGAAGGACGCCGACGGAAACGTGACCGAGCTTCGCTGTACCGCCGATCTTGAGACCGGAAACGGCAATCCCGCGGACGGCAGAAAGGTAAAGGGCACGGTTCACTGGCTCTCCGCAGATCATTCAAAGGAAGCCGCCGTCATGCTTTATGACAAGCTGTTCACTATAGCGAACACCGGAGACATCCCGGAGGACAGGACCTACGACGACTATCTCAACCGCGAATCGGTTAAGAAGCTGACCGGCTGCCGCATCGAGCCGTCGCTTGCCGATGCAAAGCCGGGAGAGAGATTCCAGTTCGTCCGCACCGGCTATTTCACCCCCGATTCAAAGAACCCCGGCGTGTTCATCCGCACGGTTACCCTCAAGGACAGCTATAAGCCGCAGTAAAATGCGCTGAAAGTCAATAAAAAACCGGCTGACACGGTATTCCGCGCCGTGAAGGTCGGTTTTTGCCTGACTGTCATTAAGAGTATCGCGGATTTCTCGAAAAAAATACAGTTTCGGACAAAATACCTCTTGCATTTTCGGATTTATATGATATAATCTATATGTTTGTTTTCAGAAATAATATTACCTGCCGTCACGATGACGGTGACAGGGGAAAGGCACACGCGGCAGAAGCCGGAATTTATCGGAAAAAACTATGTACGACAAGGTTGTTGAAATAATTGCACGTCAGCTTCAGATAGATACTGACATGATCGACGAGCATACAAAAATTATGGAGGACCTCGGAGCCGATTCGCTTGACGTTGTCGAAATGCTTATGGCTATGGAAGACAGCTTCGGGATCACCGTTCCTGACGAAGATATCGAGGAGCTTGTGACGGTCAGTGACATCGTTGAGTACGTCGAGAGCAATATGTGACCCGCTTCTTTTCGGGCGGCGCTGATGTGCGCTTGCCCGGTTTTTATTTTCCTGCCCGCAGCCCATGAATATTGGACATTCAGCCCATGACGCGGAGGGTCTGCCGGGGTATAATAATGACGCATATGCTTACAAAGGGGATGAAGAGATGAAGCTTTCACCGATAATCAGAAACGGAATGGTGGTTCAGGCGGGAAAACCGGTCTTTGTTCACGGAAGCGGAGCGGGATATGTCACCGCACGCTTTATGGGAGCGGAGAGAAGCCTTGAATCGCACGGCGGGGAATGGGTGCTCGAATTTCCGCCGCTTTCTTACGGAGGACCGTATGAGATGGAGCTTGACCTTGACGGGCGGAGGGAGGTCATAACCGACATCGTTGTCGGCGAGGTGATCCTTTTCGCCGGTCAGTCGAACATACAGTTCCGGCTTGAGGAATCGAATGTTCCGGAATGCGGGTATGCAGACGACGGCTGTGCGAGGATATACGTCTGCCCGCGCCCGGAGGCAGGAGACAGGATCACACCCGACAACGGCTGGGTGAAGTGCGGCAGAGAGAATGCCGGCTTCTGGTCGGCGCTTGCATACCTCACGGTCAGGGAGGCGCGGAGCGCGGGGATCCCGTATGTCGGCGCCGTCGTCTGCTGTCAGGGCGCAAGCGTTATCGAAAGCTGGATTCCGGAAAGCCTGACCGACGTTCCGGAGCTGCGCCTGCCAAAGGAAAAGCTGTTCTCCGACCACGCCGATTACCCGTGGAACACTCCGGGGTTCATGTACCGGTATGCAATGAAGGCGATAATGCCGTACTCCTTCGGCAACGCCGTGTGGTATCAGGGCGAGAGCAACACCTCTCCCGACGAGGCGGCGATATATCCGGAGTTCCTGCGCCTGCTTGTCGAGAATATCAGGAAGGACTGCCGGGACGGCGCGCTTCCGTTCCGCATTGTTCAGATAGCCGACACAAGGGACTGCCCCGGCTGGCTCGGCATTCAGAAGGCTCAGAGCGATTTCTGCACCGCGTCGGAGCGCACATATCTTGTAAAAAGCGGCGATATCAGCGAGAAGGACATGATCCACCCGATAACGAAATCCCCGCTTGCGGCGAGGATATTTCTCGATATGAGAGAAAAAGGCGACATCTGATCCCGCCGGACCTTTTAAGGCAAAAAACAGCTCCCGACACTCCGGAAGCTGTTTTCTGTTTTTGCGATTATTCCTCAGCCGGTGCTCCGACGGGACATACGTTAGCGCAGGAGCCGCACTCGACGCACTCGTCAGCGTTGATAACGTACTTTCCGTCTTTCTCGGAGATGCAGCTTACGGGACATTCTTCTGCGCAGGCGCCGCAGGCGATGCACTCGTCACTGATTTTATATGCCATTGTTGTGAACCCATCCTTTCTGATATTTATAAGTGCATTATAGCACAGTTTTGCCGATAAATCAACGGTTTTTGAAAATTTACAGATGATTTATCTTTTTGTTTTCGTGAATTATCCGGCTCAGCGGACAATTCAGGATTTTGTATTCCCGTCTTTGGGCTGAGCGGTCTGGGGCGGAGGATTCTTTCTGCCCTTTGCGCTTCCCTTGACCTTAAGGTCGTCGCGGTGGTAGAGCTGGATGCTTGCCGGATTCTTTGCAAGCGAAACCTTGCACAGTCCCGCAAGAGGCGACGTTTCGACGACAACACCCTCGCCGTCCGGGGTATCGACGACGGAATCGACCTTCGGGGTCTTTGCGATCTCCTCGGAATATGTGTCGTACTCATAGCGCAGGCAGCACATAAGCCTTCCGCACGCGCCGGAGATCTTCGCGGAGTTGAGAGACAGATTCTGTTCCTTGGCCATCTTTATCGATACCTGAACGAAGTCCGGAAGGAAGCTGGCGCAGCAGAACGGGCGTCCGCAGACTCCGAGACCGCCCATCAGCTTGGCTTCGTCGCGGATGCCTATCTGACGTAGCTCGATCCTTGTCCTGAAAACCGAAGCAAGGTCCTTGACAAGCTCTCTGAAATCGACTCTCCCCTCGGCGGTGAAGTAGAAGAGCAGCTTTGAGTTGTCAAAGGTGTACTCGACATCGACCAGCTTCATATCAAGCCGGTGTTCCTCGATCTTTGAAAGGCAGAGGTTATATGCCTCGGTTTCTTTTTCAAGATTTGCCTCGTATCTCTGTTCGTCGTCGGGCGTGGCTGCCCTTATTGCCTTGCGGAGCGGGAGAACGACCTCGCACGCCGGAACGTCCCGGTTCGCCATCGAGACGAAGCCGTATTCAATGCCCCTTGAGGTATCAACGATGACATGGTCGTCGCGCCGGAAGCTCATGCCGGACGGGTCAAAATAATACACCTTTCCGTTCTGCTTGAACCTGACCCCGACGACCTCATAGAATGTCTCCGGTTCGGTCTCCGGAAGCGATTCCTGAGACTGCGGATCGGGCGCGGTCATGTCGTCTCCGACCGACTGGGTGCGCGGCTTTCTGTCGCGGCGCTCCGGTTTGTCCTTAGGCTTTGCCGGAGGCTCGTCTGAGGGGATATCCCCGTTTTCGGGAGCCTTTTCGGCGGCATTTTTCTTTTTCTGGCGGTTTTTCTTGCGGCGCTTTGCTCCGTCAGGGCGGCTTATGCCACCGTTTGATGCTTTTTCGGCATTCTCAGTCTTTTCCTCGGGTGCCGGTTCGTTGTTCTGTATGATTTCGTTGTCCATATCAGTGTCCTGTTCGCTGTTCTTTCCCGGAAAAACGCGCCGGGTGCGCGGGTCGCGGCTTATTTACAGCCCCATATCCTGTCGGCAAAGACCGTTGCCGCAGTCTGAATATTTACGTTTGTATCGGAGAGCTGCCCCTGCGCCTCTGCAAGGACGGAGAAGATATCAAGCAGGCTCTTGAGCGTGAAGTGTCCTCCCGCTTCCTTTGCCGACTCAGTGTCGGAGTAGAACAGAAGGTCGGGCTTTCCCGCGGAGCGTCTTACCGCCGTCATGTCGCGGAATGCCGATGCCATCATTGAAAACAGCCGTGTCAGGTTTTCCCTCGACGACGCCCCGGATGTCACCGCAAGCAGAAAATCCGCGCGGTCGGTCCCGCAGAGTGCCTTTATTGCGCCGTCGGCTGAGGAAAAACCGGAAAACAGCTTTTTGTCGGTGCTTTTTATCAGCGAGAGAGCCGCGCCGTAGCTCCCGTCAGCCATT
>FR891191.1:8724-13387 GCA_000433515.1 Candidatus Colimorpha enterica | reverse complement strand
TCCCTGCCATAGCCGCCGCCTCCGGGCTGTCTGAGGTGAGGAGGGCTTCAAGCTCTTCCTCGCCGAAGCCCGTGGTTCTGATCTCCGGAGCCCTTGACCGGACTGTCGGAAGAAGTGCTGCGGAGGAGGTGCAGAGCAGTATGAAATATACCCCTGAGGGCGGTTCCTCAAACAGTTTAAGAAGCGCGTTCTGAGCCTGCGGGGTCATGGTGTCGGCATCTTTTATGATATAGCACTTTACGTCAAGGTCATTCGGAGCGATATATGCGGTGGCTTTTATATCGCGGACACCTTCAACGCCGATGGTTTTTCTGTCCTTCTGCGCGCCGATGAAAATGACGTCGGGAGAGATTCCGGCAGCTATCTTCCGGCACGCCTCGCACTCAAGGCAGGGGCGGAGCTTTTCGCGGCAGGCTATTGCCATTGCGGCGGTCTTTGCGAAGGCGGTTTTTCCGCTTCCCGGTTTGCCGGAGATTATCAGCGAGTTCGGAAATGCGTTTTTTTCGGTAAAGCCGATGAGCGCAGCCTTTATTCCGTCGTTTCCGTATATGCCGCCGAAAGCCTTGGGATTGGCTTTTATCACCGCGTCCGTCACAGCCGTCTGCATTCTTCGATATTCAGCACGAACACGGTTGCACCGCCGACGGTGACGGTTCTTGCCGGCTGTGCGCCTCCCGCGTCGCGGCGGGGCATGTCGGACGGGATATTCTGCACCCGCTTTTTTGAATTGTTCTTTATCACCTCAACCGCGCGGTCGATGTCGCCGTCCTCCACTCCCATCAGAAACGTCGAGTTCCCGGTCATGAGATATCCGCCGGTCGATGCCAGCTTTGTGACATAGAACCCCGCCCTGCTGAGGCTTGAATTGACCGCGTGCGCGTCGTCGTTATTGACTATTGCAATTATCAGTTTCAATGGTATCACCTTGGGATTATTATTATTGTTTTGGGGCTCTGCCCCAAGCCCCGCCTTCTTTCTTGAGAAGAAAGAAGGGAGAAAGAAGAATCAAAACAGATTTTTCAGGGTTATGGGAGGGTGCGATTTTTTGAATCGATGAAATAAATTGAGAGGGAAACGCAAACACTATATCCATAATACTCATTACAGAAATTATATCAGAAAAACGCGGCATTGTAAAGCGTTATTTGATATTTTTCCGAAGCTGCGGAGGCATATCATGAAAAAACACGGGATAAAGCTCTTTGCGGGCACTGCGGCGGTGGGGATACTTACGCTTATCGCGGCGTTTTTTGCGGTGAGGTACTTCATGGTCGGCAACGAATACGCAAGCTGCCGCCGCGGGATGCTGTCGCGGTCGTATGAGATGCTGATATCGCTTCTTGTTTCTTACCGGGAGCGGCAGGGAGCGGAGACGGCAGAGAGGATATCGTTCTGTGCCGCGTATCTGCCGCTTTCCGAGGGCTCGGAGCTTGCGGTGCAGAGATTCTGCGCCGACATTTCGGCATCGGAGACCGACTGGGCGGCGGGAGAGCGTGCAGAAAAATACTGCGGGGAGCTTCTCGTGCTTCTCTCCTGTTCAAGGACTGCGGCGCTTTCGGGGAATATGCCGGAGTTCCCCGCATATCCGGAGGCTGACGCCGCGCCCGCCTCGGTTCTGCCGGAAAAATATGACGACGGCGGACGCGGAGACGCGAGAAAAGCCGCCGATGCACTTCTGGGTTCCCCGGCAAGACTGCGGGAGTATTCGTACAGCGCCGACGGAGTGACGGTTTTCGGCTTCAGGACCGCGTCGTCGTATGCAGAGTACTGCTCCGCCACAGGACGGCTCATACGCGCGGTGATCTGCCGGGGAAGCGCGGCATACGGTGTCCCGGAGGAGACGGATATTATTCCGGCGGCGCGGGAATTTTCGGAAAAAAACGGATATCAGCCCTCCGGCGATCCTGTCGTGTCCTTCCTCGGCGGGATATATACGGCGGAGTTTCCCTGCGGGGATTTTAATGTCACCGTCGGTATGAGCGGCGGCGGAGAGGTGTGCCTGTTTCTTGCCGTTCCGTGCGGGAAAAGGGGATAAATTCCTTTGCGAGCTGTTCCCGCAGGCGCGGATTGTAAAAAAACAGTAAATAAACTGCCTACTAATATTGAATTCTCCGGCAGCGCGATGATTTGGCGGCTTTTTGTTATTGACTAATCCCCGGTTTTGTGATAAAATAATATTTACTTGACGGTTGTAGTTTCAGCCGGCTTCCTGACGTGTTTCCGGAAGCGATTATCTGCCGTGCGCCGACGAGTGCGGCATAACGAAAATATTATTTGACAATTCGCCGGGGAACGGAGCAAAAAATGGGCAAGGGCAATCGCAACAGAGAGCTCAGGATAGCGGACAAGCCGTCCGCCACAGCCGGAAACGGTGTGAAGCTCTCCAAGATGCAGCTTATCAGACAGCAGGAGAAAAAAGCAAAAATCAAGAAATACGTGACGATGACAGCGTCGATTGCGATCGTTATCGGACTGGTGATCGGAATCGTGGCGGTGTCGCTCAGCAAGGCGCCGAAGCTTGAAAAGACGGTTTCCGGCACCTCCGAAAAGTACGAGATCGACAATGCAATGATGGCATACTTCATGTACGGACAGTATAAGAGCTATGTACAGAACAACTATTACTATCTGTCGTATCTGGGACTTGATACCTCAAAGAGCCTCAAGAGCCAGAACATCACCGGAAGTGACAACATGACATGGTTCGCCTATTTCATGAACGTGGCAAAGAACCAGGTAAACGAGCTTGTTGCGCTTGCGTCAGCCGCGCAGGAAAAGGGTCTTAAGCTTGAGGAAAAGGAGCTTAAGGAGATCGACGACACAATGAAGTCGATAAAGGAAGCCGCCGCAACCAACGGATTTGCAAGCGTCAATAAATACCTTGCCTCATACTATGTTAACGGTGTTACCGAAAGCGCGGTAAGAAAGTGCATGGAGCTTCAGTATCTCGCTTCCAAGTACTATACCGAGCTCACCGATTCGTATACCTACACCGATGCGCAGATAGAGAAATACGCAGACGACAACCCCGATAAGTTCTTAAAGTTTGACTATATCTACTACACCTTCAAGCCCGATGCAAAGAGCGATGCCACCGATGCCGAGAAGAAGAAGGCTCTTGAAGAGGCAAAGGCAAAGGCAGACGAGCTGAAGGGCAAGATCACCGACGACAAGTCATTCCTTGAGCTTATAACCGAGATGGAAAAGGCAAAGGAAGAGGAAGAAAAGAAGAACGAAACCGGAACCTCCGCAGCCAGCGGAAGCGGCACCTCCGATAAGGAAGAGAAGGACTACACCAAGAGCTATATCAAGGAAGGCGCGGCCTATGAGAAGGACAAAGACCTTACCAAGTGGGTCGATGAGAAGGACAGAAAGGTCGGCGACGTCACGGTGATCGAGACAAAGGACGGCGACACCGTCACCGGATACTCCGTTTATTACCTCACAAAGACCTTCTATAAGGACGAATATGCCACGAAGAACGTAAGGCACATTCTTTTCGGAATCGGCAATTACGGCGACTATGCCGACAAAGCCGCTGCCAAAAAGAAAGCTGAAGAGATCCTTGCCACATACAAAAAGGGCGATATGACGGAGGACTCCTTCTCCGCACTCGCAAAGGAGTACACGAACGACTCCAATGCCGACAAGGGCGGTCTTTACGAGAATGTTGAAAAGGATACGATGGTCACGGCGTTCAACGACTGGATCTATGACGAGTCGAGAAAGCCAGGCGATACCGGTATCGTTGAAACGACATACGGACAGCACGTCATGTACTTCGTCGGCGACGGCAAGATCGCATGGAAGCTGACCGCCGAGAATAACCTCAAGAGTGAACAGTACGACAAGGAACTGAAGGATCTTGAGAAAAAGTATCCCGTGACATACGACGCGGCAAAGCTCGCGCAGATTCCGTAACTATAACAGGCAAACCGGAGAGCCGGCATGACGTGAAAACGGCAGTCGGCTCCCGTGCCGTATTACAGGCAGGATATCGATCCGAAACAAATGCGAGGACATTATTATGATAGTTGAAATCAGCGAAAGAATGAGCTCCGAGGTCAATTTCGGAGCGACTGTCACAACACCGACCGGATTCGATCCGGAAAAGGAATCCCTTCCGATGATAGTATTCCTTCACGGAGCCGGAGAGCGCGGCGAGGATCTGTCGATAGTGAACAAGGTCGGACTTCCGAAATATTTTACTGCCGACCCCGATTATAAAGGGCTTCGGGTCATAACCCTGTCGCCGCAGTGTCCGGATTACACCGTATGGAACGACGTGTCGCTTCAGCTGTTTCAGTTTATCCTGAAGGCGGCAAAAGCCTACAACGCCGACATGGACAGAATATCTGTGACGGGGCTGAGCATGGGCGGCTTCGGCACATGGGAGATGGTCATTTCGCATCCGGATTTCTTCTCGGCGGCGGCTCCGATATGCGGCGGCGGCATGGACTGGAGGATACCGTCATTCCTGCCGACTCCGATTCGGGCATTTCACGGCGACGCCGACCCGGTAGTTCCGGTCGTTTATTCGAGGATCCTCTGCAGGGCGGTCAACGACAGGGGAGGGAACGCTGTGCTTACCGAGTATCCCGGCTGTGACCATGATTCGTGGACGGCGGCATATGAGACGACCGACGTTATAGAGTGGCTTGCC
>FR891191.1:1904-8701 GCA_000433515.1 Candidatus Colimorpha enterica | reverse complement strand
GGCTTGCCGCTTCGCGGAAAAATGCGCATTCTTGACACAAAGCAATATCTTGACGAAACGGTAAAGCTGCTTGAGAACGGCGCAAAAGAGCTTCCCGTCCCCGTTTCCGGGTTCAGCATGGCTCCGTTTCTATCCGACGGAGATACGGTCATTCTGTCGCTTCCCGGAAAGATCGGACGCGGGGATGTGGTACTGTACCTCAGATGCGGCGAAAGGTACGTCCTGCACCGGGTCAAGCGCGTAAAAAACGGCATTTACACGGTGCTCGGAGACGCGCAGAGCATCTGCGAGGACGGCATAACCGAGGGAGACATCAAAGCCGTTGCCGTCGGTGCGATTCACCGCGGGAAAAAGTGCCTTCCCGGCAGTTTCCGATGGTTTTTCTATAAAACCTTCTGGCTTTCCGCCGTGCCGCTCCGCAGAACGGCATTCAGAGTATATGGTGCGGTCAGGAAGAAATAGTTTCTCCGAAGACTTCCCCCGACTCTTCAGATAAATCCGAAAAACGGTCAGTGCCGTGCAGGCATTGACCGTTTTGTCATGGAATGAATCTTTTTGAAGTATTGACCGGCAGATGACCGGCTGCGGTCAGAGCCGCAGAAAGCTTCACTTCTCCCCCCAAATCCCCATCACATAATCATAAGCCGCCTCGGCAAGCAGCTTTATATCCGCGCCGGAGGTGTTGATAAGGAGGTCATAATTCTCCCTCGCTCCCCATTTGCGGTCGCTGAAAAAGCCGTAGTACTGCGACCTTCCGCGGTCGATCTCGGCAATTTTCTTCTTCATTTCTTTCTCGGTGAGGCTTTCGTCCGCCGGCTTGCGGTCCATGCAGCGCTTCAGCTTGCTTTCCACGTCGGCGTAGACGAAGATGCGGAAGGGGTTGCTGTCGCGGAGGATGTAGTCGGCACAGCGCCCGACGATAAGACAGTCAGACTTTTCGGCAAGCTCCGAGATCAGCTTGTGCTGTTCGCGGAAGAGGTTGATGCTCTGCTGGAACACGGGATTCGGCATACTGAAAAAAGTCCTTCCGATGTGTATCGGGAACGACGCGACGGGAACGCTGTCCTCTATGCGGTGTATATACTCAACGGACAGTGCCGTGCGCTTTGCTATTTCGGTGATTATCTCCTGGTCATAGTAGGCGATTCCGAGCTTTTCCGAAAGCCTCCTGCCGAGCTCTCGCCCGCCGCTTCCGAACTCTCTTCCGAGCGTGATGATCCTGTTCATATATGATTTTCTCCTTCCGGGAGTGTACCGTAATAATCATTGCAGCGGTGCATTGCAGAGCATATGCGCCGTTGCCGTTATATATTTTATCACATTTGACCATAAAAAGTCAAGATAAAAACAACGAAATGAATAAAAAAGCAAGCGGGGTGTTAAAAAACCCGTTCTGAGCTTTTTAACACCCCGCAGAGAGTGAGTTACCCGTCAGTCAATTATATAATCTTCCCAAAGACCTGTCAGGTAGTCAAGCGTCGGCTGGCTGAGATTTTTGAAGGAATACTCCGCATATGCCTTTGCAAAATCGTATCCCTCGGGATAGAGGACTGCAAGCGCCTCGTCCCCCATCTCTTCCCGGTACTTTTCGCTGTTCAGAACAAGGGTGTTGGGAGAGGAGTAGCAGTGCTGAAGCGAGTTTGCAACGGCTGCATCCTCGGTGAGCATGAAGTTGATGTAAGCCTCAGCCTCGGATTTGTGCTTTGAATTCTTGAGCACGCACATGGCGTCGACATAAACGTTCGACTTCTCGGGGATGTATATTCTCAGGTCAACGCCGTCCGCCTGCTCGCTCTGCATGGTGAGAAGGTCGCCGGCATAGTAAGCGCCGAGAGCGGCTTCGCCCGCCTCCATGATGTTGAATATCTCATCCATGACCCTTGCCTTGAGAAGCGGCTTCTGCTCCATCAGCTTTGCCTTTGCGGTGTCCCACACAGCCTTGTCCTCGGAGTTGACATCAAGGCCAAGCATATACATCGCGGTAGCGAAAGCGTCGCGGGAGTTGTTGAACTGAAGGATCTGACCGGAATACTTGCTGTTCCACATGACCTCCCAGCCGGTCACGTCGGCGGGATCGACCACCTTTGCGTTGTAGATGATCCCGACAACCCCGTAGGTGTAGGGAACCGTGTACTTGTTCTCCGGGTCATAGTGAAGCCCGCGGTACTTTTCGTCGATGTTTTTGTACTCAGGAATGTTGCTGAAATCAAGCTCGGCAAGCATATCGTTCTTTATGAAGTACTCGATCATGTAGTCGGACGGAACGATCACGTCGTAGCTGACCGACCCGGTCTCCAGCTTCGCGCGGAGCGACTCGTTGGAATCGAAGGTCTCGTAGTTCACGCGGATCTTCTTGCCGTACTTTTCAAGGTACCATTTTTCAAACTCCCTGTTGGTGTTGTAGGTACCCTCCTTGCCGGTCGAGATGTACTCTCCCCAGTTGTAGACATTGAGGACAACAGTGTCCCCACAGCCCGAGAGCGCGATAAGTGCCGCCGCAAGAATCAGCGCGGCGATGAACGTTACAATGATCTTTTTCATTTCCGAATTACCTTTGACACGGAAAACGTGTCTCCTTTACATAGTATTTCAGGTCTTGTTGAGGCTTTTCCTGATCTTAGCCTGTTTTCTCTCGTCCTTTGTGCTTATTATGTTCGATATGATAAGAAGTATAAGGATCACAAAGAATATTATGGTCGCAAGCGCGTACATATCCGGCGTGACCGTCTTTTTTGTCATTCCGTATATGTAGAGCGGCAGGGTCTGAAAGCTGCTGCCCTTTGTGAAATAGCTTATCACGAAGTCATCAAGCGACATTGTGAACGCCATAAGTCCTCCGGTCACGACTCCCGGCATTATCTCCGGAAGCTCGACCCTGAACAGCGACTGAAGCGGTGTGCATCCGAGATCAAGCGCAGCCTCCGGCATCGACTTGTCCATCTGATTGAATTTCGGCAGAACCGAAAGTATGACATACGGCAGGCTGAAGGTGATGTGAGCTATCAGCATCGTGAAGAAGTTCAGCGATTCGGTGAAACGCAGCAGGCTCCCGACAAAGACGAACATCAGCATAAGCGAAATGCCGGTTATGATATCCGGATTCATCATCGGGATGTCAGTCACGGTCATGACGGCGGCCTTCAGGTACTTTCTGCGCATTTTCGAAATTCCGTATGCCGCGGCAGTACCCATCACCGTTGATATGACGGCGGAGGTCACGGCAAGGATCACCGAATTTCTGAGCGC
Organism: Candidatus Colimorpha enterica; assembly: GCA_000433515.1. Taxonomy (GTDB): domain Bacteria; phylum Bacillota; class Clostridia; order Oscillospirales; family CAG-272; genus Colimorpha_A. Next base: position 5,455 of record FR891191.1, on the reverse strand, counting down.
CTGAAGCGCGGCACCGTCGGTGAACAGGCTCTTGTACCATCGGAACGAGAAGCCCGACATATTGACGGTGCTCTTTCCCGCATTGAACGAAAAGACGATAAGCACAAGGATCGGTGCAAAGAGAAACACGAACAGAAGGGTAAGGCAGATTGCCGATGAGGCTCTGTTTTTCTTTTTCACGGTATAAGCCCCCCCTCTCCGCCGTCGGAGAACCTGTCCATAATGAACATCCCGGCAAGCAGTATCACCATCAGGACGAAGGATATCGCCGCCGCCATATGAAGGTTGTTTGAGTTGAACTGAGTCTCAATGGCGTCGCCTATGAGATAGAACTTGCCGCCGCCGAGCTTCTGTGAAATATAGAAGGTCGAGATCGACGGGACAAATACCATCATTATCCCGGAAATGACCCCGGGGATGCTCTGCGGGACGATGACCTTTCTGAACACCCCGAAGGGATTGCAGCCGAGGTCGGAGGCAGCCTCGACAAGACGGTGGTCGAGCTTGGTCATTATCGAATATATCGGAAGCACCATATAAGGCAGGTAGTCGTAAACCATTCCGACGACGACCGCCCCCTCGGTGTACATCAGCTTCATCTGCTTAAGCCCGATCGAGGTGAGAAGGCTGTTTATGACTCCGGTGTCCTGGAGCAGGACCATCCACGCATAGGTTCTGATGAGGAAGTTCATCCACATGGGAAGCATGAGGAGCATTATCAGGATCTTCTGCCTTTTCGGGTCGGTCCTTGCGATGAAGTACGCGGCGGGGTATCCGATTATCAGACAGATGACGGTTGCAATGACAGCCAGCTTGACCGACCGCCAGAGTATCGTCATATATTTCGGTGTGAAGAATGCCTTTATGTTGTCGAACGTGAAGGCAAAATCACGGTCGGTGAAGGCATAGTATGCGACAAAAATGAGCGGTATGACAATGAACAGCACCGCCCAGACTGTATAGGGCGCGGCGGCAAAGCGCTGGAGCAGCGATCTTGTCACCGTGACCTTTTCGGTCTTCTGCCTGTTCATGTCATTCGTCCTCCTCCGGCTCTTCGATATCGGAGAGGTGCTCCATCTCGTCGGAGAAGGTGGAGTAGTCTCCGAACATTCCGGAGAATTCCGACTTCTTCATGACGTGTATTGCGTCAGGTTCTATATAAATCCCGATAAGCGCGCCGCTTTCGACGTAGTCGGTCGTCTGTATCATCCACTTGAAGCCGCCGATATCGACGATTATCTCAAAGTGAACTCCCTTGAAGGTGACGCTTGACACAACGCCGGTCAGCATCCCGCGCTCCGGAGACACAACGTCAACGTCCTCCGGTCTGACAACGACATCGACCGGCTCGCGCTTCGCAAACCCGGAGTCGAGACAGCGGAACTTCTTCCCGGAGAAGGCGACGTAATAGTCGTCAATCATCTGCCCGTCAAGAATGTTGCTCTCGCCTATGAAGTCGGCAACGAAAGCGTTTTCCGGCTCGTTGTAGATATCCTCCGGCGAGCCGATCTGCTGTATCTGACCGTTGTCCATAACGACAACGACATCGCTCATCGAAAGGGCTTCCTCCTGGTCGTGCGTGACATAGACGAAGGTGATTCCCATCATCTGCTGAATGTTTTTAAGCTCAAACTGCATGTCCTTCCGCAGCTTCAGGTCAAGCGCACCGAGAGGCTCGTCAAGAAGCAGAACTCTCGGCTGGTTTATCAGCGCACGGGCAATGGCAACTCTCTGCTGCTGACCGCCGGAAAGCGTGCTGATGCTCCGCTTTTCAAATCCGCGGAGGTTGACAAGCTCCAGCATTTCGTGAATCCTGTCGGTAAGACCCGGTCCGGAGGCTCCCTTGAGCTTGGGACCGAAAGCGATATTCTCGAAAACGTTGAGATGCGGGAACAGAGCGTACTTCTGGAACACGGTATTTACCGGTCTTTTGTACGGCGGAACATCGTTCACCGCTTTTCCGTCAAAGTAAACGGTTCCCTCGTCGGGCGACTCAAAGCCGCCGATTATCCGCAGCGTCGTTGTTTTTCCGCATCCGGACGGACCGAGAAGTGTGACGAATTCCCTGTCGCCTATCTCAAGGCTGACGTTTTTCAGCACCTGCTCTCCGTCGAAGGATTTAACGATGTTTTCAAGTCTGATGATCTTATCCGTGGGGTTGTTCATTTTACAGTTATAGAACCGCCTTTCGCAGTGTTATAAATGCAAATCCTTCCCGCAGAGAACCGCCCGTCAACAAAAAAAGTATTGACGGAAACGGCGGATTCCGAACGGGAAAACCTCCCGCCCTCCGCGACAAAGCGCGGCTACCTCTGCAGTTTCGGAAAATACGGATACATTGTAGCAGACTATATCGGAAAATGCAATAGTTTTCGCGAAATTTCCTGAAAAATCGTCGAATTTCAGTATATCCGGCGCTTTTCAGCGGTTATATTTAATTATTTTACGGAAAACTCGCGTATTCTCGGATTTCCTCTGTTTTTGACCGGAGGTTTCAGAGGGCGTCTTTTCCGTGTCAGCGCGGCGCGGGCTTCAGATACAGACAGGCGAAAAGCGTGCAGGAAATGACAAAAAGCGACGGGTTCCCGTTCTTCACGAAGAAGATGTAGACCGATGCTCCCCACATAATCAACAGCCCGGCAAACGAGGTGAATCTCAAAACCCGCGCGGCAGCCACGGGAGAAAAAACAAGGCTCATCCCCGCCCTCAGCATCCCGCCTCCGTCAAGCCCGTCGATCGGGACGATATTAGCCGCCGCAAGCGTGAGGTTTACGTATATCAGCGCGCGTCCGACCTCTCCGGCGGGTATTGCACGGGATATTGCGGCAAGCGCAAGATTTACCGCAATTCCCGCAGACGAGATGAAAAAATCCTTCCGGTACGACCGGAGCGGACTGTCAAGCCTGATGTCCGCCCCGAAGGGATAAAGCGTCATTCCGGTGATCCCGACACCGCATAAACGCGCCGCCGCCATGTGCCCCAGCTCATGAGCTCCCGCACAGGCAAACGTTATCGCGGTGAGGACCGAGCGGTCGTAAAGGAACAGCAATATGTAGAACAGAACGCTTGGTAGGGGCAGAGTTATTTTTGTCTTATGACCGAAGGTTTTATTGCTCAAAGTATTGTCACCTGCCCGGGGGTGTGGTATAATATAGTGGTGTGATGAATCGGGGTCGTGTTTTGATATATCAACAGAGTTTTTCCGACTGCGTCGTCGCCAATCCGTTTTTCTTTCTCCGGAGAAGGAAAAACTTAAAAAAGAAAGAGTTGCAAGGGGGATACCCCCTTGACCCCCGCTGAAGGTAGCGACACCACCACCGCATGAGGAAGCAGTGGGGAGGGGTCAGTACAGGTCGCACAATGCGGACAGGGCGGAGTTCAGGTTATTAAACGTTCTGCCGCGAACACTTTCTTTGGCTTCCCCTTGAGGGGAAGCTGTCAGCGTCAGCTGACTGATGAGGTGTAGCGCGAAGCGCGTTACGAAGCATAAAGTTACTTTTTCGTTTGTAAACGGTTCCGCAAGCGGAACCTACACCTCAATCCGTAGTAGT
>FR891191.1:0-1866 GCA_000433515.1 Candidatus Colimorpha enterica | reverse complement strand
CCGACACCTGTCTCGCTGCGGCTCGTGTCAGTAGCAGTTCCGCTTGCGGAACTGCGGGTCTTGGTTCCCACTGGGAACCAATTCAATACCGCGCCCCTGCTTTGCAGCCCTCGGAGGGGAAGGCTGAACGAACGGCTTTTACCCGAATACCGAATCTTTCTCCGCTGTGTACGTTGTCTCTGTTGGCTACCGCTCCCGGCTTGCCCGTTCCCGGGGGGCTCGGGGGGGCGGAGCCGCATTGAGTTCATTATGTCGCCGCCGCTTCCTGCGGTGACATAATGAATCTCACTTCGCGGCGGAACCCCCTGAGTGTGCTTTCTTGCCGAGGTATTCTTTGCACAAGCAAAGAATGCCGGAAACTCTGGGCGACGCAGTCATAAAATCCCTGTCACCAAACCCAAAAACAAAAAAACGAAAACAAAAAATCCCTCCGAAAGGACGTATCCATATGACCGACAAAACCCTCGGATTATATATCCACATCCCCTTCTGCATAAGCAAATGTCCGTATTGCGACTTTTATTCCGGCACCGACGACAGTCTTATGGGCAGATACACCGACGCGCTTGTGCTTCACATGGAGGACTATGCCGAAAGCGCCTCCTCATATGACGTTGACACCGTGTATTTCGGCGGCGGAACACCGACCTCCATGCCGGTCGCCTGTCTGCTTGACGTGACCGACGGTATATACGATAACTTTACTCTCCGCGAGGACACGGAATTCACAGTCGAGGCAAATCCGACAACCGTGACCTATTCCGGACTCAAAAAACTCCGCCGCGCAGGGGTGAACCGCCTGAGCATCGGGCTTCAGAGCGCGGACGACGGCGAGCTCAGGGCTCTCGGAAGGGTGCATACCTTCGACGACTTCCGGGAGAGCTATGACCTTGCAAGAAAGGCGGGCTTCCGGAACATAAACGTTGACCTTATGTACGGCATCCCCGGACAGACGGAGGACAGCCTTGCCGAAACGCTTGCAAAGGTCGCCGCGCTTGACCCGGAGCATATCTCGCTCTACGGCCTGCGGATAGAGGACGGAACGCCGTTTGCGAAAAAGCGCGACACACTTGATCTCCCCGGCGAGGACGCGGAGTGCGCCATGTACTTCTCTGCGATAGATTTTCTTGCCGAAAACGGCTGGGCGCAGTATGAGATAAGCAATTTCGCCAAGCCGGGAAAACAGTGCCTTCACAATCTGCGTTACTGGAACTGCGAGGAGTACATCGGCTTCGGTCCCGGCGCACACTCATATTTCGGCGGCAGGAGATTTGCATATCGCCGCGATACCGAGGCATACATACGGAATCTCGAATATCAGGGCAGCGTCCCCGACATCCTTTCGGAGGATTATGCGCTGAAGCCCTCCGAGCGCCTCGGAGAATACGTCATGCTCCGCCTGCGCCTTACCGACGGAGTCGATTCCGACGCATTCGCCGCAAAGTTCGGTGTCAGCTTTGAAAAAATGTTCGGGAAATACCTCCCCATGTACATCGAAAACGGCTTCATGGAGAACGTCGGACGCAAATACCGCTTCACCCCGAAGGGAATGTTCGTTTCCAACTACATTCTCTCAGCCATGCTCGATTTCGACAGCGACATGATAGCCGGCTGCGCCGACGGAAGCGACAGATAATAAAGCGCCGGCGCGATAACCGGTCACTCCTGCCCGCCCTGTCCTCCCATCGCCGGAAACAGAATAATCCCCCTCCGTATCCCCGCATAGATCACCCCCGCGTCGGATTCCGGCAGGGGGTTCTTTCCGTATCCGCACTCAAGCGTGAAGCCGGGACGGTCGTATTCGTTTATGAACCAGTCCTTCAGCCCGCCGTACGATGCCGTCCTTTCCGGCTTTGCGACACGGTA
>FR891190.1:18117-18807 GCA_000433515.1 Candidatus Colimorpha enterica | reverse complement strand
AAAATGGCTGTTAAATAACTGATTATGAGTTATTTAACAGCCATTTTCGGTATTATGCGGTTTCGTAAAGCCTTTTCAGGTTGTCAAGTCCCATTTTTATTCCTGTCAGGTTATCCTCAAGTCCTTCGAACTCGACCGAGAGCCAGCCGTTGTAGCCGGAGCGCTTCAGGATTCCGAGGCTCTGCCATATCTTAGCCTCTCCGTGGCCGATGATTGTTCCGCGGAGGAAGTTTCCGGCTCTTGTCCTGAACCAGCCGTCGCCGGGGAAGGGGAGAGTTCCGGGTTTGTGCAGAAAATCCTTTGCATGGGCATGGAAGGCATAGCGTGCCAGCTTTCCGACCGAGACTGTCGGGTCTTCATCGGCGCACATGAAGTTGCCGAGGTCGATGAGCGCGCCGAAATTGTCGCAGGCGACTGCATTTATCAGCGCCTCGACCCGGTCGGCATCCTGAGAGAAGTAACCGTGATTTTCGGTCATGGTCTTAATTCCGACGCTTTTGCCGTATTCGCTGATCTTTCTGCATCCTTCGGCAAGGCGGGGGAGGGCATCGGCATAGCTCAGCCCGAATTTTCTGTCGGTGACAAAGCCTGAGGACGCGTCGTGGCGGAGCATTGAAGCACCGAGGAGCTTTGCCTTGTCGATAATTCTACATACGTGCCAACCGCTGCTGCTCGCTCTATGATGACATC
>FR891190.1:11955-18025 GCA_000433515.1 Candidatus Colimorpha enterica | reverse complement strand
AAGCTCTGAATCGGTGGTATCAAGCCAGTATGACTCGGTGAATTCGATGCCGTCGTATCCGAGCTGCGCAGCCTTGTCTATCATGCCGTAGATGCCGAGGCGATCGGGGTTCCCGTATGCGCCGAAGCTGTATGTATTTACACAGTATTTCATCAGACTATTTCAACTGATTTTCCGGTCTCTGCGGACTTATAGATGGCATCGATTATCTTCATCAGAGCCACTCCGTCCTCAGCCGGTGCGCGGCAGGGAGCGTTGCCGTTCACCGCGTCGATGAAGCCCTTTATCTCGTTCTCGAACAGACCGTTGAAGGACAGCGCGGTGCTTTCCGCCGTCTGGACGTTGACGAATTTTCCGGCAAGCTGGGTGTATATCTCGACGTCGGGACTGATGCTGCATCCGGCTTTTGTTCCGAAAAGCTCGATATTGCCGACGTCGTTTTTGATGTTGAGATTGAAGCTGGCTTCGACCGAGAGGGTAAGACCGTTGTCGAACCTGATCAGTGCAGTCGTGAAGTCCTCTACGGTGTAGGGGTCGCCCTTGGTTTCGACTGTCCAGCCCTTGCTTCCGCCGCCGGCGCGGTTGGGACCGAGGTTGTTGTAGGTCGAACCGTATGCCGAAACAGGATTCGGGAGTCCGGCGAGGTATCTGACGAGGTCGATCACGTGTACGCCGAGGTCGATAAGCGGACCGCCGCCGGATCTTGACTTGTCGCCGAACCATCCTCCGGGGCAGCCACAGCGGCGCAGGTAGGTCGCCTTTGCGTAGTAAATGTCTCCGAAAACGTCGGCATCGATGAACTGACGGAGCGTGTCGGCGTCGTTTCCGAAACGGCGGACAAAGCCGATCTGGAGCAGCTTTCCGGTCTCCTTCGACACGGCAAGCATTTCCTCTGCCTCTTCCGCATTCATTGCCATCGGCTTTTCGCAGAGGACGTTTGCACCGCCGCGGAGTGCAGCTATGGCCGCGCCCTTATGAGCCGCATTCCACGTGCAGACGCTGACGCAGTCGAGGTCTTCTTTTGCCATCATCTCGTTGTAATCGGTGTAGGAATTCGGGATTCCGTACTGTTTGCAGTAGGCATTCAGCTTGTTTTCGTCGATGTCGCAGGCGGCAACAACGTCAACGAGGTCTTTGTACTTTTTATATCCTGCCATATGGCAGTGGCTTATGTTTCCCGTGCCGATTATGCCGACGCGGAGCTTTCTGTTTTCCATTGCTGTATTCTTCCCGTTCTCAGTTTTTTGCAATGACGTCTCTCAGGAAATCGGCTGCCATGCCGATGTCCTTTGCGGGATCGTCTCCGGCTTCGCGCTCGATGGTGAGGAATCCGCGGTAGCCGACCTCCTCAAGAGCGGCAAGGTATGCGGGGAAATCGACGCTGCCCTGTCCGAGGGGGACCTCGCGGAAGATCTCGACGCCCTGATACTCCGGCGGGGTGGGAAGAACGCCGTAGACGTACTCCGGAACGCACTTGCGGAGGTTGACTCCGTCCTTTGCGTGGGTGTGGACGATATAGCGCTTCAGGTTGTGAACCGCCTTCACGGGGTCGTCTCCGGTCACCATGACAAGGTTTGCCGGGTCAAGGTTTACCGCAACGCCGGTGGAGTCGAGGGAGTCAAGGAAGCCCTTCAGGACCTCCGATGTTTCGGGACCGGTCTCGATCGCGAAGTGTGAGCCGATGCTGTCGGCATAGCGGCTGAGCTCAAAGCAAGCCTCCTGCATGATTTTGTAGCGCTCGTTTGACGGGTCGGTCGGCACAACGCCGATGTGTGTGGTGACAACGTCTGTCTCAAGCTCCTTTGCAAGGTCAAGGATGCGCTTTGACTTTTCGATAAGCTCCGGGTTCAGCTCGCGGTTGCCGAAGCCGTGACCGAGGTCGCCGCAGAGGGCTGAAAAGACAAGTCCGTTCGACTTGACGGTGTCAAGAAGCTCTCTTGTCTTTGCCGGGGTCATGTTCTCCGGCGAGTGCTCGCCGTAGGTGGCATACATCTGAAAGCCCTTCGCGCCGATTGCGACGGTCTTTGCGATTGCCTCCTTTACCGGCAGACGGAAGGAATCGAGCATTACTCCTATCGGGAAATTGTACATTACGGTTTACCTCCGTGGGTTTGATTATTATGCTTCAGGACGGAAATGTTCCGCCTCTGCCTTATATGAAATATGATACAATATCATACACCGGATGTCAATAATCTATCTTGCAGGTCAGGTCAACAATATTGCTGTTCCGGAGAAAGTTTTGCGCGGTATGGGCGGTTTGTCGGATTTTTGCGGGTGAAATGAATAAACGGCAGACCGGATATTGACCGGCAGGCCGTTTTTGAGTAAAATTGAAGTTCAGGCGGCTATCTGTTTGCTTTCCGGTACTCAGACGGAGTGGCATTCATCTGCTCCCTGAAGCGGCGGCAGAACATTTTCATGTCGCGGTAACCGACCTCGTACATTATGTTGTGCACGGTATCGTTTGTGTCAAGAAGCAGGGAAGCGGCTTTTGAGATCCTGAGCTCTTCGATGTACTTTCCGATGGTTTTTCCGGTAGCGGCGCGGAAATCGGCGAAGAGCTTTGAGCGGCTGACGCAGGCAGCGCGGGCAAGGTCATTGCAGTTTATCTTTCCGGCGTAATTGCGGCGCAGACAGGCAATCACCGCTGCCACGGTCTCGGAGCCGGCGGGGGGCGCGGTGTCGCTTCCGGTGTTGATTATGTCGGCAAGGTTCAGAAGCAGCTCTGATATTCTCAGACGCATGATACCGTCGCGGATGACCGGGGAAAGCTTTGCGCAGTCGGTCATGGAGCAGAAAAGGCTCTGAAACGTTTCCGATTTTGCCGTCGGAATGCGCCATGCGGAACGGCTTCCGTCGAAGCGGCTGAAAAACGGCTCAAGCACGGGCTCCGACGAAATGTCGGAGAGAACCGGTGCGCGCAGGGCGCTTCTGCCGAACAGCTCCGGGACAAATGCGCAGGTATAGACCACGACAGGTGAGACCGGAAGTATTTCAAGGCGGTTCTTCCCGTCGATGACGAAAACCGTGCCGGGCTTCAGCTGCTGTTCGTAACCGCAGTGGACTGTCTGCCCTCTTCCGGAGGATATGTACGCGATGACAATTGCCCCACGGCTGTCTGTCACCGACGGTTTTGTGAAGATTTTCCGGTCGGATTCGGCTGAAAATACGGCGTGATCCGTGTTTTCGCCGTTTGTTCCGAGACAGCTTACCGGTATTTCGTTGATATTTATGGGTTCACGGTTCATATCTGCGCAAAAATCCCCCGAATCTGTACTATCGACCATATTGTAGCACACCGCAGCCGCCTTGTCAATACCGATAAAACGAATGATTTTCCCGAAAGGCAATAAATGAAATGAGCGAAAATAAACCGAGAACATACTGCAATCCGATCTCCCTTCCCGATATTCCCCTCGGGTCTGACGGCTGGGGAGTCATGAGATTTACGAACGAGAAGCAAAGAGATTACCGCTCCGTCAGCGACCCCTCGGTGCTTTATCTCGACGGGAAATGGTACCTGTATCCGAGCTACGGGATGGCATTCGTTTCGGAGGATTTCGTGACGTGGAAGCACGTCCGGACAAAGCCCTATGACATGAAATACAGCCCGACGGTCGTGCCGTTCCGCGGGAAGTACCTTATGACCTCACATTCGCACGGGCTTTATATCTCCGACTCGCCTCTCGGGGATTTTGAGTATCTCGGCGACTTCATAAAGCCCGACGGGACGGAATTCCGACCGGTTGACCCCGCGCTGTTCGTTGACGACGACGGAAGGCTTTACCTCTACTGCTTCATGATGCGGGGCGGAGAGCACAAGAGGACATTCGTCAGCGGTTCCTTCGGCGCCGAGCTTGACGGAGACGACCCGAGAAGACTGGTCACCGACCCTGTAATGCTGAACACCTTTGACAGAAACAACGTCTGGGAGCGGTTCGGAGAGTACAATCAGGACACGCTCTGCGGCTGGATAGAGGGGCAGTGGATGCTGAAGAAGAACGGGAGGTACTATCTCGTTTACGCTTCCTCCGGAACGGAATTCAGCAATTACTGCATGGCGGCATACTATTCGGACAAGGGACCGCTTGAGGGCTTTGTGCTCCAGAAGAACAACCCGGTCACGATCAGCCGCAGCAGACTTATGACCGGAGCGGGACACGGGTGCATAACCGAGGGACCGGGCGGAACACTGTGGGCGTTCTATACGACGGCTGTCGCCTGCGTACACCTTTATGAAAGAGTCATCGGCATGGATCTTGTCGCGATTAATTCCGACGGGGAGCTTTACGCGCCGCACGGAGTGACGGAGATACCGCAGCTTGCGCCGGGTGTTGCCGAAGATCCCGTAAAGGACAACTCCTCCGGGATGCTGCCGCTCACCGTCAGGCAGAGAGCCGGGGTGATCGCTTCGTCGGCGACCGAGGGAAGGGATGCGTTTTATGCTCTTGACGGGACGCTTCTTACCTACTGGCGTCCGCGGGAGGACGACCCGCACCCGACGCTGACGGTTGACATGATGGCGCCTTATATCGTCGGCGGGGTGAGGATAATCTGGCGCGACATCGGGCTTGACGAAAAGAACGGCGCGCTCCGGGGACCGTACCGCTGGATACTTGAGGGTCGTCCGGACAACGACCGGGATGAGTGGGTAATGCTCCTTGACGCGGGCGGCAACGACACCGATCTTCTTGTCGATTACCGCGAGCTTCCGCCGGTTTCCTGCGAGAGCGTCAGGCTCACCGTATGCGGTCATCCCGACAGGGTGTTTCCGGCGGTCATCGACTTCACGGTTTTCGGAAAACGGGACGAGAGCATATAACTGTATATCCGTGAAATGTTTTATTTTAACTGTAAGATATTTCGGTTCTGCCATTGTAAACGCAAGAAAAATGTGGTATAATTATTGTACAGAACCGCACGGAGGGATTTGTGATGGAATATCGCGTGACTGAGCTTGCCGGAATGGGCATATGCCCGGACGGAACCTCTGACTATACGGCGAAAATCGGAGATGCTTTTTCGGAGGATGCGGAGAATGTCGTCTACCGCTTCGGCGGCGGAGCCTACTCTTTTCATGCTTCATCCGGGGTAAAGTGCGAGTATTCGCAGTCGAACACCGACGTAACGCAGTCGGAAAAGACCGTCTCCTTCCTCATAAAAAACCGGAGAAACATTGTAATCGACGGGAACGGCTCGGAATTCATATTCCACGGGCATCTTCAGCCGTTTACCTTTGACGGATGCGAGAACATAACGCTGCGCAATTTCACGATAGACTGGGAAAAGCCCATCGTTTCGGAGTGCAGGGTAATAGGTAAGAGCTGCGATTATCTTGATGTTTTTATTGACCAGCAGCTTTTTCCCTGCCGGGTGATGAATTACAGCCTTTATTTCGATATCGGTGACGGAGAGCTTTCGGAGCTTACATACGGCGATCACACCGTTTACGAACCGGAGACAATGACGGTCGCGGAGGGCAGCAGCAACGTGCTGCGGATAAAAAGCGTCGAACAGCTGTCTTCTGACACCTTCAGACTGTACAACAACGAGATGCTCCGGCGCGACAGGCACCCGAAGCTCGGTGATGTCATTGTCCTGCGCCACAACAAGCATATTCATGCCGGCATTTTTGCCGAGAACTGCAGAAACATAGTCTGCGAGAACATTGTGATACACTCCGCGGGAGAGGGATTTCTGTTTCAGTTCTGCGAAAACGTGACCTGCCGCAATGTGAAGATACTTCCGAACCGCAGAGCCGGTAGGCTTATCTCCTGCTCACGCGATTACGGCATTCAGGTATCTGCCTGCGCGGGGGAGGCTGTCATTGAGGGGTGCAGTTTTCACGGGCTTCAGGACGATCCGGTCAATATCCACGGGATCGGTGTCTGCCTGAAGAAGATCACCGGAGAGAAATCGCTTGACGGAGAATTTGCCCGGTCGGGGATCTGCAATTTCCGGCATTGGGCTAAAAAGGGGCAGATCCTGCGCTTCATCGACAGAAGAAGCATGAAATACCTCGGGAACGCGGTCGTTTCGTCGTTTACTCTCGTCGATATGGCGAATT
>FR891190.1:11719-11902 GCA_000433515.1 Candidatus Colimorpha enterica | reverse complement strand
CCGATACCGGCGGCGGTGCATTCGGTTCCTTCGGGTGCGGTTGCGATCGAGAATTACAGCTGCTCTCCGGAGGTCATCATAAGAAACAACCGGTTCGGAAGCGGGCGCGCGAGAGGGGCTGTCGTCATGACCCCGCGAAGAGTGCTTATCGAGGGCAACGTCTTTGAATCCGCAGGCGCGGCG
>FR891190.1:4106-11645 GCA_000433515.1 Candidatus Colimorpha enterica | reverse complement strand
GGGGTGACGGTGCGGAAAAACACCTTTACCGATGCCTGCCGGCTGTCGGATTATCAGTACGGAAACGCGGTCATATCGATATGTCCCGAGATACAGAAGCCGATAAAAAAGCACTGCTATCACAGGAACATAAAAATTGAGGACAATGTTTTCATGACCTCCGATGTCCCTGTGCTTTATGCATATTCAACCGAGAACCTCCGTTTTGCCGGAAACCGGATATTCCGCTCCGGGAGAAGGGCAGAGAATGCCGGAACCGAATGGCTCATCCGCACCGATTCCTGCGAAAATGCCGATGTCGGAGGCAATATCATAAACGGGGATTTCCCGTTTCCGGTGCTGTCGTCCGAAAACTGCACCTTTGCCGATCCGGACATTGAGCGGTAAATTCAAATAAAGGATGCTTTTTACAGGCAGAACAATACAACCATGACTTTTGTTGAAAGACTTAAAAGAAAAAGCGGCGACCTTTACGGAGGCGCGCCGATAAAGCTTGCATTCCTCGGAGACAGCGTGACGCAGGGGTGCTTTGAGCTTTACCCGCTGAGCAGCGGATATGCCGGGGTGATCTTTGAAAGCGGCTCTGCATACCACGAGATCGTGAAAAAGATATTTCAGCTCCTCTATCCGCAGGTGCCGTTTTCGGTGATAAATGCCGGAATAAGCGGCGATACCGCTCCGCAGGGCGCGGAAAGACTGGAACAGGACGTTCTGTCGGCAAACCCCGATATGACCGTTGTCTGCTTCGGACTGAACGACAGCGGAAAGGGAGCCGATAAGATCAGGGAGTACACTGACGCGCTTTCGGACATATTCGACAGAGTGCGGGAGAACGGCTCCGGGCTTATCTTCATGACCCCGAACATGATCGGCGAGAGGGTCAACGAGAGGATCGTCAGCCCGCAGATAAAGCGGATAGCCTCCGACATCTGCAGACCGGAGAATCAGAAAACGCTTGATGCCTATATCGATGCGGCGCGCGCCATCTGCCGGGAGAAGAATGTCCCGGTATGCGACTGCCACGCAAACTGGAAGCTGATGAAGGAAGCCGGCGTTGACATAACCTCAATGCTGAGCAACGACATAAACCATCCGTCAAGAGAGCTTCACTTCATGTTCGCATACGAGCTTGTGAAGCTGATGCTGACCCTCTGAGTACGGGAAAGAAAGGAATATTATCATGACCGAAACAACATGGAACGGGTATAAACAGATGAATTTCACTGTGGGCGGACGCACGTCGTACATAGTCTGCCCCGAAAAGGCGCTCCCCGGAAACCCGTGGGTGTGGAGAACCGAGTTTTTTGAGGCTTTCAATTACGTTGACAGGGCGCTGCTTGAGCGCGGCTGGCACCTTGCGTACCACTGTGTCAGCGATATGTACGGCTGCCCGGAGTCGGTTTCGATGATGAAGGAGTTTTACGACACGGCGGTTAATGAGTACGGAATGAGCTCAAAGCCCGCGATGTTCGGCTTCAGCCGCGGTGCGCTCTATGCCGTCAATTTCGCGCTGAAGTACCCCGACTGCTGCGGGCTGCTCTACCTTGACGCGCCGGTGCTTGATATCTGCTCGTGGCCCGGAGGACTCGGTGCGGGGCTGGGAGAAGGGTCCTGCTGGAAGGAGTGCAAGGAGATCTATCACCTGAACGACGAAACGGCGCTGACCTTCACCGGAAATCCCCTCGACCGTACAAAGGAGCTTGCAAAGACCGGTATTCCGGTGATGCTTGTCTGCGGCGATGCCGATAGATATGTTCCCTATGCCGAAAACGGCGAGCCGTTCTATGAGAAAATGAAGGAAGCCGGAGCGGATATAATGCTTATCGTCAAGCCGGGATGCGATCATCACCCGCACAGCCTTTCCGATCCCGCCCCGGTCGTTGACTTCATCGAAAAGCATTACGGCATAAAATGAATACCGCAGACAGGTTTTCCGGCAGGATCGCGGTGTTTTACGGCGATTCGATAACCTACGGCGCGTATACGGGAGAGAACGACACCTGTCCGGCTTCAAGGGCGGAGAAAAGATGGTGCGACATAGTTTCGGAACGTCTCGGCTTTTCGGAAATGACGGATTATTCGGAATCGGGAATATCGGTAAGCGCGACATCTCCTGTGCGTCCGGAAGCGGCGGTGTCTGCCTGCTTTGACAGGATGCGCCCCGATGCTGATGTGATATTCATCGCCGCGGGGACAAACGATTTCGGCACCGGGGTGAAACCCGGGAAGCCGGACGATGATTCGGATGTGTCGTTTACAGGTGCGGTGAGAAAGCTCTGCCGCGGACTGAGAGAGAAATACCCGCACGGGGATATAATTTTCGTTCTGCCGATCGACCGTTATGACAGGGAAGGGGAGCACGGTTATCCGCTCTCACTTTACCGCGATATCCTCCGGAAGATCGCCGGTGAGGAGTATCGCTTCACGGTCATCGACGGCGGAAGGTTCGGGATCAATGCCTCAGACCCGGATTTCGTGACAAAGCATATGAAGGACGGCGTTCATCCCGATCCAGTGGGGCAGAGGATATATGCCGACGGTGTTATTGCGGCACTGACATCAGATAAACAACACCGCACGGTGTATGATAAATGATATTTATATCTGAAAGGAACAAGGATCATGAAAACAGTAAAAGACAGGTACATTCTTATGGGAGCCGACTTTGCCGGATTTCCCCTCAAGGAAGCGGTCGCGGAGCATCTGCGCAGAAAGGGCTGGAAGATAACCGATGTCGGAGTCACAAAGGACAGCGACCCGGACGACACCGAGAATATGTTCCACCGCATCGGTCTGCGTGCCGGAAGTATGATATCGGAGGGCGAGTTTGAGCGTGCGCTCCTCTTCTGCGGAACCGGAATGGGGATACACATCGCCGCGTCAAAATGCCCGCACGTTCATGCAGGTGTCGTCGAGAGCGTTCCCGCCGCTCTGCGTGCCATCACCGGAAACGGCGTCAACGTTCTTGCAATGGGTGCGTTCTATGTCGCTCCCCAGATGGGCTGCGATATTGCCGATGCTTACCTCGGCGCGGAGCTGGGAAGCGGATACGAGTGGTGGAAGAATTTCTACGAATTCCACAAGCTTGCGATTGACGAGCTTGAGGCCTTCGACTATGAGACCTACAAGAAGAACGGCTTTAAGATGGAGCATCTCGGCGACTATCCGCTGAAGCTTGAGGAAAAGCCGGAAGACTGATAATATCCGGGTTCGGCACCGTCACCCTGCGGCGGGATGCCGTACCCGGATTTTCCTGTGCGCATCTTCTGCCGGATGCTGCGTGCGGAATTGTGACGGCTTTTTTGTGAAAATGTTAATATTTTTTCCCGTTCCGTCTTGATAACCGGCGCGGAATATGATATAATAATGTCGAATAACAGTATACTGTCTTATGTATACCTGAGAACGGAAGGAGTTGTCCGCCTTTGTGTGCGGACGCATTATTTCTGATGGAAAACACTTATTACGGCGAGCTTTCGGTAATCGGAATGCCGGGATGCGAGAAGTTTGTCGAGGAGGTTGACAGCTATCTGCACGAATGGAGGGGCAGCCGCGGCAGCACGTCCTATATTGTCGCTCCCGAATGCAAGAGATTCGGAAACGGCGAGGGGAAAGCCGTTCTTCACGAGTCGATGCGCGGTCACGATGTGTATATCATCGCAGATATGTACAATTACAGCGTGAGATACAAGATGTACGGGACAGAGTATCCCATGAGCCCCGACGACCACTTTGCCGACCTCAAGAGAGTCATAAATGCAATCGCCGGAAAGGCACGCAGGATAACCGTTATCATGCCGATGCTCTACGAGAGCCGTCAGGACAAGCGTCACGTCAGAGAGTCCCTCGACTGCGCCGTTGCGATGAAGGAGCTTGAGAACATGGGTGTCACGAACATCGTTACCTTCGACGTTCACAACATCGGAATACAGAATGCCATCCCGCTTATCGGCTTCGACAACGTTCAGCCTACATATCAGATGATAAAGGCGCTCATCAAGCGTGTGCCGGATATTCAGCTTGACAAGGACCATCTCATGATGATCTCTCCCGACGAGGGCGGAATGACGAGATGTATGTACTATTCGTCGATGCTCTCCCTTGACCTCGGAATGTTCTACAAGCGCCGCGATTACACACAGGTCGTGAACGGAAAGAATCCGATCGTCGCTCATGAGTATCTCGGACGCTCGGTCAAGGGAAAGGACGTCATCATTGTTGACGACATCATTTCCTCCGGTCAGTCTATAATAGACGTTGCCACAAATCTCAAGGAACGCGGAGCAAAGCGCATCTTTGCTTTTGCCACCTTCGGACTGTTCTGCGAGGGGCTTGACTCAATGGACAGGGCTTATGCCGACGGGCTTATCACGAAAATATTCACGACAAACCTCATTTACCGTTCTCCGGAGCTGCTTTCAAGGGAATGGTATGCGGAGGTTGATCTCGGAAAATACGTCGCGCTCATCGTTGACACGCTCAACCGCGACGAAACGATCAGCCACCTGCTCAAGCCTGCCGAGAGAATTCAGGCTCTGCTTGAGAAGGTCAAGGAAAACGAAAAAACACCTCCCCAGACGTCTGTCTGAGAGGTGATCTACGGGGGTGCTCCGATGGAAAAGCCGGATGTGGTTGCGGAAATGTACCGCGATTTTAACGGGGTGACGATTTCCCAGCTTGAAGAAAAACTCGCCTCGGCGGAAACGCGCGAGGAAAAGCTGTTCTGTCGCGCAATGATAAATCTGAAGCTCCAGCTGACGCAGGAAAAAATCGTCGGGGAGATACTTCTGTGAAGAGGTTCACGATCATTGCCGGGATAAACGGTGCCGGAAAAACCTCGCTCTACCACGTTCTCAAAAACAGCGAGGATCTCGGTGAGCGGGTCAACATCGACGAGCTTGCGAAAAAGTTCGGCGGAAACGACGATCCGTATGCAAACATCCATGCCGGACGCACGGCAATGGAGATGATATCCGACTTCATTTCCATGGGCGTGTCGTTCCATATCGAAACTACCCTCCCCGGTGCGGCGATCATCCGTCAGATTAATGCCGCGAAGCAGGCGGGGTTCACGGTCGCGCTTTATTTTGTCGGAGTCGACGATATTCAGGTTGCGATCGAACGTGTTCACCGCCGCATGGCGAACGGCGGGCATGGGATCGGCGACAGCTTCATAATCAAGCGCTTCTCTCAGCTGACGCGGAATCTCCGTGCGGTGCTTCCGCTCTGCGACGAGGCTATCCTGTTCGACAACACAGTAAAGTTCCGTCAGATCGCCGTCCTTGAGAACAAGAGGCTTATTGACTGCGACCGCGACCTGCCTTACTGGTTCATCAATCTGCTTGATGAGCTGCCGGATTAGGAAAGTATTTAACCCGGGCGCTGCCCGGACCCGCTCAGAACCTTCTTGAAAGAAGGTTCTGAGAACTCCAAGAACTTTTGTAAAAAGGATAATGCAATTGGATGCGGACGGAGGCTTTGAAACCGAAAGTCGTTTGACAGATGAAAGAAGTCAGGCGGCACGTCCGCAGGACAGGCGAATATTCATGTATCAGAAACACAGATATTTCATTTTTGACCTCGATGGGACGCTTGCGTACACGATCGACGATCTGCGCGAAGCGATGAACAAAATGCTCCGGTTTTACGGCTGGAGAGAGGTCACGGTTGACGACACGCTGAAAAACATAAACAACGGCGCGCGGGTCTTTGTTCAGGGCTGTATGCCGGAGGAATTCCGCGGAAACGAGAGGCTTGTTGACGAAGCGTATGCGAAATACTCGGAGTTCTATGCCGGGTGTTATCTGCACACGACGCGGCTTTACCCTGCGGTTGCGGGCGGGATCTCCTACCTGAAGTCAAAGGGTGCGAGGATCGGGGTTTTCTCCAACAAGCAGGACGCACAGACGAAGGCGATATGCGAAAAGCTGTTCCCCGCCGGGACGTTTGAGATAGTTCTCGGGCACAGCGGAGAGTTCCCGCACAAGCCATCGCCGGAGGGAGCGCTTCACATAGCGGAGGTGCTCGGCGGCAGACCGGACGAAACGGTTGTTGTCGGCGACTCCGACGTTGATATGCGCCTTGCGAAGAACGGCGGTTTCCATCCCGTCGGAGTCTCCTGGGGCTACCGTCCGAAGGAGCTGCTTTCGGAACTGGGAGCGGAGATGATTATTGAGGATGAGACGGGGTTTGAGGGGCTTATCTGAATAAAAAATCACCGGTATATGCCGGTGATTTTTTGCGGTTGCAATATGATCAGAATTTCAGCAGTTCTTTCTATTTCAGTATTTCTTCTTGTTCAAAAACGCTACTGAGATTTTTTCAAATGCTTTTATTCTCTGATAATAAAGATTAATTAAGGGCTTCAATAACGGGAAAGCTCGATGTATCAACAATATTCCAGTCAATTTCTTTAACTTTGCAAAGTGTGCCCGCTTTAAATTGGAAATTAATATGTTCAAGTTGCATTTTTGACAGCTCATGGCCATTTTCGATTGCAATACGTGCCCTCAGCTTCAAGAATTTATCGTTGAGTTCGTCACTGTCGTTTAATTCCAGTGAATAATTATCTCCGCAGAAACTCCATCCGCCTCCATCTCGCTGCAGTACGTATGAATGATAACTAGCTACGATTCCACCATAACTATTTGCCGCTGAAATTTAAATGACAACACGACCGCCAATCTCACCATCATTTCTCAAATAAGGATAATACCAAGCGTTTCTAAGCACAAGGGAAGAAGGGTCTTTCAGTAAATCACTTGACTTTTGACTAAGAACCGCAATTACATTTTCAGAAAGTACATCCATCTTTTCTTAGGCTTTTGCTTTTTTATATGCTTCAATATACTTTCCTTCTGCACATAAATCTTCGACAGAAACCATAAGTTTGGATGCAATTACGGCGACAGCACAAATAATCACCGCAGCAGCAGCTATCCAATATATGTACGCCAAGAAACATAATATTACGAAGGAAACCAACATGCGAAATATGAAGGCTGCCATTGAAAAGGACAAGCGCAGAATTGTCGAGATCGACACGATGATTGAGCGTTTATACGAGGACAACGTGCCTGGCAAAATTCCCGATGACCGTTTCTCCAAGATGATGGGCAAATATGAAGCAGAACAAAAAGCTCTGATAGAAGCAGTTGCAAGGGCAGAACACTCCTTAAAGGTATTTGAGCAAAACAAGGTAGATCTCCGCATCTTCCTTGAAACCATCCGAAAGTGTACCGACATTAAGGAGCTTACTCCCGAGATCGTCAACAGACTCATAAGACGAATTGAGATTCACAACAGCGAGAAGATCGATGGAAGAAAGCGCGTAAAGCTTGACGTTTACTTTACGGCGGTAGGTCTGATCGATATTCCCGATGAGAATGAACTCCGAGAAATGATGGAAGAAATCCGTAGATCCGCATAAGGACTAAAAAAGCAAGAATACGGCATACCTCTTTCGAGATATACCGTATTCTTGCAAAACTGTCCTTTAGAGAACAGCTCTAAAAGACAGTCTGTTTTTCAAAAAAACCG
>FR891190.1:0-4000 GCA_000433515.1 Candidatus Colimorpha enterica | reverse complement strand
GTTCGAGGTCGGCTCTTTCAAGGCGCGAGCCGATGAGGCGGTTTTCGATCTCCGAAATGTCGTTCACGCCGAAATAGTCGCCGAAGAAGCGGATCGCGGTGATCACGCCGCCGTCGGCGCTGAGGGAGATATCGACGGTGCCGAAGGGGAAATACTTCTTGCTGCGTCTGTCGTACTCCTTTGACACGCCGTAGTCCCACTCCCATGTCGAATACTTTTCGTCGCGGAGCTTTTCGATGCCCTTTATCTGCTCCGGAGAGAAGACGGTTTTTTCGCCCTCCACGCAGTTTTCAAGATAGGACTTGAATTCGGTGACGTCCATGTCGGGAAGGTACTCCGAGAGGTTGCAGACGCGGGCTCTGACGCTCTTTATGCCCTTGCTCTTTATCTTTTCCTCGTCAACGTTGAGCGCGCCTGCCATCTGCGACATATCGGCGGAGAAAAGAAGCGTGCCGTGGTGCATGACTTTGTTGTTGTACACGCACTGCGCGTTGCCGGAGATCTTTCGCCCGTCAACGGTGATGTCGTTTCTGCCGGAAAGCTCCGCCTCAACGCCGAGTCCGCGGAGTGCGTTTATGACCGGGCGGCTGAACCGCTCGAAATCAAGCGTCGGGCAGTCGCTGCGGGGGACGATGTAGGTGAAATTGACGTTTCCGAGGTCATGGAACACCGCTCCGCCTCCGGTAAGACGACGGACGACCTTTATCCCGTGTTCATCGACAAAGGGCTTGTTTATCTCGGCATATGCGTTCTGGTTTCTGCCGATTATGACCGCCTTTTCGTTTCTCCAGAGCATGAACACCTCGTCATTCTCTGTATCGAGAAGATACTGCTCTGAGGCGAGGTTGAAATACGGGTCGGTGCGGTCGGTAATGTAGATTTTCATCCTTTTTTCTCCTGAAAAAATGTTTTCTTTTTATCCTGTTTATTTGTCGGATTTCTTCATGTAATCGGAAGGATATGTCCCGAAAAATCCGCGGAAGGTCTTTGAAAAATGCGCGGAGGTCGAGAATCCGCACATTTCGCCTATCTCGGTGACGGAATAGCGCTTTGATTCAAGCAGGCTTTTTGCGTACTCGCACCTTGTGCGGTTTATGAATTCCACCGGGGTAAGGTCGGTCGCCTTCTTGAACTCGCGGCAGTAGTGATATTTGCTTAAGCCTGCCTCTCCCGCGACGTCGTCGAGGGTAAGCTCGTTTCTGAAATTGTTCTTTATGTAGTTTATCGAGTGCTTTATCTTCTGAAGCGTCCGGCTTTCCTTTTCGACCATCGTCTCGTTCACCTGATAATTGCGGCAGAGATAGACGATTATCCCGATGACGCAGGCGCGGAGGCTCATGTTGCGGTATTCGTCGTCAAGCTCCCACTCGGTACCGAGGCGCTTTATCATTCCGGTGAGGACAGGGTCAACTATATGGTCGCAGAAGCAGACCGATTCGGTATCGATACCGTTTGCCTCAAGAAATTCCGAGTCGATTATCAGGCAGTAATACCTGAAGATATTGTCCGACACGATATAATGCACACGGTTCGGATTTATGACGACCACCTCGTCAGCCGAAGCGGAAACAGAGCGCAGATCGGCTATCATCTGACCGGAGCCGGAGAGCCCGCAGAGAATTTCGATCTCGCGGTGCTTGTGGACGTAGTGGTGCGGAGTGTTTACCATTATGTCGGTGTGAAGCGAGAAGGGAAGGACGTTGTTTATGAAATTCCTCGTCTCGTAGTACACCTTGTCAGGGTTTATTTTTTCGGTAAAAATGTTCTCGGGAAATATCTTTTCGGGAAAATCCTTTCCGGGAAAATGCTTTTCCATGTCTTTCACCTCGAAACAGCAACATACATCTGTATAATACCATATTTGCGGCGCAAAGTCAAGCGTTTTCGGCAATATAGCGCGCCGTCTTCCGGTATTGACAGCTAAAAAGCCGCGAAGCCGTTTTTTGCCGTGAAAAACCTCCTTTCCGGCTTGCTTCCGCACGCCGCCGGTCACATTGCCGGAGGACAGCCCGAAACCGTCAGATACAGACAGGAAAAAGAAAAAACCGGTGCTCCTGTTCCGAAAACAGAAGCGCCGGAGCCGAGCCATCGGTTATTTCACCGCACCGCAGAATTTCAGCACGCAGAGCACAAGTCCGACAAGGCTGTAGATCCCGGTCAGCGAACCGACAAGAGTAAAAACGATCCCGATGATCGGGAAGCCTGCAAGCAGTCCGATCAGCCATCCGAGAACCGTGCAGATGACAAGGAATATTACCGTCTGAATCAGAAACGGAGCGATGTCGCCCTTTTTGATCCTGAACGGTGTCGGCCAGAGCTTTTTAATAAAATCCATGATGATTTCCTCCCTGATGTTCCTCTGTTTTTTTCAGAGGTCTTTAATTATTTATTATATCATATTCAGAAGAAAATTCAAGTATGAATCGCACATAATGCACATTATTTCCGGCAGAAAACGTGTATATTTTTATTTACTATTCCCGCATCAAGCCAAATATCCGTAATAAGGCAGACCCGCAAAAAAAAGCGGGTTAAAAACGGGAAAGAACGTGACCCGCGATACGGTCGGACAGGGAAAGCCTCAGCTTTGTCAGCCGACGATAAGCTCGTAATTGTCGATGCCGAGATATCTGCCGAATTTGAAGCCGGTTTCGTGTATCGTGCCGCAGAATGTGAAGCCGAAATGCCGGTGAAGGCTGACGCTTGCGTCGTTTCCCTCGGTTATGACAGAGACGATGACATGGGTAGCCGGATCGCGCTTTGCCATACCGATAAGCTCCGAAACAAGAGCCTTTGCATAGCCGCGCCCGCGGAATTCATACCCGACATAGACCGAAAGCTCGACCGTCCCGGCGTAAGCCTCCTTGTCGCGGTATTTTGACAGGGAAGCGTATCCGGCGACCTGTCCCTCCGTCTCAATGACGATGAGCGGGTGGTTGTCCACATTGTGCGCGGCAAACCACGTTTCCAATTCCGGCATTGTGCTTGGGTGTATATCGAACGTTGCCGTTCCGTTTGCCACCTCGTAATTGTATATGTCCGATATCGCGCAAAGGTCGTTTCTTTCCGCGCGTCTGATTTTATATGTACTGTTTATGCTGTTCATTGATTTTATCCTTCAAATGCAAATTCGCAGACCGTGCCGGTAAACTCAAATCCGGCTTTTTTGTATGCCCTGTTGGAAGACGGGTTCATGTCGTCGGCATAGAACATGGGAGTCAGCCCCTCTGACAGCAGCTTTCCGCACAACTCCGGACATATCCTCTGCCGCGCATATCCTTTGCGGTGACAACGGTATTCAGCCGCTCAGTGTCGGATGTCCGGCTTGCGACGTTTACCATTGACGCGATTTTCCCTCCGTCCTCCCACAGAAAGACGTTTCCGGAGGATATCGCATAGTCGGCAAACCCGTTGGCGCCGGCTTCATCCGGGTCCTCACCGACCGAATCGTGAACCATTTCGCAGAGCAGCCTTTTTATATCCGACCGGTACTTTTCCGATGCCGGGATCATGTTTCCCGACAGCCTGACAGCTGCGGGTTTGCGGCAGGCATATGCGTTCATTTTCATGTGCAGCCGGTAAGGTTTTCCGACCGGGTCAAGCACCGCTTTTATAAACCGTTCGTCCGACTGGACGTGAAGAGCGGGATTTGCCGCGACAGCATAGGAGATAATGCTGCATAATTCCGCCGACAGCCTATCATCCGGCATGGATTTCAGGAATATCCAGACCGGCAGATCCGCGTTCGTCTGCGCGGCGATGCAGGTTTTCCTGTCGGACATAAGCATTACAGGCTTCCCGTCCTTTATCAGCCGCAGAAGGTCATAGGTTATTTTTTCATTCCGGTCCGGAAGCGTGTCGAATACCGTGTCAGAACCGGTGATCTTTTCAAGTATCATGCTGTCACTCCCTCTCCCCGTGTCGGTCCGGAATGCGAAGGGTCATACATATTATCGGACTTCCGAACGGCGCCGTTGCGCGGCTTTCGGTGAATCCCAGC
>FR891189.1:24542-33100 GCA_000433515.1 Candidatus Colimorpha enterica | reverse complement strand
CGGAGATGACGTCGGTATCCATTCTGTCGCCGACCATCACCGCCTCTGCGGAGTGGCAGTTAAGAAGGCGGAGACCGGTGCGCATCATGAGCGGGTTGGGCTTTCCGCAGAAATACGCCCGCGTGCCGGTCGCCATTTCTATCGGCGAGATGAGGGCGCGGCAGGCAGGGGCAATTCCGCTTTCGATCGGTCCTGAAACGTCGGAGTTCGCTCCGATGAGCTTTGCTCCCGCCATGACAAGGTTTGTCGCCTTTGTAAGCGTGTCGAGCGAGTACGACCGTCCCTCTCCGACAACAACGTAATCGGGATTCATGTCGTTCATCGTGATACCCGCGTCGTACAGTGCGTTGAGCAGCCCCGCCTCGCCTATCGCAAAGACCGAGCATCCCGGCGCCTGTTCCTTGAGAAATGCCGCGGTTGCAAGGGCGCTTGTGTAGAAATGCTTCTCCGGAACGTCAAGTCCGAGGCGCGTCAGCTTCTGATTGAGCTCCCGCGGGGTGTAGCCGCTGTTGTTTGTCAGGAACAGGTATTCCTTGTTCTCGCTGTGAAGCCACTCTATGAATTCCGCGGCACCGGGCAGTATCCTGTTGCCGTGATATATCACGCCGTCCATATCGCAGATGAAGCCTTTTTTGGCATTGAAGTCTATTCTGTCGGAAACGGTATTCATGTTATCGTCCTCTTTTCTGTTCATATACCGATATTATATCATTCCTGTGTTAAAAAGTCTATATCCGTACGGAAAAATATTCGTTACGGAAGCGAAAATGTTTTGCGCGGTACGGTAAAATCCGGGTAAAGTGCCCTCGGAGCCGCGCCGGAATTACCGTTTGCCGTTTGCTGCGTGCAGTCTCATGGGAGGACCGTGTTCCGGATGCATTCTGTTAAACAAATAAACGAAAATAATTAACCTCAAATTCACACATTGCCGGTGCAGATATGATATTATGAATATAGTTAAAAAAATAACTAACTTAACAATTGGCTTTGCGCCGGAAAGAGGTAATCTTATGGGTACAAAAATTCTTGTGGTCGATGACGAAACCGGTATCTGCGACCTTCTCAAGATATATTTCGAAAAAGAGGGCTACGAGGTAAAGACTGCCGGAGACGGAGTTGAGGGCATCAACTATTTCAAGATGTATGAGCCGGATCTTGTCCTCCTCGACATTATGCTCCCGAAAAAGGACGGCTGGCAGGTCTGCCGCGAGATCCGCGAGATCTCCTCAAAGCCGGTCATCATGATAACCGCAAAGGGCGATGTTTTCGACAAGGTTCTCGGGCTTGAGCTGGGAGCCGACGATTTCGTTGTCAAGCCCTTTGACATGAAGGAGCTTTCGGCACGCGTGAAGGCTGTCCTCCGCCGCTCCTCCGCTCACAACAATCAGAGCGACGACGAGGCTATCAAGTTCGACAACATCGAGATCAGCCGTCAGAAGTACGAGCTGAAGCTGAGGGGCAAGCCTGTCGATATTCCCCCGAAGGAGCTGGAGCTGCTCTACTTCCTTGCGTCAAACTACAACCGCGTCTTTACGAGGGATCAGCTGCTTGACAAGGTCTGGGGCTTTGATTACCTAGGAGACTCAAGAACCGTTGACGTTCACGTAAAGCGTCTGCGCGAGAAGCTGGAGGGCGTCTCCGACAAGTGGGTGCTCAAAACGGTCTGGGGCGTAGGCTACAAGTTCGAGCTGCTTCCGTAACGATCTGACATTCTGGCATAATATGGGGCTGGCACTGTTCGGGGTCAGCCCCATAAGGACATTACGGAGGAACCGATGTTCAAGAGTATTTTTACAAAATACATGACGACCTTCATGCTGATAATAATCGCCAGCTTCATAATGCTCGCGTCGGTAATCAGCACGATGATGGTCAATTACTACTCCGATGCCAGCCGGGACAGGCTGACAAGCACGGCAGAGGCTGTCCGCACGCTTGTTCAGAAGCGGATGGATTATACCGGCACCGACACGATGCGGGACTATCTGACCGTCAACTCCAACGAGGTCGGGGCATATTTCACCGTCATGACGCGGTATATGGACGAGGACGTTTCGCTCTTTCTGACCGACAACGACGGAAACATTCTTGCCTTCATGGGCTTTGCCGATCCGGAATTCGGTTCGAAAAAGGTTCCGGCTGACGTCATGACAGCCGTCGGGGGCAGCGGGTACACCGGAGATGGCGATCTTGACGGCGTTCTGACCGTGAGAAGAAGCATTCTCGGCGTTCCGGTTTACAAAAACGGCATTCAGGTCGGGGCGGTTTTTGCCTGCACAACGTCGAGCAGTCTGAACCAGCTGATGGAAACGACCATAAAGACGATAATCATGACCTGCCTGTGGGTGCTGCTTGCCACCCTTATTGCCGTGTATTTCATAACCGAGCGCATCGTCTCGCCGATAAAGGAGATGGGGAAGGCGGCAAAGTCGTTTGCTGCCGGGAAATTCGATGTCAGGGTTCCGGTCACCGGTCACGACGAGATATCGGAGCTGGCTGTCGCTTTCAACAACATGGCAAGCTCGCTTGCCGACCTTGAGAATATGCGCAGCACCTTCCTGTCGAATGTTTCGCACGATCTGCGCACGCCGATGACGACGATATCCGGATTCATCGATGCGCTGCTTGACGGGACAATTCCGCCGGAGAAGCATGAGTACTATCTGCGGATGATCGGCGACGAGGTGAGGCGGCTGTCGCGGCTTGTGGCGGCGCTGCTTGACGTGTCAAGGATTCAGGCGGGCGACAGAAAGTTCACTATGAAGGCATTTGATATCTGCGAGATGGCGCGGGTGATACTTTTGTCTTTCGAGCAGAAGATCGACAGGAAGAAGCTGGACGTGGAATTTGAGACGGACAATGAAAATATGTACGTCTGGGCTGACCGCGACGCTATCTATCAGATACTTTACAACATCTGCGACAACGCGGTCAAGTTCTCGCGCGACGGCGGAAAGTACCGTATCAGGATAATCGAGCGCGAGAAAAAGGTCTTTGTCTCGGTCTACAACGAGGGTGAGGGCATCAAGGCGGAGGACGTTCCGCACGTCTTTGAGCGTTTCTACAAGGGCGACAAGAGCCGCGGACTTGACAAGACCGGCACCGGACTGGGGCTGTACATTGCGAAGTCGATAATCGACGCGCACAACGAGGAGATCTGGGTAAAGAGCAAATACGGTGAGTACTGCGAGTTTGTTTTCACCCTGAAAAAAGCCTCTGACGGTCAGGTGAAAAAGGCATTTGCCAAGCCCGCCGGGAACGGCGCGGACTGAATTATAAAATAAACTCTCCCGTACCGGGCGGTGCGGGAGAGTTTTTCATATTATGAGATGTGAAATTGCGGTTTCGGAGCCGTAGCCGCTGCCGAACAGCCTTCTGACAAGCTCGATGCCTTCCGGTGTCGGGGCGGTGCCGTCTGACGGGAGGGAATATCTGCGCCTTTTTGCGGCGGTGAGGGAAACGGGGAAATAGTGTGTCATTTCGGTCGGGGTAAGCTCTCTGCCGAGGGAACAGTCGAGGAAACGGAGGACATCCTCCGGCATCAGAAATGCGGCGGCGAAGCGGTTTGCCTCGCTTTCCTCGCGTTTGCCGTCGGAGGTGTGGCGGAGGCAGACATGACCGAGCTCGTGGGCAAGCGTCCAGTTTATCCGCTCCCGTGACTGTATTCTGTCGTCGTAGAATATCAGCGACAGACTGCCGCTTTTTACTGTGAAGCCCTCCGGACGGGAGCTCAGTCTTTCGCCGGTGGTTTTTTCGTATTCGCTGATGCTGTTGATGATCGCTCTGCCGCCGGTAACGGTTTTCCGGACATCGAAAAGCGAGAGGGAATACCGCCCCGCAAGGCTCTGCCGGAGCAGGAGGGACAGCGCTTCAGCCGCGATCTTTCGGTTTGTCATTTCCGGTCTTTGACTGCAGGTAGGCGCCGAGATTTTTCTTGAAGCTGTTTATAAGCTCGTCGTGGTCGTCCTTTGAGATCTCGCGGGCGGCGCGGAGCATGACGATCAGCTCTTTTTCGCTGTCGTCGGGTGCGGGAACGGGGGTTTTTCCGGCAAGGTATTCAAGCGGAACTCCGAAATAGTCCGAAATCTTTACCATATTTGCGACGCTGGGCTCGCGTTCGCCGTTTTTCCATTCATACACCAGCGATTTCGGCACGCCGATCTCTTTCGCAAGCCTGAGAGTGTTTATACCGCGCTCCCCGAGAAGCTCTGTGAGAATATCCGAAAACATAGATACCTCTTTCTTTCCGGCAAAACGGAAAAATTTTATGAAAAGGT
Source organism: Candidatus Colimorpha enterica (assembly GCA_000433515.1). Taxonomy (GTDB): domain Bacteria; phylum Bacillota; class Clostridia; order Oscillospirales; family CAG-272; genus Colimorpha_A. The sequence continues at coordinate 28,823 of FR891189.1, read as the reverse complement.
ATTGACAATTCCGAATTTTCGGAATATAATATATACATACTCCGGTAGGGAACTGCCTTGACACAATTATAACACGGAAAAGTGAGGATGTCAACGGTTGGAACAGAATTATTCCCGATTACCGGAAAAATTATCATAATCAAAGGTGAAAGGCGCTTCCCTGAGGAGGCGAAATGTGCTGAAATGAATGAAAAGCGACAGCAGGCGGCTGGATTTCTCCGCGAATACGCGATTCTTTGCCGCAGTGAGGATGTTATAAACGAACAAATGTGCGTAATAGACCGTGCAGTACAAAGCACCTCGGACGGAGATGCACCGGATGACCGCTTTAATGATCAGATCGGGCAGAGGGAAGAGCTGAGGCTGCGTCTGGCGGTCGTAAAAATGCGCAGGGAGATGATATCCGGTATGGTTGATCGGCTTCCCCCGAGGCAGAGGATCGTTATCGGGCGTTTCTTCATCACCGGCGGAAGCGGGCACGCCGCGGACGACATAATGGAGTGGCTGGCGATCGAAAAGTCGCAGGTGTACAGGATAAAGGATGCGGCTCTTGACAGCATTTACAGGATGATGACGGACGGAAGCGCCGGGGCGGCCATGGTGGAATGAGGCGGTTATCGGCACATCACGCGCACAAGCAGGCAGGAGAGAAATATTCCGAGAAGCATTACAAGAAAAGCCGCCGGAAGGGTATGTCTTGTCTTTTTCACGCCCGCTGCCGACATATAAACCGCCGTGACGTAGATCAGCGTGTCCGACGATGCCATAATTACCGATGCGCACTTTGACGGGAAGCTGTCGGGACCGGTTTTCTCAAATATTTCATTCAGAAGAGCGATAGAGCCGCTTCCGGACACCGGGCGGACGATTATGAATGACACAAGCTCCTCCGGTATTCCCATTTTTGAAAGAAACGGAGCGCACACCCCGGAGACGGCATCGGCCAGACCGCTTGCCGAGAACATCGTGACTGCGGTCATAAGGATGACAAGCGCGGGAAGAAGTCCGATGCCGGAGTGCAGACCTTCCTTTGCGCCGTCAAGAAACGCGCCGGGCATATCCTTGCGTGAAAATGCACAGCAGAGCCCGAAGACGGCAAGCAGAGCGGGAATTATAAGTTCTGCAAAGTATGTCATAAATCACCTGTGCGCCGTTTTTTCCGTTTTGCGGATGCTCCGGAAAATGCAAGTGTACGCGAAAGAACGGCGGCAAAAACCGACAGGCAGACCGAGCATATCCAGACGGTCGGCAGAATGTCCAAAGGGGTTCTGCTTCCCGCTGCGGCTCTGAGCGAGATAATTGTCGTTGGCACGGCACACGGGAACGCAGTTCCGAGAACGGTGAAGGTGATCATATCGTCGGTTGCAGTGTCGCTTTTTCCGTCGGAAAGCGATTTCATGGCGGCCGTCGCGAGCGGCGTTGCGGCATTGCCCACCCCGAGTATATTGGCGGTTATCGCGGCTGAAATCTCAGGTATTCCGCGCCCGCTCTTCCATGCCTCCGGAAAGAGCGGTTTCAGAACAGGGGACATAACTGCTGACAACCTGTCAAGAAATCCGAGCTTTTCCGCGCATCGCATCACTCCGCTCCACAGGCACATCATGCCGATAAGCGACATGGTAAGAGTAACCGCACGGGAGCATCCGGACACTGCAGCCTCCGAAAGCGCCGTCATATTTCCGCTGAAAAGGGCGAATACAAACGAAACAGCGATGATTATGCCGGAAATTCTGACCGCCATGATATGTCACCTCCGTATATCCGTAAACAAGGAAAATAGAGCCTTGCACGGGAATGTGTTAACAAAATGTTAAATTTAAAAATGTCCACAAAACCTCTTGACGTCCGTACTAATATATGGTAGAATAATGTCGAAAGGAAATCCGGGAGCTTTACTCCCAAAATGACATGACGGGCTGCTCTCACACCTGCCCTGAAATGTTAAATAAATGTGTACGGAGGCTTTCAAAATGAAATCAACAGGAATCGTAAGAAAAGTAGACGAGCTCGGAAGGATCGTTCTTCCCATCGAGATCAGAAAGAACATGGATATCGCCAAGAAGGGCGACGCTGTCGAGATCTTCGTTGACGACGAGAGAATCATCCTCAAGAAGTATCAGCCGTCCTGCATCTTCTGCGGCAATGCCGACAATGTCACCTACTACAAGGGCAAGCTTGTTTGCCTTGACTGCATTGCCGAGCTGAGAACCTCTCTCCGCTGAACGCTTACAGACTGATTATATTTATCCTGCGCGGATAATATTCCCTGAGAAACGGGAAACACCTGTCCCCCGAACCGGATTTCCGATTCGGGGGACAGGTGTTTTTATGGTTATTTTCAGCTGCGCTTTTTTACGGCTGAATACTTTGTGAGCGCGAACACGGTGACAACAGCGATCCCTATGACGAAGAATACGATGCTGAAGGTTGAGGCGCTGATTGCCGCTTTCGGCTCGTCAAGCGTTGTGGGACCCATTACAACGGCGTAAAGTGAGCCTGCCATAAGACCGACGATTGCCGAGACCGTTGCCGGACGGTGGTTTTTCAGCAGGTAATTAATGCCCCTGAAGGAGCAGAAGATGCCGGCAAGCACCCCGACCCCGAAGATGAACAGGAGCGCGAACGACGAGAAGTCAAGTGAGAAGAACTTTTTCAGCCCGGTGATTATCGGCACATACAATCCGAACGCGAGGAGCAGAGTAGAGCCTGATATTCCGGGAAGCACCATTGCGGAGACGGCGAGTGCGCCTCCGATAAGGACGTAGAGTGCGGAGGCTATATTCATGCTGTCGGTTGCCGCCCTGAAATGGAGCAGGCTGAGCCCGACGACGGCTCCGGCACCGGCGAGGAAGAAGAGGATGTGCCACAGACGGCATTTTTTCAGGGTCTCTCTTTCTTCCGTGACGATCAGCGGTATCGATGCCGCTACAAGTCCGAGGAACAGCGAGCTTATTTCGTATATATGTTTTGTGAACATGCTTTCAAGAAGCGTGACGGACAGCCCCATGCCGATGAGCCAGCCGATTCCGAGGCGCAGGAGAAAGAGGAGAGATTTTTTGCGCTTTTCTTTGTCCTTGCCGACGATATTTCCGAAAGAGCCGATAAAGTCGCCGTAGACCCCGGCAAGAAAAGCCACGGTTCCTCCCGAAACGCCGGGGACACTGTCCGCGACCGCCATGAAAAAGCCGCAGACAGGCTCTTTCAGAACCGACAGAAATGATTTCTTCATGTTTTTACCTCAGTTTTGCCGAAACTCATGTTTTGATATTATATCTCAAAAGGTCTTTGATTGCAACCGCTGTTATGTAAAATCGGTGTGAAGTCAAAGAAAAAATCTCCGATCCGGATTCCGGAGGGGAGATTTGTGACGATACTTACCGATTAAGCAGCTGCAGAAGAAGCAGGAGCGGAGGTCTCGTCTGCAGAAGAAGCGGCGGGAGCAGAGGTGCTCTCGGGAGCGGAGCCATCGGTGGTCTTGCTGTTGTCAACAGTGCCGCTTGTTGAAACGGAACCGCTTTCCTTGCCGTTGTTATTATTATTGTCGCAGGAAGCGAGCATTGCGGATGCGGAGATAAGCGCCGCAGCCATCAGAACAGCCATGAGCTTTTTCATTTTGGATTCCAACCTTTCTGGTTATGTAATAATATGCCGGTCGGGTTTCTCCGGCGGACAATATGATATCACCCTTTTGTTAAGCGTGAGCAAACTGCAGGATAAAAAAATGTGTTGAAAAGGTGAACGGAATTCACAATCAATGCAAATTTCCATAAGATTGTTAATTTTATTAACAGCGATAATCTTTATTGTTAACTGAATGAAAACAAGATGAAGTAATACCTGCGCGCGGCGGAGAATATGAATTAGTGGCGGGCAGAAAAGCCGTTTTTTATCTTATCAATAACGGAAAAGCGGCGTAATTCCCGACTGATAACGGCTATCGGGGTGCTGAAAAATGGAAAAAGGTAATTTTGATGCGGTGCTTCTCGGTGCGCCGAACTGCGGGAAAACCACGCTTTTCAACTGTCTGACAGGGATGCACAGAACGACAGGGAACCGTCCCGGTGTCACGGTTTCCGAAACATCTGCGGAGATAAAGCCGGGGCTTGTGCGGCACAGGGTCACGCTTTCCGACCTGCCGGGAGTGTATTCTCTTTCCGGAGTGTCGCCCGACGAGAAGACCGTGACGTTCAGACTGCGGGAAAAACGTCCGGACATTGCCGTATTTGTTGCCGACGCGGGGAATCTTGCCCGCGGGCTTTATCCTGCGGTGATGCTTGCCGG
>FR891189.1:3542-24401 GCA_000433515.1 Candidatus Colimorpha enterica | reverse complement strand
ATATCGGCGAAGAAGCGGGAGGGGATAGTAGAGCTTACGGCGGCGGTCGATTCGCTTCTGTCATCCGGCGGCGGGATTATCGGGCAATCGTTTCCGTCGGATCCGGAGGGGATACACCGTCTTTGCGATGACATTGTCGGTGAGTGCGTCTGTGGGCGGAAAAACCGGGCTTTTACCGACAGGATAGATTCTGTCGTCCTCGGCAGATGGACGGCTTTTCCGGTGTTTTTTCTGATCATGACGGCGGTTTATCTGATCTCGGTCTCGACGCTCGGAAAATTCCTCTCCGACCGGCTTATCGGCGTTATTGCAGGGGAGTGGATAAGGTCGCGGGCGGCGGCTGTTCTTTTGTCGCTCGGTGCCGGGCGGGGTGTGATCTCGCTTGTGACCGAAGGGGTGATAGGCGGTGTGGGGTTGATTGCCGGGTTTCTGCCGCAGTTCGTGCTGCTTTATTTCATGCTGTCGCTTCTTGAGGAATCCGGGTACATGAGCCGTGCGGTCGTGATGACGGACAGATTATTTGCCGCCGTGGGGCTGTCGGGGAGGTGCTGTATACCCATGATAGTCGGAAGCGGCTGTTCGGTGCCGGGGATCATGTCTGCCCGGATAATAGATGATCGGAGAGAGCGGGAAAATGCGGTCATGACTGCGTCATTTGTCCCGTGCGGGGCAAAGCTGCCGGTGATATCGCTCGCGGCCGGGTGTGTGTTTGACGGGGAGGCATGGGTCGCGCCGTCGGTATATCTTGCCGGCATTGCCGCTGTGTTTGTCACTGCGCTTGTCACCGGCGGGAGACGGAAGGGAATGGGGAGTCATTTTGCCGTTGAACTCCCCGATTACCGCGTTCCGTCGATGCGCTCCGTCATGAAGAGCACCGCCGCGCGAAGCCTTGAGTTTCTGAAAAAGGCGGCGACGGTGATATTTCTTGCCGGGCTTTTCGTGTGGGCGCTGTCGTCGGTCGCGCTTTCCGGGGGAATCTTTACCGTCGGATGTCCGGCTGACGAGAGCCTGCTTGCCGTCATCGGGCGGTTTATCTCACCGGTTTTCATGCCGCTCGGATTCGGGTTCTGGGAGGCTTCGGCCGCAACGGTCATGGGGCTTGCGGCGAAGGAGGAGCTTGCCGCGGTGTTCGGTGTGCTTGACGCTGCCGGAAAATTTTCGCGGGCGGGGGCATACTCGTTTCTGGTCTTCAACATTCTCAACACTCCCTGCGCCGCTGCGGTCAGCGCGATGAAGCAGGAGCTTGGCGGGAGAAAGCTGCTTCCGGCGCTTGTGTATCAGGTCGTGTTCGCGTATTTTTCGGCTTTTGCGGCGTACAGTCTTATGAAGCTGATATTGTGATGCTCGGCGGAGGTATGATGCGAAAAAACCGCCCTCCCGTGACGGGAGAGGGCGGAAATGTCCTTGGCTGTGAGTTTTTGTCAGTATGCAGGGGATTCCGTAATCAGCCTTGCGAACACCGCGTTCCGGTCGAAGGTACCGGAAACGAAGCCGGGGACTTCCTTTATTGCCTTGCAGACGGCGACGCTGAAGCCGGTCAGGATGCCGGATATCTCTTTTTCGCCGTAACCGCAGTCGCCGCTGACGGTGAGGGCGGCGATGCTGTGGACGACCAGCCACATATCGCGGAAGAAAAGGTCGGCTTCCTCTGCGGTGAGGCTGTATATCCTTGTCAGCGGCTCTCTCACTATCGCGCCGAGCTCCTTTACCGCGTCGGAAATGCCGCCGTCACCGTTAAGGAAAAGCAGGCGGTAGAGCTGAGGCTCGTCCTTTGCAAAGGCGATGTACTGCATTCCGACGCCGAAAAACGGGACATCGGAGTCAAGCCCGTTTTTTATATATTCCCTGAAAAGCGACTGAGCGGCAGTCTTTACCTCGCGCTTTGCCTCGTCCATCGAGCCGAAGCAGGTAAATACCGGCTGGGTCGATGTTCCGAGTGCCTCGGCAAGCGATCTTGCGGTGAGAGCGGCTGTGCCTTCGCGGCGGACAAGATCAAGTGCGGCGGTTATCATTTGTTCTTTTGTAAATTTAAGTCTCGGAGCCATTGTGCTTTCTCCCTTTGCGTTATATATTACACAATATATATCTCTTGATATTGTGAATATTATATCACCTACAGGGAGAAATGTCAACCTTGCCTTGCAAAAAATCCTGCTGCACCCGGCATTCCGAAATAAAGCGGAGACCGCCGTCCTGATCGTCGGAACGCGGTCTCCGCTTTATATAATCAGATAACTTTTATTTCATCAGCTTTTTTCCGTCTGAAAATGCCGTTCCGACCGTCTTTTCCATCACGACGTACGTGTTGTTGAACGGGTCGAAGGCTATCGGTCTGACCTTTGAGATATCAACCTTTCCGTCTGCGTCAAGAACCCTTTCGTCGGCGCTGACGTTGACTATTTCGCCGACAAGCCGGCAGGTCTCCGGGTCATAGCTGACAAGGCGGCACTCGACGGCGACCGGCAGCTCTTCAATGAGCGGGGCATCGACGAATTCCGATTTCACTGCATGAAAGCCGGCTTTTTCGAATTTATCCTTCTCGCTATTGCCGGAGACAAGACCGACGTAATCGCAGGCGGCGACGTGGTCTGCGTCTGCCATGCTGACGGTGAATGCCTTTCTTTTCAGGATGTTTTCCGTTGTCTTATGTCCGGCGCTGATACAGAGGGATATTTCTCTGTCGTCGCTGATTCCGCCCCATGCGGCATTCATTGCGTCTGGGGTGCCGTCCTCGCCGCAGGTGGTAAGGATATATACCGGCTGTGGGTAGGTATAGGGCTTTGCTCCGAAATTCTTTCTCATGACACTTCTCCTCCTTTTCCGCTGCTTGCGGTACTGTTCTTCATTATATTTACATTCCGGCGGCAGTCAAGACGGATGAAGAAAATTTTGTGTTAATACCGCGGACAACGGGTTCCGGCACGTTTTGCAGGAATGAGACGCCGGACTTGCGGATGTCGCATAAAAATTCATGAGAAATGAATAATTATTCGCGCTCGGAATGCTCGCAGGTTACATGATACGGTTTTTGTATATACTGACGACCGAAAACACGGTGAGAAATTCATAATTGTGCCGTTTTCCGGTGCTAAATTTCGAAAAAACTATTGCAAATCGAAAAAAAATGTGATATACTTTTAGATATAAAAAATCAGAGACCCGTTTCGCACTCATAATATACGGATATTTGCAGGAACGCCGTCCCGGATTTCAATTTACGGCTTCACCGTTCCCTCTGCCCGCAGCTTTGGGGACGAAGCAATATTATACATTCTTAATGGAGGAAAAAAACATGAAAAAGTTTGCAGCACTTGTGCTTGCCGCTCTTATGACTGTTTCGCTCTTTGCCTGCACGACAAAGCCGAACAATCCTTCCGGTACTTCCGGCGGCGACAGCACAACGATTCCCGGCGGTATTCCTGATGTTGATAACGGTGATATCAATTATTACAACTTCGACGGCAAGAAATACGGCGAGGACGGCGACTACATTTCCGTTTATGACAAGTACGGAAAAGACGTAACCATTGCTGACGTCAAGAAGAACAGCGAAGGCGATTACTACATCACCAAGGACGGCAAGGATTATGTCCTCGGACTTGACTTCCTCAGCATGGCTATGGTTTATAACTGCGGAACCGGCTCTGAGGCTGAACAGAAGCAGGCATATGCAAAGTGGTGGCAGTACTACATCGAGAGATGGAACAAGCTGCTTCCCGAAATGCCCCTTTACTCCAACGAGTATTACGATGTTTTCAGCACTAAGCTCGAAGGTGTCAAGGATCATCCCACCAACCCGCTTTGGGGCGTTGCCAATGCGATAATCGACTGGTCTTCCAAGAAGGACGACAAGAGCGCCATTATCGGTAACTCCACCGAGCTTTCCGGCACGTTCCGTTACTCTGCTTTCGGTGCTTCCAACCCCGGCGCAGCCGACCTTGATGTTCAGAATCTCATCACCGGTTACGGCACTGTGGTTGCGAACAAGGAAGGCGACTATGTCTGGGACGAAAGGACCGTTGTGAAGAGCCACAAGGAAACCCTCAACGAGGACGGCTCCAAGACCTTCGAGATCGAGATCAAAGAGGGACTTACCTACAGCGACGGCACTCCCATCACGGCTAAGGACTATCTTGTCCACTCGCTCGTATTCTCTACTCCCGTTGCCGCAGAGGCAGCAAAGAAGGACCACCGTTCCGCTATGACGATTGTCGGCTATGAGGATTTCTCTTCCGGCAAGACCAAGGAGCTGAAGGGTCTGCGTCTCCTCGGAGATTACAAGTTCTCCGTTACCATCGACAAGGAGTACATCCCGTACTTCTACGACATCACCTATGCGGGCTTCAGCCCTGTATATCCGGCTGTATGGCTTGACGATGCCGACATCAAGGATGACGGCAACGGCTGCTACATCACCGATAACTTCTATGCAAAAGACGGCGACAGCTATGTCAAGGCGGCTCATATCCTTAAGTCCGCCAAGGAAATGACATCCTATCCCTTCTCCGGTCCGTACGTTGTCAGCGAGTACAATGCGTCCGACAAGACCGCGGTCCTCGTTAAGAACGAAAAGTATGCCGGAAACTTCGAGGGCGTAAAGCCTCAGATCGAAAAGATCACCTACAAGAAGCTCGTTACAAAGACCCAGCTTCAGGACCTCGAGTCCGGCGGCGTTGACATTCTCTCCGGCGTGACCGGCGGCGATGCCACAAAGGAAGCGCTCGCTCTTATCGATAAGAAGAAGGGCGAATTCGATTCCGTCAACTACAGCCGCGCAGGCTACGGTAAGCTCGGCTACCGCTGCGACTTCGGACCTGCTCAGTTCGCAAATGTCCGCGCAGCCATCGCATACTGCGTTGACCGCGAGAGCTTTGCAAAGACCTTTACCGGCGGTTACGGCACCGTTTCTCACGGCCCGTACTACACCGGCTCATGGATGTACAAGGCTTGCCAGAAGGATATCAAGCTCAATGCCTACACCGTCAACAAGGATAAGGCTATAAGCTGCCTTGAAGAAGACGGCTGGAACTATGACAAGGACGGAAATGCCTACACTTCCGGCGTCCGCTACAAGAAGATAGCTGCCAACCTCATCAAGGAGGCTGACAAGACCTACGCTTCCAAGGACGGCACTTACAAGACTGTTAAGGTCGGCGACTTCTACTATATGCCGCTTGTTATCAACTGGTTCGGTACAGTTGAAAATGACTTCACCGATCAGCTTGTCAATGCATTCGAGCAGAACTCTCTGCTGAAAGAGATCGGCATGGTCGTTCAGAAGACGACCGGCGACTTCTACCCGATGCTCGCAGAGCTTATCCAGGGTGAGTACGGCTCCGGCAAATACGGCGGAATCCCGGTTTACAGCGCATTCAACTTCGCTACCGGATTCACCAGCGCTGTTTATGACTACTCTTGGGTAAACACGGTCGATCCCTCCCTGTACGATAGCTATCAGAGCTACTACATCAGAGATCTCGCTGACGTTATCTGGCTCAAGTAATTCCGAAAAAGTATAAACAAAGGCTCCCGATGGGACGCCGCGGCAGGCAGGAAGGGGCTTCATGCCCCCTCCTGCATACTGCTGTTTATTGCTGCTGCGTGCCTTTTGGCGCGGCGCAGCAGGCACCCGGCGGCATATTGCCCGGTACCGACCCGATTAATACAACAGATTTCCGCACGGATGTGCGGCTTCCCGCAGCAACAACGCAACTTTTGAAAATCTGAGGTGCTCTTCCGGAATAGTACAGAACGGTTCCCTGCGTTTTTTGCAGAGTAATTGTAATGCAATAAAAAGAAGACTGCTTCTTTACGATAAATAAAGTTAATGTGCCGATGCGCTCCGGACGTTCGTTATGTGGGTCACTAACGGATGTCCGTTTTTTATGTTCGGAACAGATATTTCCCGAACCGGAGAACGCTCCGGCAAAAATCTATCAAAGGAAGAGTGAAAATGGGAAAATACATTTTAAAGAGGATCGGCTATATGCTGATAGTTCTTTTCATTCTGTCGTTCCTCATGTTTATCCTCTATACGGCGGCGGCAGGCGACCGCGCCTACGTCAAGGCATATGAAGAGATCAAATCGATCAAAAACCTTACTGCCGATCAGAGACAAAAGCTGTTCGATGAAACCTATTTCAAATACCAATGTCAGTACGGAACCGAAAAGAACAACAAGATCGTTCATTATCTCCGATGGATGGGGCTTTATCCGTATTATAACGGAAATTTCAACGGACTTCTTGAGGGGAACTTCGGTTATTCCGACTTCTACCGTACCGACGTCATTAATGTCGTCAAGGAGCCGATGAAGAATACCATCTTCATAAATGTTTTCGCAACGATACTTGCTCTTGCCATAACAATTCCCCTCGGAATAAGGTGCGCCGTAAAGCGAGGGAAGCTGGGTGACAAAACGATGCAGGTGCTGACAATTATCGGCTACAGTCTTCCGACGTTCCTTATATCAATTATTTTCATCTGGATCTTCTGCTCGCTTCTCGGCTGGCTGCCGCCATACGGAATGGGTACTCCTGGCGGTCAGTATACCGGAATGAAGTGGTTCCTTGACAGAGCGTACTACCTGATACTTCCGCTTGCCGTCATGACCTTCTGCTCGCTCGGCGGAATGACAAGATATGTCCGCGCATCGATGATCGACGCACTCTCCATGGACTGCATCAAGACTGCCCGTGCAAAAGGTCTGCGCGAAAAAACCATAATATATTCCCACGCATGGAGAAATGCGCTTATTCCCATCGTCACTCTCGTTGTCGGATGGTTCCTCAGCATTTTCTCGGGTTCCGTCGTCATTGAGCAGATCTTCGCCATAAACGGAATGGGCAAGATCATGATCACCGCGCTTCAGTCCGGAGACAACGACGTTATTCTTCTCATGCAGATGTTCTATGTCATCATAGCTCTCGGCGGCAATCTTATAATCGACATTATTTACGGTCTTGTTGACCCGCGCGTCAGAGTCAATAAGTAAAGGAGGACAACGAAATGAGCAAAGAAAAGAAAAACAAAGCCTCCTCCGCAAACGGAAAGAAGCACGCCGGCTGGCTCAAACGCGCTTTCTTCGGCGGGAGCAGGACGCTTGCCGACGAAATGCTTGAAACCGACCGCTTCGGTCAGCGTCAGGTCAGCGACGTTGAGATGATCCTCAGCCCCGGCAAGCAGATCCTGAAGAATTTCCTTGAAAAAAAGTATGCGGTCGTCGCTCTTGTGGTCGTTATACTTATGTTTATTCTCGCCTTCATCGGGCCGCTCTTCATGCCTAAATACTTCAATTCCTACATAGAAGTAACTCAGCAGAGCCTTTATCCGACAATGTCGATGATGAGTGTCCCTTCCGGGCTGAAGAACAATATAAAGCAGATATCCTCATACGGTCCGTTCAGCGTCGGACTTTCCAATGACGGGAAGGTCTTTGTCTGGGGCTGCACACAGATCGGAACCACCGGTGTCGATATCTCAAAGATACCGGATGAGGTGAAAAATACAAAAATCGCAATGGTCGCCGCCGGAATCGACCATATCATCGCCATCGGCGAGGACGGAAAGATCTATGGCTGGGGCAATGACAAGCTCGGTCAGTACGGCAGAAAGGAGGAATTTGCCGAATCAGGCTTTATTCTTCCGATGCCGGAGGAGCTTTACAAGAAAGGCATTGATGTCAAAAAGATAAAAAAGCTGACCTGCGGATATCAGGCGACCGCCATACTCATGGAGGACGGTACCCTCTATATCTGGGGCAACAAGAACTCGTACAGCAACATGGATTTCTTTGCAACGATGAACGAGTACGATGAGGACATCGGTTTCGAGACAGAGCCTGTGCTTCTCCGTGATATTGCCTTCACGCTCAACTATATAATCGGTGTCCGTGAAGCTCCGAAGTCGGGCGGCATCTATGAACCGCTTATATTCGGAACGGCAACACTTGAGGCATTTGAAAATCCGAACACCAACTTCACATCGACGGGCAAGAACATAAACACCGTTCTTGCAGATCACGGCAACGCGACCATCGAGCGCGTTTTTGCCACAAACACCACGGCGGCATATCTGCTTTCCGACAATTCGGTCGTTTTCTGCGGCACGTTCAGGAACCAATCGAGATCCTTTGTGGCGCCGCCCAAGCTCTCTGACGGGGAATATTATGTCGATATCGCGACGGGAATGCATCACTACACGGGGATCACAAACCTCGGCAACGTCTATTCCTGGGGCGAGGATCTGCTTGATCAGTGTACAACGCCCAAGACCGTGAAAAGTGCTGCGAAGGTTTTTGCCGGCGGTTTCCAGACGTATACTGCCGACGAAAACGGAGCGCTTCTTCAGAAATGGGGACACAAGGGCTATCTTTTCGGGACTGATTCCAACGGCGCCGACATATTCCAGCGCATCGTCAACGGCTCAAAGATGACGATGACCATCGGCGGTGTTGCCGTTATAATTTCCACGATCATCGGAATTATCGTCGGATGTCTCTCCGGATACTTCGGAGGCAAGGTTGACATGGTTCTCATGCGTGTCACCGAGGTTTTTGCCGCGATACCGTTCCTGCCGTTTGCCATGATCCTTTCGTCGATCATCAGCCATATGCCATGGGGAGAAACAACGAGGATCTTCTTTATGATGTGCATCCTCGGGTTCCTGTCATGGACGGGGCTTGCAAGACTGATAAGAGGTCAGGTCCTTGTTGCGCGCGAGAACGAGTATGTGACCGCTGCCAAGGCAATGGGCGTAAAGGAATCGAAGATAGCCTTCAAGCATATCCTTCCGAACGTCATTTCCATAATCATAGTCACCCTTACCCTTGATTTTGCCGGCTGTATGCTTACAGAATCGTCGCTGTCGTACCTCGGATTCGGCGTCACGCCTCCGCGCCCGACATGGGGCAATATGCTCAACGGTGCAAACAACCTGACCGTCATGAACAACTACTGGTGGCAGTGGCTCTTCACGGCGCTGTTCCTTGCAATAACAACAATATGCATCAACATCATCGGAGACGCCCTCCGCGACGTCATGGACCCCAAGTCCAACTCTGAGAGATAAGGAGGACACGGACATGGCATTACTTGAAGTCAAAAATCTTCACACCTATTTCAAAACAAAAAAGGGAACCGTCAAGGCGGTGAACGATGTCTCCTACTCGCTTGAGGCGGGTAAGACTATTGGAATCGTCGGTGAGTCGGGCTCGGGAAAATCCGTCTCCGCCATGAGCATTCTGCGGCTTCTTGACGACAACGGCTACATTGCCGAGGGCGAGATACTCTTTGAGGGCAAGGATCTTACAAAGCTCTCGCTTGACGAGATGTACCATATACGCGGAAACGCGATATCGGTCATTTTCCAGGAGCCGATGACATCGCTCAACCCGGTCTTCTCGGTTGAAAAGCAGCTTTCGGAGCCGTTCATGATACATCAGGGCATGAGCCGCAGGGAAGCAAAGAAAAACGCGCTTAAAATGCTCTATGACGTTCAGATTCCGAACCCGGAAGCCGTCATGAAGCAGTATCCGCATCAGCTTTCGGGCGGTATGCGCCAGAGGGTCATGATTGCGATGGCACTTGCCTGCCGTCCCAAGATTCTTATTGCAGACGAGCCGACGACCGCGCTTGATGTTACCATCCAGGCGCAGATCCTCCGCCTTATGAACGATCTTCAGGCAGAGAAGGGTACATCGATAATCTTCATTACCCACGACCTCGGTGTCATAAACGAGATGGCAGACGACGTTGCGGTTATGTACTGCGGTCAGGTCGTTGAAAAGGCATCGGCGAGGGTCATATTCACCGACTGTAAAATGAGTCACCCGTATACAGAGGGACTTATGTTCTCGATCCCGCGGCTTGACAACATCAATCACAAGCTTGAGCCGATCCCCGGAGTCGTGCCGCATCCGCTGGCGCTTCCGAAGGGATGCAAGTTCGCACCGAGATGCAAATACTGCACCGAAAAGTGCATTCAGGAGGAGCCCGGTCTTATCGACGTCGGAGACGGTCAGCTGATAAGATGCTTCTATCCCAACAAGGAGGAAAGATGCAGTGAAGAGCACAAAAAAATTACTGTCAATAACTAACCTCAAGAAATACTTCCCTGTAGCAAAGTCCTCCATTTTCCAGCGCGAGCAGTTCTATGTCCGTGCAAACGAGGATATTTCGCTCGACATTTACGAGGGAGAGACGATCGGCATTGTCGGCGAGTCCGGCTGCGGAAAGTCCACTCTCGGACGCGTCCTGCTTCAGCTTTACCCGCAGACAGCCGGATCGACCGTTTATTACGGTTCGACCCTTGACGATATGACTCCGCTCTATGTGCAGGATACTCTTAAGCATTACGGAAAGTACTGCAAGAAGCTTGCAAAAGCCGATGCAAAAGCTAAGGAGCTTGAAAAAAAGCTCGAATCCGTCGGAGGTGAGGAAAAGGCAGACTTCCTGCTTCTCCAGAGTCTCAATCTTGCGCAGTGCGAGAGACAGACCTGTCAGTCGAACATAGTCAAGATCCTCGGCGGCTTCCACGGATATGATCCCGAAGGCAGGGGAAGAGCGCTTCTTCTTGACCGCTACAAAATCAATGTTGAGCGCAACAGGATCGCGGCAAAGAAGAAGGATGTTGATATAGTTATTGACCATCTTATTTCCGCAGAAAATGCGGCAAAGACAGTGAAAAAGCAGGCTTTGCTTACAAGAAAGAGCGAGGTTCTCGGCAGACAGCTTGACGCGCTGAATTCGAAGATGGCTGACCATGACAGGCAGCTTGACGCCCTCCGCGCGTCATATGCCGGGAACGCCGGATTCGATATGTACGAGCCGATGCGCGACAACGGAATCGACCTTGCGCGCCTGAAGTACAGAGAAATGCGCATTCTGCGTAAGGATCTTCAGATCATCTTCCAGGATCCGTATTCCAGCCTGAACCCCCGCTTCACGATCGGACAGATCATCGAAGAGGGACTGATCACTCACAAATTCTACCGTCAGGGCTCCCAGAAAATGCGTGATCACGTTGTCAACACCATGAAGGAGTGCGGACTTCAGGAGTATATGCTCTTCAGGTATCCGCATCAGTTCTCCGGAGGACAGCGTCAGCGTATTTCCATTGCCCGCGCGCTTGCGGTGCAGCCGAAATTCGTCGTATGCGATGAGTGTGTATCGGCGCTTGACGTTTCGATCCAGTCTCAGATAATCAACCTGCTTCAGGAGCTTCGCGAGAAGGAAAACCTGACTTATATGTTCATATCGCATGACCTTTCGGTCGTAAGATTCATCTCCGACCGCATCTGCGTCATGTATCTCGGAAACGTAGTCGAGCTTGCCTCGGCTCAGACGGTGTTCGAGGATCCGCGTCATCCGTACACGGTTGCGCTTCTGTCTTCGATCCCTACGACCGATCCCGAGAGCCTTACAAAGGAACGTATCATTCTTGAGGGCAATATACCCAGCCCGATAAAGCCTCCGGCAGGATGCAAATTCCACACACGCTGCTACATGGCCTGCGATAAGTGCAAGCGCGTTCCGCCGCCTCTTACCGAGATCGAGCCGGGACACTTTGTTGCCTGCCACTTCCCGGAAAGAAAAATTGATGAGAACGGCAACTATCTCTTTGAGCTTCCCAAGACCGAGCGCAAATCCAACCGTCAGGCGACAGCCGAATGATCCGCCGCCGGCAGCGTAAGGCAACACGGGAGGATGGCGAAAGGTTCAGAAAGGAACTGGATGACGCCGGAGTCGGCTTCAAAGACCGGCTTATAATGGTGCTGACAGCCTTTCTTGTGATAGTCCTGCCCTCGGCATTGATACTTACAGCGTTCGGGTTTCTTATCCTTCTTGTCTTTCGCGCAATTTGAATGACGGGTGTAAAAGCAGTTCTGAGATTTCTGCATCTCTGATGTCAAAAATAACCTTCGATGTTGAATCGGAGGTTATTTTTTTAATTTAAAAGCAGAATCTGCACACTTCCGGCACAAATTGCGCAGAAATATGACCTTTACTGCACTATAATTAAGATATAAAAGCCGCCGCGTGTTTTGCGGCGGAGAAAAGGGGAATATACCATGCCGGGATATGCAACATGGAAACAGCTTTACTGTGAGGAATTCAGGTCGATGACCGATGAGGGGTATGACACGGAAGCCGCGCTTTCGCCGTCGGACGGGGAGGCTCCGCTCCCTTTTCCGGACTATGTGAACAGCGAGCAGGTCACGGAGGAATCGGAGAGGCGCTGGCGCGAAGCTTATGAGCGGCTCTGGGCTTTGCGAGGGAACGGGATACGGGCGGATTACCGTTATGACGAGCCGATGGGGTATGAGAACATCATATCCGCGGCGGCGGGTTGCCCGGTTTACGGAAAGCTGAGCGAAGAGGAGTACCGCGACAGGATAATCGGTGCGGTATGCGGCAGAGC
Organism: Candidatus Colimorpha enterica; assembly: GCA_000433515.1. Taxonomy (GTDB): domain Bacteria; phylum Bacillota; class Clostridia; order Oscillospirales; family CAG-272; genus Colimorpha_A. The sequence continues at coordinate 11,981 of FR891189.1, read as the reverse complement.
TGCGGGAGTGATCCTCGGGAAGCCGGTCGAGATGGGGTTTGACCGCAAAAAGATAAGAGAGTATCTTGAAAGCGTCGGGGAGTACCCGCTCAACGACTGGATATCGGCTTATTCTCCGGTGCTTGATCTCCGTCTGCGGGAGGACTGTCTGCCATCGACGAAGGGGAATGTGGCTTATGTTCAGCCGGACGATGACATTCATTACACTATCCTCGCGCTGCTGCTTGCCGAGAGGAAGGGGATGGGCTTTACCCTGAACGATGTCGGTGAGAACTGGCTTGACAATGTGCCTTATCACTGGTTCTGGTGCGCGAGCCGGCAGGCTTATTACCGGATGGTGAACTTTGAGGACAGCATTCCGAGGGAGACGCAGATCGCGGAGGTACCGGCTGTTCCCGACGATTACAGTCAGCTTTTCTGGATGGATTACCGCGACAGTCATGTTGAGGTGCCGCACCGGGAGTATGACGGGTTTTACCCCTATCTCTGGTGGGCGGAACAGCACTTTTTCGGGAACGATGTGAAGGTCGGCGGCAGACTGTCATATCCGCTGACGAACGAGACGAGGGCAAGCGAGGCTGACTATGAGGGCATACGCTGCCTTTACCCGGAATATGCCGATGAAAAGAATGCCTCGCCCCACACGTGGCACGCGGCGGAGATGTTTCTGTACTTCACCGATAAACAGTAAGCTGCGGTCAGCCGTTGTGCGATCCGGAGATTGTTTCCCTGATGGCGCAGAGCTTGTCGGCGGTGCAGAGGATGACGCTTTCACGGTATTTCGGGATGACCGTATTCATCGGAAACATATGCGACAGGATCATGTTCTTTTCGACCCGATTCAGGGTGAAATCGCGGTTTGCGTTCTGAAACGCGCGTTTTGCATGGATGAAGCCGTGAAAACGGTGGGATCTGTCGCGCGAATGCCAGTCGTAAAGGAAATAATCGTGCAGAAGTGCGCCTCTTACAAGCGAGGTCAGGTCGGTGCGGAAGGGAAGGAGTGCGGCGATCATCACGCACATCACGGCCACTCTCAGCGAATGCTCATATACGCTGACGGTGCCGTGCTGACGGAAGCCTTTTTCAAGCGCCATTCCGCGGCTTTTAAGTATATCGCCGCCGAGACGGAAAACTATTTTGCTTGCCTGTGATTCTCCCATGTTTTCACCCCGATAAAAAACCGAAAGGCTCCCCCGGTTGCCCTGAGGGAGCCTTATTCTCATTTTATCACGGATAGCTATGCTTTTCAAGTACAGGCTGTGTTTTTTCCGTTAAGAAATCGGTATATTTCATGCGGCTTTAGCAAACTGGCTGTTGTAGAGTTCGGCATAGAAGCCGTCTGCCGCCATGAGCGAGTCGTGCGTGCCGCTTTCGATGACGTCGCCGTCCTTCATGACAAGAATGAGGTCGGCATTTTTTATCGTCGAAAGGCGGTGAGCTATCACGAAGCTGGTTCTGCCCTTTGTCAGGCTGTCCATTGCGCGCTGGATGATAAGCTCGGTGCGGGTATCGACGGAGGAGGTCGCCTCATCAAGTATAAGCATCGGTGCGTTCTGGAGCATTGCGCGGGCTATTGTGAGGAGCTGCTTCTGACCTGCCGACACCGAGGTGCTTTCCGAAATAACGGTATCAAGCCCGTCGGAGAGCGAGCGGACGAAACGGTCAAGCCCGCAGGCGGCAAGGACGGTGTTCAGCCTTTCGTCGGTGATGCCCTCCATGTTGTAGACGAGGTTTTCACGCACGGTGCCCTCGAAGAGCCATGTGTCCTGGAGCACCATTCCGAAAAGGCTGTGAACGTTTTCGCGTCTGAGGTCGGATATCGGAATGCCGTCGATGGTTATCTTTCCGCTGTTTGTATCGAAGAAGCGCATGAGGAGGTTGACCATTGTGGTCTTTCCGGCGCCGGTGGGACCTACTATTGCGACCTTCTGTCCCGGCTTTACCTGAGCGGAGAAGTCACTGATTATTACCCTGTCGGGATTGTCGGGGTAGCTGAAGCGGACGTGATCAAAGGTCACGCTGCCCTTTACCTCGGTCAGCTGTTTTGTTTTTTCGCTCTCGTCCGGCATTTCTTCCGCTTCAAGGAAGTCGAAGATGCGGTGAGCCGAGGCGGAGGCTGTCTGCATATTGGTAAGCCCCTGAGCCATCTGCGTGAGCGGGGATGTGAAGAGCCGGACGTAGAGGATAAAGGAGACTATCACGCCGAACCTGATCGTGCCGTTCATTGCGAGGACAGAACCGAAGACGCAGACTGCGACGTATGCGATGTTGCCGATAATGTTCATGAGCGGCTGCATTATTCCCGAAAGGAACTGCGAGCGCCAGTTTGCGTCGTAAACGGCGGCGTTGAGCCCGTCGAAATGCTCTCCGACCTTCCTGCCTGCGCGGCTTATCCTTACTACGGAGTGACCGGAGTACATTTCCTCCACATATCCGTTCAGCTCTCCGAGGCTTGTCTGGCGCGCGGCGAAGTATTTCTGGGAACGGGACATGATAAGCACCGTCAGCACCATTCCGACAAGCGTCACGCCGAGAGAAATCAGCGCAAGCCGCCATTCGGTGACAAACATCATGATAAGACAGCCGACAAACTGCGTGGCGGCACCTATTATCGTCGGAAGGCTGTTTGTCAGTCCCTGCTGAAGGGTGGAGACGTCGTTTGTTATACGGCTCAGAATATCGCCCTGAGAGGCTCCGTTTATATATGCCTGCGGGACGCGGTTTATCTTTTCCGAAAGCTCTCCGCGCATACGGTAGGACATTTTCAGGGTCACGACAGCCATAATATAGTGCTGTACAAAGCCGAAGAGAGCGCTTGCAACATATATCGCGGCAAGGAAGGCTCCGCCCCTTGCGATTGCGGAAATGTCGATTCCGGTAAGAAGTCCGTCGGACATTATCGTGGCGATCTCTCCGACCTTATCGGGACCGATTATCGTGAGGACTGCGCTGAGTGCCGCGAGGACAAGGGCTGCGATTATAAGACCGAGCTGAGAGCGCATATATTCCGTCAGTCTCGGTATCGCTTTTCCGATGCTTCCTTTATTTCCGGCAGGCTGGTGTTTCATCATATTCATCTGTTATCCCTCCTTTACCGAAGCTCTGACGCGGACAGCTGGGATTCGGCTATTTCGCGGTAAACAGGGCAGGTTTTCATAAGCTCGTCGTGAGTTCCGGTGCCGACAGCCTCTCCGCGGTCGAGAACGATTATTCTGTCCGCGTGGCGGACGGTGCTGATTCTCTGGGCAACGATTATTTTTGTCGTTTCGGGAAGCTCTTTTGCAAGTCCTTCGCGCAGAGCCGCGTCGGTGCGGTAGTCGAGAGCGGAGAACGAGTCGTCGAAGATCAGTATCTCCGGCTTTCTTGCAAGTGCACGGGCAATCGAGAGACGCTGTTTCTGCCCGCCGGAGACGTTTCTGCCGAGCTGGGCTATTTCGTGGTCGGCTCCGCCGTCGAGCCTTGAGACGAATTCCTCCGACTGTGACAGCGAGAGGGCGGAGGAAAGGTTTTCGCCGCTGTTTTCCGCTGCGCTTTCGCCGAAGAAGATGTTGTCCTTCACCGTGCCGGCGAAAAGCACCGCTTTCTGCGTCACATAGCCTATTCTATCGTAAAGTGCATCGAAGGTATAATTCTTCACGTTCACGCCGTCTACCAGAACCTCTCCGGAGGTCGCGTCATAGAACCGGGCGATGAGGCTGACAAGCGTTGTTTTGCCGCTTCCGGTCGCGCCGATTATCGCAAGAGTCTGCCCCTTTCCGATGTCAAAGGATATATCGGAAAGCTCGTCCTCGCCGGAGCCGGGGTATCTGAAGGAGACGTTTCTGAACGATACGGTTCCGGTTTCCTTTGCCGTTTCGGTCTTTCCCTCGCGGACGGATGCGCGGCGGTCAAGCACCTCGTTTATACGCTCTGCCGAGACCTGCGCCTGCGGGAGGAGCATATATATCATCACAAGCATCATGAACGACATGACGATATAGGTGGCATAGGTGCTGAACACGATCACCTCGCTGAACATCGATATTCTTGCCGCCGGGTCGGAAAGGGCAATGCCGTTCACGATCGCCGCGCCGAGCCAGTAGATGCAGAGGGCAAGACCGTTCATTCCGAGAGACATGACCGGCTGAACAAGGGCGAAGAGCTTCTGGTTCTTCATTTGAAGCTCCATCATTCCGCGGCTGGGAACATCGAATTTTCTGTTCTGGAAATCCTCTGCGTTGAAGGCATGGACGACGCTTATTCCGGTCAGGTTCTCACGTGCGGCGCGGTTTATTCGGTCGGTCATTTTCTGAACGAGGCGTAAGCGCGGGATGCAGGTCGCCATAATCGCAAGGACGGTGCCGCAGAGGACGACAACGAAGCCCGCCGTGACCGCCGAAAGCTCCCAGCTCTTGCCGAGTATCTTGATCACCGCCCAGACAGCCATTATCGGGGCTTTGATTATCATCTGAAGTCCCATCGATATGACCATCTGTATCTGTGTGATGTCGTTTGTGGTTCTTGTTATCAGGCTCGGAACCGAGAAATCCTGCATTTCCTCGCTTCCGATATCCATGATGTGGTGGAACAGCTTTCCGCGCACCGTGTAGCTGAAGCCCGATGCGGTTTTAGCCGCGAGAAATCCGCAGGCTATTGCAAGCACCGCGCTGACGGCGGTACAGCCGAGCATTTTCAGCCCGACGTTCAGGATATTACCTGTTGAACCGGAGGTTTTTATCAGTGATGTAAGGTCGGTCATATAGTCGGGAAGGCGCAGGTCAAAATAGACCTGTCCGACTATCAGGACTATACATATAAGCGCCATTATTATCTCTTTCCGGCGCATATTTTTCAGCAGTTTCAGCATTTTACGCTCCTTTCAGATTCCGCTTTTACGGATGCCGTCAATGTTCGCGTCGATGTGAGAGAGCGTTCTCCGGAATGCCGCTATGTCGTCCTCACTCAGCCCGGAAAGCAGTCGGGCGGCGAAGAGGTGCTGATACTCCCTGCCTTTTGCAACGGTTCCGGCAGCCTTATCGGTGCAGACGAGGAGAGTCTTTCTTCTGTCGCCCGGAACTTCTTCTCTTGTTAGAAGTCCGCAGTTGACCAGCCTGTCAACGTGCACCGAAACGATCCCCGGTTTTAATCCGCGGCAGCGGCAGATGTCGTTTGCAGTGGCGTTTTCGGGGTTATTGGCGACGAAAAGCAGGATATCAAGTGCCATCGGCGGGATTCCTGTCTCAAGACAGAGCGGGTGAAGCGTGCGGTGATATGCCTCTATGAACCTGTTGGCGTTGCCGAACATTTTAGAGGCGCTGAAATTCATTTCGGACATGATGACCTCCGTTTATATTCTAAAATTAGAACATCTATTATTGTAAATTCTATTTGTGAATATTATTCAGGGTGGAGGGTAAACAATCTGTGAACCGCGCGGCTTGACAAACAGCGTTTTGCGTATTATAATTAAACAAAAACGGGAGGAAACAGAATGGACAGAACGATTTCAGTCATCGGAGAGGCGGAAATATCCGCAAAGCCAGACACGGTGGTGCTTGATCTTTCGGTCAGTGCACATGAGCGTGATTACGAACCCACGGCAAGGGCGGCGGCAGAGCAGGCGGACAGGCTATACGGCGCGGTGAGGAAAGCCGGATTTTCCGACAGCGACCTTAAGACAGCGGATTTTTCGGTGAACACGGCTTATAAGAATGTGAGGGACGAAAACGGGAATTACGGGAGCGTTTTTGACGGCTACCGGTGCGTGCAGAGGTTCACGCTTGGGTTTCCGACGGATATGGCAAGGCTTGCACAGACGCTGTCGTATATCGGTTCCTGTGGTGCCGATCCGGACGTGCGGATATCCTTCACCGTCAGGGATACGGAGATGCTGAAGGAGCGGCTGCTTACCGAATGCACCGTAAGCGCACGGAAGAAAGCGGAGATACTCTGCCGCGGGCTGGGAGTGATGCCCGGAGAGGTGATTTCGGTGAAGTGCGGGGATTGTCAGCCGGATTTCATGTCGGCAACCGGCTTTTCGGTCGGCGACAGGGTCATGCCGCTTATGGCAAAAGCGGGCTGTGCCGAAAACATGACACCGGAGGACGTGAAGATCTCGGAAAGCGTCTCGTTTGTTTTCGGGATAATCTGACAGCCCTGCCCGCAGAAACAACGATATTCCTGACCGCTGCACGGCAGATAACCGCGCGGCGGTCTTTTTTTGACGGGTTCGCTAAAAATGCAACAAAGTTTCTTGATAAATTCGGGCAGATTTTATATAATAATATCCATACGGAGGAAAAATTATCTTATTTGCCAGGGAGCCTGAAGCAGAAATGGTACGCAGATATCTTGACATTAATGTATACGACGCGCTGATGCAGAGACTTGACTTCATCTTTCGCGAATTCGACAATATCTATGTGTCATTCAGCGGTGGTAAGGACAGCGGAATGCTGCTCAATGCGGTCATCGACTTCCGCGACAGCAGATATCCCGGCAGGACGGTCGGGCTGTATCACCAGGATTTCGAGGCGCAGTACACCGTGACAACGGAATATATTGAAAGAACCTTCGAACGCCTGAAGGACAGAACCGAGCCGTACTGGGTCTGCCTTCCGATGGCAACACGGACTGCGATGAGCAGCTACGAAATGTTCTGGTACCCGTGGGATGACACAAAAAAAGACATATGGGTACGCCCGATGCCGGAGCATCCCTATGTGGTCAATCTTGACGCGCCGTTTGAGCATTACAGCTATAAAATGCATCAGGAGGATCTTGCAAAGCAGTTCGGAAGGTACTACATGGAAAAGCACGGCGGTGGAAAGACCGTATGCCTGCTCGGAATCCGAGGCGGCGAGTCGCTCAACCGCTATTCCGGGTTTCTCAACAAGAAATACGGCTACAAGGGCGAGTGCTGGCTGACAAAGGAGTTCAAGGACGTCTGGTGCGCCTCTCCGATATACGACTGGAGCGTCAGCGACGTGTGGATTGCCAATTATAAGTTCGGGTATGACTACAACGAGCTTTACGATATGTATTTCAAGGCGGGACTCAACCCCGATCAGATGCGGGTCGCCTCGCCGTTCAACGATTATTCGAAGGACAGCCTCAATCTCTACCGCGTCATTGACCCGGAGGTATGGGCGCGCCTTGTCGGAAGGGTAAGGGGAGCCAATTTCGGCGCGATTTATGCAAGGACAAAGGCGATGGGCTACCGCAGCGTGACGCTTCCGGAGGGACACACATGGAAAAGCTACACGCATTTCCTGCTTGACACTCTTCCGACCCGCCTGCGTGACAATTATCTTGAGAAATTCAAAACATCGATACGGTTCTGGCACGAGGTCGGCGGCGGACTGTCGGAGGAGACTATCGCCGAGCTTGAGGAGCGCGGATACCGGATCGCAAGAAACGGCGTCTCCGGCTATACTCAGGGGCTTAAATCCCGCGTGATATTCCTTGACCCGATACCGGACAATACCGATGATATCAAAACGACAAAGGATGTTCCCAGCTGGAAGCGGATGTGCTGCTGTATACTGAAGAACGACCACACCTGCCGCTCCATGGGCTTCGGTCTGAACCGGCAGGACAAGCTGAGGGTCGATATGATAAGAGAGAAATACGGAGAGATGATAAATGAAAAGTAACGGCTTTGTCAGCCCCGCATACGGTGTAAGGGCGGTGCCTTTCGATAAGATAGTTCCGAACACGTACAATCCTAACACGGTCGCTCCGCCGGAGATGAGGCTCCTTTACGACAGTATAAGGGAGGACGGCTACACCATGCCGATCGTCTGCTATCACGACAGGGAAAACGACACCTACATAATAGTTGACGGGTTTCACCGCTGGAGAATAATGCGCGATTATCCCGATATATACGAGAGGGAGAAGGGAATGCTTCCCGTTTCGGTCATCGACAAGCCTATTTCCGGAAGAATGGCAAGCACGGTACGGCACAACCGTGCAAGAGGAACGCACAGCGTTGACCTTATGAGCAATATCATAAAGGAGCTTCATGAGGTCGGCAGAAGCGACGCGTGGATCTCGAGACATCTCGGTATGGACCGTGACGAAATTCTCCGGCTGAAGCAGATAACCGGTCTTGCCGCGCTGTTCCGCGACATGGATTTCGGGAAGGCATGGCAGCCGGAGGATGACGGAGAATGATCCGGAGAGCTTCCGGCTGAATATTAAGTTCATTTATTCCCGAAATACCCGTGCGGGAGTCGGGTGCCGGGGAACAGTATTTATGTGAACATCGGCTGAATTTTTAAAAATACGGTTAACAATTGCATTTTCGTATTGCAAAACGGGCGGATTTGTAGTAAAATAAAAACGGAGACTATGAAAGGCGTAAAAGCGCGTGAAACGCGTGAATGAAAGAAAATGTCAGTCAGACTGAACACAAAATACATCGACGATACCGTAACCGCCGGTATGCTTGAGGGG
>FR891189.1:0-3514 GCA_000433515.1 Candidatus Colimorpha enterica | reverse complement strand
GTAACCGCCGGTATGCTTGAGGGGATTCAGCCGCAGATAACCGCCGCCGCAAAGACCCTCCGCGAGGGAACAGGCGCCGGAAACGGCTTCAGGGGCTGGATCGACCTTCCCGTCAATTATGACAAAGAGGAATTTGCAAGGATAAAGGCTGCGGCTGAGAGGATAAAGAACAGCTGCGATATCTTCGTCGCCATCGGCATCGGAGGTTCGTATCTCGGAGCGAGAGCCGCGATCGAATTCGTGAAGTCCCCGCTCTACAATTCGCTGAAAAAAGACACGCCCGATGTGTATTTCGCTGGAAACAGCATCAATTCCGCATACCTTAACGAGCTTCTCTCTCTCTGCGAGGGAAGAGACATATGCATAAACGTCATATCCAAATCCGGGACCACGACAGAGCCTGCCGTTGCTTTCAGGGTGTTCAGGGAGCTTCTTGAAAAGAAGTACGGCGAGGATGAGGCTGCAAAGCGCATCTTCGTCACCACCGACAGAAAGAAGGGCAAGCTGAAGGAGCTGGCTGACGAAAAGGGATACGAGACATTTGTTGTCCCGGACGACATCGGAGGGCGCTATTCGGTGCTTACCGCGGTCGGACTTCTTCCGATAGCCGTCGCCGGGATCGACATCGACGCGATGATGGCAGGTGCGGCTGATGCAAGAGCGGCTTTCACCGATGACGATATTTCGAAGAACGACTGCTACAGATATGCGGCTGTCCGCAATATCCTTTACAGAGCCGGAAAGACGACCGAGATCATGGTCTCCTATGATCCCGCGCTTGCTCTGTTCAACGAGTGGTGGAAACAGCTGTTCGGAGAAAGCGAGGGCAAGGACGGAAAGGGGCTTTATCCCTCATCCGTTATCTTCTCGACCGACCTTCACTCCCTCGGTCAGTATATCCAGCAGGGAAGACGCAATATATTCGAGACGGTCATCGATATAAAGAACGATGTCAGCCCCTTCGTCATCCCGGATGACCCTGCAAATATCGACGGTATGAACTTCATTTCCGGCAAGACGATGCATGAGGTCAATCACAACGCGTTCCTTGCCACGGTGCTTTCGCATACCGACGGCGGCGTTCCGAACATGATACTGGAGCTTGACGGCAGAAGTGCCTGTGACTTCGGTTATCTTGTTTACTTCTTCGAGCTTGCCTGTGCGGTTTCCGGCTACACGCTCGGGGTGAATCCCTTTGACCAGCCGGGAGTTGAGGGATATAAGAACAATATGTATGCTCTCCTCGGCAAGCCCGGTGCCGAACATGACAGGCGCCGCGCAGAGCTTCAATCAAGAATCAACTAATTTATTTTTCGGAGGTAACTCAATATGCTGAAACTGATTGTAGGACTCAAAGGTTCCGGAAAGACCAAAACCATCGTCGAAATGGCAAACAAAAAGCTCGACGAGACCAAAGGTGCCGTTGTCTTCATCGAAAAGGGTACAAAGCTCATTCATGAGGTGAAATATCAGGCGCGCCTGCTCGACACCGATGAGTATCTTGTTTCAAACGCGTCTGAGCTTTACGGCTTTGTCGCCGGAAACTTTGGCGGAAATCACGATGTGACCGATATCTTCATCGATTCCGCTCTCAAGATCTGCAACAACGACATCACTGCTTTCTCCGCATTCCTTGACAAGGTCATCGCATTTGCCGGGACTCATCCCGTCGATTTCGTGATTACCGCATCAATGGCGGCCGAAGCTCTCCCCGAAAAGTACGCGAAGTATCTCTGATACGGAGATACTCTCCCTCATTGCGGTGCCGAACAACTCATCTGGTTTTTTGTATCACTGCCGATATTTTTCAGGGGCTGTTAAAAACGTCGGGTTTTTAACAGCCCCTTCTGTCATGTTTTTATTGTCCGATGCTATAACACTTCCGTCCCTGCGGCATAGAATGGTAGGGAAGATGAAAGTTGAAGCAGTGCCTTTGTCGGCTCTCTTTACGGCAACACCGCCGGTATCGGGGTGTTCCCATCTTAATAAACGGAGGTATGATTGAAAGACAGGTCTTTCAATCAACGTTTTGCGGCTTTGTTGTCTGACAGACAACAGTTTTTTGGAATAAGCTGAATGAAACATTCAGCTTATTCCCGCAAAACACAGCCACAATTCCGAAGAAAGGAAGCTTTCGCTGACGCGAAAGCATTGGGTATAAATATGGCAGACAACAGAACCTGCTCGCCGTGCGGGAACGCCGGACGCGAAACAGTCTGCATCGACTGCAACCGTATTCTTGACAGCTGCAAGGATAAGGACTGCTTCTCTGATGTAAGAGTGTATCTTACCGAATTCGGGCAGGAGCTTATAGACAAAAGCGCGGCGATAAGGGTCAAATCGACAAAGATCGTCGGCGTTAACATCGATACGGAGCCGGTTCAGTTCAACCGGGGATTCTATCAGATACTTATCCGCTTCTATGTCAGGATCACCTGCGAGTGCTGTGTCAATATCGGCAGAGCGCAGGAGTTCGAGGGCATTGCGGTTTGCGACAAGAAGGTCATACTCTATGGCAGTGAGGGAAATGTCAACATTTTCAAGAGCTGCCCGAGCTGTGACTTCTGCTCTCCGGTTCCGGAGGGAAGCGCGACTACCAACCTTCCGACGGTCGTCGTCGAGACGGTCGATCCGATCGCGCTTTCGATAGGCACAGAGGAGAGAAACCGGTGCTGCTGCCAGTGCTGCGGCGTCGGAGAGATCCCCGACAATGTGTGCGCGTTCGTTGACGGTATGCTTACCGACGGGCGTGACGGCTGCAAGCGGCTGTTTGTGACTCTCGGCTTCTTCTCGGTCATAAGGATAGAAAGGCCGGGGCAGTACCTGATAAATGCTACGGAGTACAGCGTTCCCGAAAAGGAATGCGTTTCCGGAGACGAAGAGGATCCGTGCGCGGTGTTTGAAAAAATGGCGTTCCCGGTGAACGAGTTTTCGCCGCCGCCGTACAGATAAATACCTGCCCCTGCGGGGGTATGAAAAAACGAGCCGTTTCCGGTTATCCGGGCGGCTCTTTAACGGAGGGAAAATGGACAAGACCATCGGCAGGCTCAACGAGCGGACGCTTCATCTGACTCTTAAAAATATGCTTGAACCCGACCCGGCGTTCCATGAGGTGAAGTATTTCGGTTACGTTGCCGACATAAAGCGGGGAAATGAGATCATTGAGATCGAAACGCGGTCATTTGCAAATCTGAGGAAAAAGCTCGATGCGTTCCTTGAGGACTGCACGGTTACGCTTGTATATCCCGTTGCCTGTCCGAAATACGTCGTCTGGGTCGATCCCGTGACGGGGGAGCTGTCGGAGAAGAGGAAGTCTCCGAAGAAGGGAAGGCCGTCGGATATCAGCTTTGAGCTGTACCGCCTGCGCGGTTATCTCGGCAGACCCGGTTTCAGCCTTAAGATAATCACGCTTGAAATGACAGATTACCGCCGCCGTGACGGCTGGGGCAGGGACGGAAAGCGCGGTGCTGTGAGGATCGAACGCATTCCGGGAGCCGTTTCGTCGGTGCTTGAT
>FR891188.1:4905-7209 GCA_000433515.1 Candidatus Colimorpha enterica | reverse complement strand
CCCCTGCTTCGCAGCCCTCGAGGGGAAGCCAGATTTGGCGCAGTTTTCCACGGGAAAAACAGGGGACGACAAATGAAAAAATGTGTGATACAATTATTTTACCGACGTAAAAAACCCCTTGCGGTGACGCTTACGGACACTGTCCGACAGCCCCTCTCACACCTCTTCAAAATACGTATCCGGATGCATGGGGTCGAAATTCTCATTCGCCCACATCACGGTCACAAGGTCGTCGGTATCGGAAAGATTGACAATGCTGTGAGTATACCCCGGAAGCATATGGACAGCCTCTGTTCTGTCTCCGGAAACTTCAAATTCCATGACCTCGTCGCTGCCTATCCTCCGCTCGCGGATAAGCCCGTGACCCGACACGACGATGAAAAACTCCCACTTTGAATTATGCCAGTGCTGTCCCTTTGTTATTCCGGGCTTTGAGATATTTACGCTAATCTGACCGCATTTTGCTGTTTTGATAAGCTCGGTAAAGCTCCCACGGGAATCTGTGTTCATTTTCAGCGGGAAAGCCGCGCGCTCCTTCGGAAGGTACGACAGATAGGTGCTGTACAGCTTCTTTTCAAAGCTCCCCTCCGGTATCTCCGGCATGACAAGCGTCTCCGGCTGGGCGGCAAAGGTATGAAGCAGCGATGCTATTTTACCGAGAGTCACTCTGTGCGTCACCGGGACGTAACAGTATTTCCCGTTTTCGTCCGGAACGGGGGCAGTGCCGTCGTAACCGCATCTGTGCACCCTGCCCTCAAGCGCGTCAAGCATCGCCGAAACAAGGTCGTCGATGTACAGAAGCTCAAGCTCCGCGTTTTCGTCGTTCACGGTTATCGGAAGCCGGTTCGCTATATTGTGGCAGAAGGTCGCTACCACCGAGTTGTAGTTCGGTCGGCACCATTTTCCGAAAAGGTTCGGAAAACGGTAGACAAGCACCGGCGCGCCGGTCCTCTCACCGTACTCAAAAAACAGCTTCTCCCCGGCGAGCTTCGATTTTCCGTACCCGCCCGAAGCATATCTGCCGACAAGCGATGCCTGAACCGAGCCGGAAAGCATCACCGGACACCGGTTTCCGCAGGCTTCAAGCTCCGAAAGCAGGTCGGAAGCGAACCCGGAATTGCCGGTCATGAACTCGCTCTCGTCCTTCGGGCGGTTCACCCCGGCAAGGTTGAATACGAAATCCGCACGCCGGCAGTACTCCGCAAGCTCATCCCGCGTGCCGTTTATGTCGTACTCAAAAATCTCCTCAACAATAAGCTGCGGCCTTGTCCTGTCCTTGCCGTCGCGGAGGTTCTTAAGCGCCTCAACAAGGTTCCGCCCGACAAATCCCGCGGAACCGGTCACAAGTATCTTCATTTCGCCTTCCCGTTCTTCGCAAGCTCGTCCTTTATGTACTGAAGCGACGCGATCTTTTTCTTTGTCTCCTCAACGCCGAGTATCCTTGTGTTGTTGGAATTGAACTCGGTAAGCGTGTTGCGCTGCCCGTCGCCCTCTTTGAAATATTTGTCGTAATTCAGCCCGCGGTTGTCGGCGGGAACGCGGTAAAAGTTGCCCCTATCGACAGCCTTGGCGCACTCCTCGTTGGTAAGGAGCGTTTCATACATCTTCTCGCCGTGGCGGATGCCGATGACCCTGATGTCGTCCTTTCTCCCGCCGAAAAGCTCGCATACCGCTTCCGCCTGAGTGCCGATGGTGCAGGCAGGCGCCTTCTGGATAAGCAGGTCGCCGTTCTCGCCGTGCTCAAATGCGAACAGCACAAGATCGACCGCCTCGTCAAGCGACATGATGAACCTCGTCATTCCGGGATCGGTGACGGTCACGGGGCTGCCGCTCCGTATCTGCTCTATCCACAGCGGGATGACCGAGCCGCGGCTGCACATGACGTTTCCGTACCGGGTGCAGCAGATCCTTGTCTTCCCGGAGCTTCTCGACTTGGCAACGGCGACCTTTTCCTCAATAGCCTTGGTTATCCCCATCGCGTTTATCGGGTACGCCGCCTTGTCGGTGGAAAGGCAGATGACGCACTCCACCCCCGCCTCTATCGCGGCGGTAAGCACATTGTCGGTGCCGATGACGTTCGTCCGCACCGCCTCCATCGGGAAAAACTCGCAGGAAGGCACCTGCTTCAGAGCCGCCGCGTGGAAAATGTAGTCAACGCCGCGTACAGCCTCGCGCACCGACTGGATGTCGCGCACGTCTCCGATGTAGAATTTAATCTTCTCCGCGACCTCCGGCATTTTTGCCTGAAACTCGTGACGCATATCGTCCTGCTTCTTCTCGTCGCGGGAAAACACCCGTATCTCA
>FR891188.1:3975-4861 GCA_000433515.1 Candidatus Colimorpha enterica | reverse complement strand
AAGAAACCGGTTGAGCACCGCATTTCCGAAAGAACCGGTCCCGCCGGTTATCATAAGGGTCTTGTTTCCGAATAAGCTCATACTGTTTTCCCCTCGTTGATATCAAGAAATCTCTCAAGGCAGTACAGCTGCCACTTCTGGTTGCCGCTGAACGCCTGAATGTCAATATCGTCCCTGAACTCCGGCCGTACCGGACCCTTCCAGCCGGCAAAGTAGCTGTCCACCGGCCTCGGCATAGGGACTTTTTCCGGCACCGGTATCTCCGGGTACTTCTTTTTCATCAGTTCTCTTATCAGATATTTCGGCTCTCCGTGTCTGACACGGTAAAGGTCAAGGGGAACCGACATTTTCAGCCGCGCATACGGGTCATAATAATCCATTCCCGCACAGGCAAAAGCATTCATGTACGACCCGGACGATTCGACCGAGAAAATGTCGTCCATGAACGACAGAAAATCTATCCCGTCACCGTCCCTGCGGTATCTTTCAAATACGTCCCGCACCGGCACCGGATCAACAAGCACCTTTTCCGGATCGGTGAATATGTATCTCTTCATGAACCCGTCAAAATCCCAGTCGCGCGACAGAAGTCTGTCCATCCCGCCGAAAACAAGGTCGCTGCTCTCGCCTACAAGCATAATCCCGATCCCGTCAGCCTTCGCCTGCATAGCCGCCTGATATATCTGCGGCTCGATCGAATGCACCGGCGCGCACTTTGCCCTCATGCAGATGTCAAGCCCGCGTTCGACCGTGTCCCATGTAATGTCAACATAGTGCAGCTCAAGACCGTAATATCCGGCATAATATTCCGCCCTCTCAAGCTCTTCCCTGCCGTATTCCCCGCCGAGGAACCGGAAGGTATAGGCATCACACCCGCGCATATACG
>FR891188.1:649-3906 GCA_000433515.1 Candidatus Colimorpha enterica | reverse complement strand
CCCGGCTTTTCTGCCCCGGAGCCTCTCAAGCTGCGCGGAAATCGCCCTGTCGATCTCGTCCGCCGCGGCAACCGGGATCCTTTCGCTGTCGGGAACCGGGACAAAGTTCCGGTGATGCATTCCGGGATAAAAATCCGCGTCCGGTCTTTCTATGTATCTGAACGCAAGATATGAGCTCATGCAGTAATTCTTGTCGGTCATAAATATTCCTCCGTCATTTCAGGTCGGAAAGATCGTCACGGCGCACGCTGTTCAGCGCCTCGGTGATCTTTGTCGATGATATTCCCTTTGTGTACGGGAAATAGATTATCCTTATCCCGTATTCCGCAAATTCGCGCTCGTATTTCTTCCACTTTTCGGTGCCGTACCAGTCGTCGCCGACAAAAAGCACCGTTGCACCGAGCTTTCTTGCCGCGGTCAGCTTATCCATGTCATACTGAGGCACGGCGGCATCGACATACCGGCAGGAGCGGACGATCTCGATCCTGTCCTCAAACGGGATCATCGCCTTCTTGCCCTTGTACTCGACAAGCTCGTCAACCGTCACGCCGACAATAAGCCGGTCGCACATTCCCTTGGCATTCTTGAAAAGATTGAGATGCCCGATGTGAAAAAGGTCGTACACGCCCGTCGTATATCCGATAACCGGCTGTTTCTCATTCATCACGGTAATCCTCCCTGACCCTTCCGGGGTTGTCTTTGTAATAACCGTACGGAACATCCGTGCGGACAAGCGCATAATGGTGCGCCTCCCTGTCCTTCTCCGGCGGGTACTCCATGTAATTCCCGAACTGCGCCGTCAGGTACCCGTCATATCCCGCGGGGCATTTCATGACCGTGTCCTCAAACGGAAGCTCAACCGTTTCCGCGAAAAACCTTTTCGGAAATGTCAGCTTCTCCGGCTCCGACCACCAGACATACCCGGTGTACTCCGCGCCCTCGAAAGGGTGTTCCGCAAGAAAAGCCATATATCTGTCCGAGAAGAAGGAATACCTCACCGGAAGATGCGCCGCCGCCCATCTTGCGGCATGTCTGACAAATGAGCTTCCGCTTTCGCCTTTCTCAAACCTCCGGCGCACGTTCATTGAAAAATATCTTTTTATCCGGGAATAGAACCGTTTGTCCGGCAAAACCCCGGATATCGGCATGATATCGATAAAAACACCCTTGTACGCGTCGGGATATCCGATCTCCGTCTTTTCGATGAATGTCGTGCGGTTGTCTGTCACCTTGACGAAAATATACCGGTAATGCTTTCTCTCCGCGCCGGTGTAAAGCTCAAAATGCGGCGGGAGCTCCGCTTTCAGCAGATCAAGCATCCTGCCGAACTGTTCGATCGGCACGGCAATATCAAGGTCATCGTCCCACGGGATGAAGCCCCCGTGCCGCACCGCCCCGATGCAGGTGCCCCCGATGGCGAAATATGTTATGCCGTTCCTGTCAAGAATGTCCCTGACCTCACGGAAGATATCAAGTATTCGTTTTTGCAGATCAGTCATAGTCAGTACCGTTGCCGGCGCTTTTTAAGCACCACCTCAAATGTTTTTCTGCACACCCCGAAAAATATTCCCGGAGACAGGCTTTCAATCATAAGCCGGTTGTTTTCCCGTATCGCCGGGATCATGAATCCCGTAACCACGTTCGTGAAGAACTGTGTCACAAGCGAGGCAAGCGCCGCTCCGTTTATCCCCATCACCGGGATAAACAGACTGTTGAGGACAATATTCGCCAAAGCTCCTGCGGCATTTATCGGAAGCAGGTATTTCTGTTTCTTTTCGGCAAGGAGCCAGATGTTCCTGACCGACCCGAGATACGAAAACGTTGTGTACCACACGACTATCCGGAGCGTCCCCGCCGCCGGCGCATATGCGGCGCCGTAAAGTATCCGCACGATAAGCCCCGAAAAAACGGTGATGAACACGCTCTGAAGCAATGACAGCCAGATGACAACGCTGTACAGCCGCCTCATGTTCGTCCGGAACGCCGTGCCGTCCTCAAGCCGGTTGCCGAATATCAGCGGACGGAAGGAATCGATGACTGCGGTAAAGACGAACCCGGTCATCATTGCGCAGCTCATTGCCGCGGAATAGAAGCCCGTTTCGGCGTCGCCGATCATCAGGTTTATCATGATCCTGTCGGTCTGGGCAAACACCGTTACCATAAGGTCGGAGATTATATAATACCGGCTTTTCGCGAACATCCGGGAAAACGCTTCCCGCGAAAATGTCAGCCGCCGCCCTCCGAGCTTCCGGTAAAAGACAAGCGACATAACCGCTATCAGCAGGTAATCAAGCGAGTTCGACACCGCAAACCAGTATATGCTCTTCTGCGATGCCAGAAGATATATCCTGTACGCCGAAACCGTGACATACGCGGCAAGCGATATCAGCGAGGTGTACTTCGACAGAAGCCTTGCCTGAAACCAGTATATTATCATCTCCATGCCCTGGAACAGCAGTATCGTGCTGTAAAGCGCGCAGACGATAAGCGCCTCCCGCGTCCGGTTTGCGGCAGCAACGAACGCACAGGCTCCCCCGATGCAGAGCACCCCCGATATCAGCCCGGAAAAAATCGCGGTTCCGAGCGTTTCACCCTCTTTTCCCGGGTGAGCAATCAGCTCCTGAACCAGAACCGACGTAAATCCGAGATACATAAGCGGCGCCGCAAAGGCGACCACCGATGCCGTATAGGTTATAAGCCCGTATCCGGACGGTCCGAGGAATCTTGCCGAGAGCATTGTGACAACAAGTCCGAGAACCGCCTGTATGACCTTGCAGACAACTATCCATGCGGCATTGTGAACCGCTTTCCCGCTCTCCGTATTCCCCGCCTCCTTTTTTCCGGATCTCTCCGATTATTTTCCGGCAATGCCGTCATAAAGCGCGGTGTAGCCGTCAAAACAGCCTGCCGCGTCAAAAACCTCAGCCTTTTCCGAGACTGCGTCCCTTATATCCTCATTCCTGCCGCAGATCATGCGTATCGCGGCTTCGGTTCCGTCGGTATCGCCGCAGTCAACAACGGCGCCGTAACCGGTAAAAACATTTTCCGGACTTCCGCCGGTTCTGAAGGTCACGACAGGCGTTCCGCACGCCTCGGCTTCCATGTTGACGGTCGGATAATTGTCCTCTCTTGTCGGGTTGACAAAAACGTCAGCCGCCGTGTATATCGCGGCAAGCTCCTCCCGGCTGTGCGTCCTTCTTACCGGAATTATGCCGTCAGGAAGCTCCTTTTCAACATTTTCGTCGGTGCCGACGAGG
>FR891188.1:0-540 GCA_000433515.1 Candidatus Colimorpha enterica | reverse complement strand
CCAGCCGAAAGCCACTCCGAGGACGATCTTCACATTCTCCGGTATCCCGTGCTTTTCCCTGAAATCAGACGGCGTCGGTCGGAAAACCGAAAGATCGATCCCGTTGTGTATCACCCTGACCGGATAACCGCGCAGAAACGACCGCCCGACAAGTCCCGCCAGCCACTCCGACGGGGTAACGACAGTCAGATTCTTAACGCCGGTGAACCATTTTTTCTTCAGACGGAACATGGTTTTCGTCCTGTCGCAGTCCGCAGCAGGATATTCACGGATCCGTTTGCATTCCGAGCAGGCAGTCTCCCATTTTGTACACCCCGCCTCGGAAAAATACGCGCACTGCCCGGTAAATGCCCAGCAGTCGTGAAGCGTCCAGACCACCGGAATCCCGCGCTTCTTTACATACCGGAACAGCATCGGCAGGTTTATGTAGCAGTTGTGAAGGTTGTGAAAATGCATCACATCCGGGGAGAGCGCATCGAGCTTCCGCAGGAACCTCCGCGTTGCGATCACCGAAAAACAGCCGTTGTACCCGGTAATGCG
>FR891187.1:31278-33777 GCA_000433515.1 Candidatus Colimorpha enterica | reverse complement strand
GCGACCTCCGACGATATCGTCAGGGAAACCGGGTTGCCGGTCGGAGAGGTCCTTGCCGCGCTGACCATGCTTGAGCTTACCGACATGATAACCGCCCTTCCCGGCGGGGCATATTCGCGCTGAATGCTGCCGGGACATGAAGATATAAGGAGTTCCAGTTTACAACATGGCAAATCTTGTGATAATTGAGTCACCGTACAAGGCTCCCACGATAAAGAATTATCTGGGTTCGAATTATAAGGTCGTAGCGTCAAAGGGACATCTGCGCGACCTTCCGAAAAGCACTCTCGGTGTTGACATAGAAAACGGTTTTGAAGCCCACTACATCAATATCAGGGGCAAGGGCGACATAATCAAGGAGCTTAAGAAGGAGGCAAAGAACGCTTCAAAGGTCTACTTCGCGACCGACCCCGACCGCGAGGGCGAGGCGATCTCGTGGCACCTTGCAAACGTCCTCGGAATACCGATTGAGGAGACGAAGAGGATCACCTTCAACGAGCTGACAAAGAGCGCGATAAAGGCTTCCATCAAGGAGCCGAGGAACATCGATATCGAGCTTGTGAATTCACAGCAGGCGCGGCGCATTCTTGACAGGATCGTCGGATACAAGCTGTCGCCGTTTCTCTGGAAAACCGTCCGCTCCGGGCTGTCCGCAGGACGGGTTCAGTCGGTGGCTACAAGAATAATCGTCGAGAGGGAGCGCGAGATAAGAGCCTTTGTTCCGGTCGAGTACTGGACGGTCGATGCGCTTCTTGAAAACGCAAAGGGCGCGCATTTCACCGCGCATTTCTACGGAAGGAACGGCGAAAAGACAGAGCTTCACACCGGCGCGGAGGCGGAAGAGATCGCGGCTGCTGTCGGGAACCGGGATTTCACCGTCACATCGCTGAAAAAGTCTGTAAGAAGCCGGAATCCCGCACCGCCCTTCACCACCTCCACGCTGCAGCAGGAGGCATCAAGAAAGCTGGGCTTCCAGTCGCAGAGGATAATGAAGGTCGCACAGGAGCTTTACGAGGGCATCAGCCTCGGCTCGGCGAACGGCGGCGTTCAGGGTCTTATCACCTACATGAGAACCGACTCCCTCCGCGTCTCCTCCGAGGCGGCGGGCGCGGCTGAGGAATATATCCGCGGAAAATACGGTGATAATTACTATCCCGCGTCGCGCAGAGTCTATAAATCAAAGGCAAACGCGCAGGACGCGCACGAGGCAATAAGACCCTCCAACCTGAAATTCGACCCGGAATCGATAAAGAAGTACCTGACGACCGACCAGTATAAGCTGTATAAGCTGATATGGAGCCGCTTCATCGCCAGCCAGATGGCATCGGCTGAGATAGACACCGTCAGCGCCGAGCTTGAAGCGGCGGGATATACCTTCCGCGCGTCCGGCTCCACCGTTAAGTTCAACGGCTTCATGGCTGTCTACGATTACAGCGAGGACGGCGACGAGGGTGACGGAAAGAAGTCAAAGCTCCCGGAGCTTACCGAGGGTGGGAAGCTGAAATGCTCCGGGATCACGCCGGAACAGCACTTCACAGAGCCGCCGGCAAGGTACAACGAGGGTTCGCTTGTCAGATTCCTTGAGGAAAAGGGCATCGGCAGACCGAGTACCTTTGCGACGATAATCACGACGATAATCTCCCGCGGGTATGTCGAGCGCGAGGGAAAATCGCTCAAGCCCACGCCTCTCGGCGAGCTGACGACAGATATCATGCTCAAATATTTCCGCGATATCGTTGACTACGAGTTCACGGCGGAGATGGAGGATGAGCTTGACAGCATCGCAAACGGAAAGACCGACATGAAAACCGTCCTTACCGAATTCTATACCGGCTTCGAGAAGGACCTTGAAAATGCCGAAAAGACGGTTTCAAAGGACGAGATCGTCGTTCCCGAGCAGGAGACCGACATAATCTGCGAAAAGTGCGGCGCAAGGATGGTTGTGAAGCAGGGGCGCTTCGGAAAATTCGCCGCCTGCCCGAACTATCCCGAGTGCAGGAACACAAAGCCGCTTGACAAGGACGGAAAGCCGGTCGAAAAGAACGACACTCCTCCGGAAAAGACCGGGGAGCTCTGCCCGCTCTGCGGCGGTGATATGCTGAAGCGCCACGGCAGATACGGCGATTTCATTGCCTGCTCCAATTATCCGAAGTGTAAGAATACAAAGCAGATACTCAAGCCGATAGGCGTGCCCTGCCCGAAGTGCGGAGCACAGCTTGTCGTCAGGACAGGAAAGAACCGCAGCGTTTTCTATTCCTGCGAAAGGCACCCCGACTGCGATTTCGTGTCGTGGGATATGCCGACGAACGAAAAATGCCCGCAGTGCGGAAATATGCTCTTTATCAAGAAGGGCAGGAAGCAGCTTGTCTGCCACGAGAAGGAATGCGGCTACAAAAAGGATATAACGGACGGCGAAAATGAGCAGAGCTGAGTATATAAACGTTATCGGAGCGGGGCTTGCCGGCTCTGAGGCTGCATGGCAGGCGGCAAGGCTCGGCG
>FR891187.1:31078-31244 GCA_000433515.1 Candidatus Colimorpha enterica | reverse complement strand
GTCAGACTTTACGAGATGAAGCCGGAAAAACGCACCCCGGCGCACAGCTACTCCGGTTTTGCGGAGCTTGTCTGCTCAAATTCCCTCCGCTCGCTTCAGCTTTCAAATGCCATAGGGCTTCTGAAGGAGGAGCTGAGACGGCTGGGGTCGCTGATAATGGAGGCGG
>FR891187.1:27606-31009 GCA_000433515.1 Candidatus Colimorpha enterica | reverse complement strand
TTGACAGATATGCGTTCTCCGATTATATAACCGACAAGATAAAATCGCACCCGCTGATAGAGGTGATCCCCTGTGAGGTTACGGAAATCCCCGACGGGATAACGGTCGTCGCAAGCGGGCCGCTGACCTCCGATGCGCTTGCGGAGACGATTCACGGGATGCTCGGAGAGGGGTATCTCAGCTTCTTCGACGCCGCCGCGCCTATCGTTGATTTCGCCTCGGTCGATATGACAAAAGCGTATTTTGCGTCAAGATACGGCAAGGGCGAGGCATCGTATATAAACTGCCCGATGGAAAAGGATGAATACGACCGATTCTATGACGCACTCGTCACGGCGGAAGAAGCGCATATCAAGGATTTCGACAAAAAAGAGCTGAAGGTCTTCGAGGGCTGTATGCCGGTCGAGGTCATGGCAAAGCGCGGACGCGATACGCTTCTCTACGGACCGCTCAAGCCGGTCGGGCTTCCGTATCCCGGAACCGACAGAGAGCCTTATGCGGTGGTTCAGCTGAGAGCCGAAAACGCGGCGGGAACCATGTACAATCTTGTCGGATTCCAGACGCACCTGACGTTCGGCGAGCAGAAAAGGGTGTTCGGGATGATCCCCGGACTTGAGAACGCCGAATTCCTGCGCTACGGCGTGATGCACAGGAACACATACCTCAACTCCCCGAAGCTGCTTTCGGCGGACTATTCGCTGATGAAGTCCCCGGATATCTTCTTTGCGGGGCAGATGACCGGAGTCGAGGGGTATATCGAATCGACCTCGTCGGGCTGGCTTGCCGGGGTGAATGCCGCAAGGCGCGCGCTCGGGCTTGAGCCTGCCGTACCGGAGAAAAAAACGGTGATCGGCGCGCTTGCCGGCTATGTCTCCGACAGAACGGTGACGAATTTCCAGCCGATGAATGCCAATTTCGGCATTGTTGACCCGCTCGGATACCGCGTTAAGGGCGGAAAGACCGCAAAAAACGAGGCTCTTGCAAAAAGAGCGCTTGACTGTATCGATACCTTTGCCGCTTCGCTTGCGGTAAATCCGGCTGAATGACCGCCGGCATACTCTTTTACGGGAGAAGATTTTTGCATTATGAAAATACTGATAGATATAATGAGCGGGGACAAGGCGCCGGTGGAACAGCTTGTCGGTGCGGTGCAGGCGGCAGTCGAGACACCGTCGGTATCCTTCGGCTTCATCGGAAACGAGGACATAATCCGTGCCGTTGCCTCGGCAAGAGGGCTTGACATCGGTTTGCCGAATATTGAGATATTCCACACGGCGGAGATCGTCACGATGGAGGACGCGCCGCTCTGTGTTGTCAGGGAGAAAAAGGATTCCTCTATGGGAGTCGGGCTGAAAATGCTTGCCGAGGGGAAGGGCGACGCCTTTGTCAGTGCGGGAAACACCGGCGCGCTCCATGCCGGCTCCACGCTTATCGTGAGAAGGATAAAGGGCATACAGAAGTCGGCGATTGCCACGGTTCTGCCTTTCAGAAACCCGACACTGCTCATCGACAGCGGGGCGAATATCGAAATTTCGCCTGAGACATATGTCCAGCTTGCCAAAATGGGAAGCGTCTATATGAACCGCATACTGAAGGTGGACAATCCGCGTATCGGGCTTCTCAATATCGGAGCAGAGAGAACCAAGGGGACGAAAACCGTCGCCGAGGCTTACGGACTGCTTGAAAACGCGGAGAGCATAAACTTCATCGGCAACGTTGAGGGAAAGGAGCTTCCGATGGGTGCGTGCGACGTGCTTGTCTGCGACGGCTTCTCCGGAAACATTGTCCTTAAGCTGACAGAGGGCTGTGCCGCCTTCCTGATAGGCAAGCTGAAGGACGTTTTCAACGAAAATCCCATGACAAAGCTGTCGGCACTCGGCGTGAAGAACGGGCTCCGGCGGATGAAAAAGGACTTCGATGCCTCGGAATACGGCGGTGCGCCGCTTCTCGGACTTTCAAAGACGGTTATCAAGGCGCACGGAAGCTCCGACGCGGCGGCGATAAGAAACGCGGTGCGTCAGGCTGTCGGCTGTGTCGAGAACAATGTCGTTTACGAGATCGCAAAGCTCGTCGTACCGGAGATAATCCCGCGTGAAAAAGAAGCCACAGCGGGCAGAAACTGAAAGGCGTACAGGACGTGAAAAACTACCCACTTCCCATGACCGGGCTTGAGGATGCCGTCGGCTACCGCTTTGCGGACACGGAAAAACTCACTCTTGCCCTTACACATTCGTCGTATTCAAACGAGATGAAGTCACGGGATATAATCATGGAATGCAACGAGAGGCTTGAATTCCTCGGAGATTCGGTGCTTTCGTACATAACAAGCGGATATCTGTATTCGGAATTTCCCGACCTGCCTGAGGGCGATCTTTCAAGGATACGCGCAGGTGCGGTGTGCGAAAAGACGCTTTACAGGCTGGCGGATGCCATCGGGCTGGGGAATTATCTCATGCTGGGTCACGGCGAGGAGCATACGAACGGCAGAAAACGCCCGTCGATACTTGCCGACGCTTTTGAGGCGCTGCTTGCAGCCATTTATCTTGACGGCGGGATCGAGCCGGTGAAGGAATTTCTTCTGCCGCGCATAACCGCGGAGATCAACGGGATAATAAAAGCCGGGAATGACCGGGACTATAAGACCTCCCTTCAGCAGGTGGTGCAGAAGGAGCACGGCGACATTCTTGAATACGTGACGGTAGGAGAGCGCGGACCGGCGCATATGAAGGTCTTTACCGTCGAGGCGCGGCTGAACGGCAACGTGATCGGTACCGGAAACGGTCGGTCAAAGCGTGCCGCAGAGCAGAATGCCGCAAGGGAAGCTCTTGCGCTTTTCGGACTATGACTGCCGGAAAGCGACACGTCAACATCCCGGTGTTCATACCTCATCTCGGCTGCCCGAACGACTGCATTTTCTGCAATCAGAGAAGCATTTCCGGAAAGCGGAGCTTTGACGAGGGTGCGGTAAAGGACGGAATAGAAGCTGCACTTGCGACGGTTACCGACTGCGATGCGGAGATCGCGTTTTTCGGCGGCAGCTTTACCGGGATCGACAGGGGGCTGATGATTCGCCTGCTTGACACGGCGGAGAATTTCGTCCGCGACGGCAGAGTGACCGGAATACGGCTCTCGACACGTCCGGACTATATCAGCCGGGAAATACTTGACATCCTCTCCCGCTACACCGTGAAAACGGTAGAGCTGGGGATACAGAGCATGGACGACAACGTCCTTTCGGCGGCGAAAAGAGGGCATACCGCGGCGGATTCCGAAAATGCCTGCCGTCTTGTCAAGGAATACGGCTTTTCTCTTGTCGGTCAGATGATGACCGGGCTTCCGTATTCCACCCCGGAGAGTGAGATAATGACGGCGGAGCGCATCTGCGGGCTTTCAGCCGACGGCG
>FR891187.1:25321-27555 GCA_000433515.1 Candidatus Colimorpha enterica | reverse complement strand
TCACGGCACGGAGCTTGAAAAAATGACGCTTGACGGCAGGTACATCCCTCCTGTGCCCGACGATGCCGTTTCAAGGACTGCCGGAGTCCTCGGTGTATTCGTGTCGCACGGAGTGCCGGTGATAAGGATCGGGCTTCATTCCGGAGAGACGCTTTACGCGGAGGACGGCATCGCTTTCGGTGCATATCATCCCGCGATGGGCGAGCTTGTCGAGGGAGAGCTTTACTACCGCGCCGAGTGCCGGGAGCTTGAGAAATATTCCGGCATGACCTCCGGCAGAACCGCGCTTTTCACGGTTCCGTCAGCCGAAATCTCAAAGGCGGCGGGGCAGAAAAGAAGAAACACCGTCCGGCTGATAAATAATTTCGGGCTTTCGGGCGTGAAATTCCGCGGGGACGGAGGCATTCCTCAATATAGCTGCCGCGTTTCTCTTATCTGAGATAACAGGTGACAAAAAGCGATTTTTGTGATATAATATATCTTATCGCCGCAGCGACGGCGCAATCAGACGAAATCAAAGGAGACACTCTTGAGACTCAAGGCTCTTGAAATGCAGGGGTTCAAATCCTTCCCCGACAAAACAGTTCTGAATTTCAACCGGGGCATAACCGTTGTGGTGGGTCCCAACGGAAGCGGAAAATCGAATATAACCGACGCCGTGCGCTGGGTCCTCGGAGAGATGTCTACCAAAAACATCCGCGGCTCAAAGATGGAGGACGTCATTTTCGGCGGCTCCGACAACCGCAGACCCATGGGCTATGCCGAGGTATCGCTTGTCATAGACAACACCTGCGGCACCGGGCGGCTGGAAAGCGAGTATGACGAGGTCACCGTCACAAGGCGGTACTACCGCGGCGGCGACAGCGAGTATCTCATCAACGGCAAGACCGTCAGGCTCCGCGATATCGCCGAGCTTTTCATGAACACGGGTGTCGGCAAAACCGGCTATTCAAACATCGGTCAGGGCAAGATCGCCGAGATAATCTCCCAGAAGAGCGACGAAAGACGCTCGGTCTTTGAGGAGGCGGCGGGAATTTCAAAATACCGCTACAAGAAAAACGAGGCGGAGAGAAAGCTGAAGGACACGGAAGCGAATCTTGTGCGCCTGAACGACATACTTTCCGAGCTCGGCTCGCGTGTCGGCCCGCTTGAAAAGGAAGCCGCGGCGGCAAGGAAATATCTCGACCTTTACGAACAGAAGAAATCGGTTGACGTGTCGCTGTGGCTCTATGACGCCGAGGCGATGCGGGTGAAAGCCACCGAGACGGAAAAGATATACATGGCGGCAAAGCTCGGGCTTGAATCGGTTGACGGGGAGATATCGTCGCTTGAGGATCGAAGCGAAAAGCTGACCGAGAAATTTTCTGCGGGGCAGAGAAATGCCGAGGAGCTTGCCGATAAGATATCCGGCTACATAGAAAGCAGGCATTCGATCGAAAGCTCGGCAAGGGTGCTTGAAAACGATATACTCCACACCGAAAGCCGGATTTCGCAGACAAAGGGTGAGCTTGAGGCGAGAAGGCAGTCGCTCAGAGACGCGGTCGGACGCGCGGAAGAGCTTGCCGGTACGCTTGAAGAGTGCAGGAAGCGTCTTTCCGGAATAAAGGACGAAGAGGAAAAGACGGTCTCCGATGCGGAAAATCAGAAAAAAATCTGTGAGGAAGCCGAAAAACTGATTCTCGACCGCGAGGACGACGAGAAGATAGTCGAGGCGGAGCTTCTTGACATAAAGGTGCGGCTTTCGGCGCTTGAAGGCTCTCACGAAGCCGAAAACGGCAGAAGCGAGGGCATTGAAAAGGAGATAGCCGCCTCTGAGGAGCAGATCGCAAAGCTGACCGACGCGAAAAACCGCGCCGAGAGGACGGTTTCCGATTACGGGCAGGCGATCGACAATGAAAAAAATGCGCTTGATGCGAAAAAACGCGGGCTTGAGGAGCTGAACGGCGGGCTTGAGAAGGCGAGGGAAGAGCTTTCGGCTCTCTGCGTTTCAGCCGACGGAAAGAGACAGCGGGCAGAGGCTCTTTCAAGAATGGACGAGCTTCTTGAGGGCTATAATTACAGCGTCAAGAACGTCATGCGTGCCGCAGGAAGCGGGCAGGTCAGGGGAATATGCGGCCCGGTATCAAAGCTCATCACCCTGAAGCCGGAATACAGCGTTGCCATAGAGACGGCTCTCGGCGCGAATATCCAGAACATCGTCACCGAGAACGAAGAGGCGGCGAAGGCGGCGATTG
>FR891187.1:24346-25212 GCA_000433515.1 Candidatus Colimorpha enterica | reverse complement strand
CGAGCTGAAGCGGCAGAGGGGCTATGTCGGAATGGCTGACGGGCTTCTCGGCTTTGATGCGAAATATGCCGGGGTCATCGGCTATATGCTCGGCAGGACGGCGGTTTTCGACAACATCGACAATGCCGCGGCAACCGCAAAGGCGTTCGGATATAAGATCAGGATCGTCACCCTTGACGGTCAGCTGATAAATGCCGGAGGCTCCTTTACCGGAGGTTCGGTGAAGAACGACAGCGGTATTCTCACCCGCGGAGCCGAGATCGCAAAGCTGAAGGACGAGATAGCCGATATCGAAAGGCAGCAGAAGGATGCTGACGGTAAAATAACCGACCTTTGCGGGAAGATAAGCACTCTGAAAAACGAGGTCGCGTCAGCCGACGGGAAGATCTCGCTGCTCAACACCATGATGCAGGCGGAGCAGACCCGGCTTGAGGTGGCAAAGAGCCGCCTTGAGACCGAGGTGTCAAGGCGCGACGCGCTTATTGACGACCTTTCCGGACTCGGAGAGGCGCACGAGCATTACGACAGCGAGCACAGGGAGCTGACAGAGAGCCTGAGAGCCGCAAACAGCGATCTTGAAGAGGCGAAGAAGCGCACGAAAAAGGCGGTTGCCGACAGAAATGCGGCGGACGATCTCCTTGCCGCGCTTGAGAAAAAGCTGAACAGCCTGATGATCGACATGACCGCGGCGGGCAAGGATCTTGAGTCGGCAGAGAACAGCATAACAGCCAACGATGCCGCGGTCGCCGCGCTTGAGGAGCAGGTCGGAAGGTCAGAGGAACTTATAGTTACACTGACGGAAAAGCTGACCGACGCGAAAAACCGGATAGAGGAGAACAGAGTTTCGGCCGATGCTCTCGGCGGCG
>FR891187.1:22988-24298 GCA_000433515.1 Candidatus Colimorpha enterica | reverse complement strand
TGAAAAAGAGCGGAAGCGCGTCATTGAAGAGAACCTTGCCTTTGAGAAGGAGCAGACGGAGATCCGCGACAGGCTCCGCGAGTGCAACCGGCAGAGGGAAACGGTTTTGCGCGATTACACGAAGGCTGAAAACCTCCGTGAACAGCTGAAAAACGACAACGACCGGCTTGCGGCGAAGATATGGGACGACTATGAGCTGACCTACACTGCCGCGACGGAGCTTGGCTGTCCCGCCGTGACGGAGGAGACAAGGCCGTCGTTCGGCGCGCGTCAGACAGAGCTACGCAACAGGCTGCGCGCTCTCGGCTCGGTAAACGTCGGTGCGATCGACGAGTACAACGACGTAAAACAGAGATACGATTTCAGCAAGGGTCAGTACGACGACCTCTGCAAAGCCCGCGAGAGCCTTGACGGTATCATCGGACGGCTGGAGCGCGAGATGAAGACCCGTTTTGTCACCGCCGTTGACGAGATAAACCGCAATTTCAAGGTTACGTTCAGGGAGCTTTTCGGCGGAGGAAGCGCGGAAATATCGCTTACCGACCCGGAAAACGTTCTGACGAGCGGCATTGACATAAACGTCGCCCCGCCCGGAAAGATAATCAAGAATCTTATCTCGCTTTCCGGAGGCGAGCAGGCATTCGTTGCCATTGCGCTGATATTCGCGATACTGAACGTCAACCCGACGCCGTTCTGTATTTTTGACGAGATAGAATCGGCGCTTGATGACGTAAACGTTGTCAGGCTTGCCGAGTACATGAAGAGATATTCCGAAAAAACGCAGTTCATCGCGATAACCCACCGGCGCGGCACAATGGAAGCGTCGGATATGCTCTACGGCATCACAATGCCCGACAGGGGTATATCGAGGGTTCTTTCGATGAACGTCAATGAGGTTGAAGCCAAGATCGGAGGCAAATATAACTGATGGGATTTTTCGATAAACTGAAAGCCGGACTCGCCAAGACGAAAAACGCGCTGTTCGGCAGGCTCGATCAGCTTTTCCGCGGCTTTTCAAAGGTCGATGAGGATATGCTTGAGGAGCTTGAGGAGGTTCTTATAACCGCCGACGTCGGAGTCGGTCCGACAGAAAAGATAATCGACGGACTGCGCGGCAAAATACGCGCGGAGAAGATCACCGAGCCGGAAAAGGTGAAAACGGCGCTTGAGGAGATACTTGTCTCCATGATAGGCGAGGGTGAGCCGCTTGTGCTTGACACAAAGCCCTCCGTTATCCTTGTCATCGGGGTGAACGGCGTAGGAAAGACCACGTCGATAGCAAAAATCGCAAATCTTCTGAAGTCGGAGGG
>FR891187.1:20107-22964 GCA_000433515.1 Candidatus Colimorpha enterica | reverse complement strand
TGATACTTGCCGCCGCGGACACCTTCAGAGCCGCCGCCGTCGATCAGCTGAAGATCTGGGCTGACCGCGTCGGGGTGGACATAATCAGCCACGGAGAGGGTTCCGATCCCGCCGCAGTTGTGTTCGATGCCGTGAACGCCGCGAAGAGCCGTCATTCCGATGTGCTGATAATCGACACCGCCGGACGGCTTCACAACAAGAAAAATCTGATGGATGAGCTGGCAAAGATAAACCGTGTCGTTGACAGGGAGCTTCCCGGCTGTTCAAGAGAGACGCTTCTTGTCCTTGACGCGACGACAGGGCAGAACGCGGTCAGTCAGGCAAAGGAATTCCGTAATTCCGCGCCGCTTACCGGGCTTGTCCTGACAAAGCTCGACGGGACGGCAAAGGGCGGGATCGTTTTCTCGATAAGAGAAGAGCTTGGGATACCGGTCAAATTCATCTGCGTCGGCGAGCAGGTCGACGATCTCCAGTATTTCAAAGCCGGCGAGTTTGTATCGGCGCTGTTTGAATGAGCGGAGTGCGGCATAATAGTTTGTATCGGCGCTGTTTGAATGAGCGGAGGGCGGCATAATATGGAGATAGTACTTGGGTCGCGCAATGCGCACAAAATAAAGGAGATCGGGGCGGTTCTCGGCAGATGCGGGCTTGACGGGATAAAGCTGCTTTCGCTTGACGACATCGGTTTTACCGGAGAGATCGATGAGACCGGGGCGACGTTTGCGGAAAACGCGGTCATAAAGGCTTCTGTTCCCGCGTCGATGGGATATGTCTCGATAGCCGACGATTCAGGGCTTGAGGTTGATTATCTTGACGGAGAGCCGGGGGTTTATTCGGCAAGATACGCGGGCGAGCCGTGCAACGACGACAACAACAACCGAAAGCTCCTTGAAAAGCTGGACGGGGTTCCGAAAGAAAAGCGCGGGGCAAAGTTCGTCTCGGTCATCGCTTTTGTTTGCCCGTTTGATCACAGCCTTGACTTCACCGTCCGCGGGGAGTGTCCGGGAGAGATACTTACTGCGGGGCGGGGATATGACGGCTTCGGGTACGATCCGCTGTTTTATCTGCCGGAGCTCGGAAAGACATATGCCGAGATCACGACGGAGGAGAAAAACGCAGTCAGCCACAGGGGTAAGGCCATGAGGCTGTTTGCAGAGAGGCTTCTTGAAATGAAGCGGTGAGGGTGTTTCCCGGACGGTAATATTGTGTCACGGGTTTTTACATTTGTCGTCTCTTGTTTGTCTTATGGAAATCATGTCAGGCGGTTTTGGCTTTCATGACAGAGATTTTGTGACCTCGCGAGATTTTCCGACTGCGCTGCCTATAACCTCTTTTTCTTTCTCGGAGAAAGAAAAAGAGGGAAAAAGAAAGACCGCTCAGGGGGTTCCGCCGCTAGGTGAGCTTCATTATTTCGCCGCAGGAAGGGGCGGCGAAATAATGAACTCAAGGCGGCTCCGCCCCCCGAGCCCCCCCGGGGAATGGGTGCGACCCAGGACGGCGGAATAAACGGCATTTTTCCGTCCTCCGGCTTTTCCGGCTCGCCGGTGCAGTCCTGACACGGGACGACCGACCGCCTCGGACTTCTCTCTGCCGGTGCCGGAGCTCCGCGCTGAGACGGAGGCGGCGTCCCTATGACCAGCGCAGTCCCGCCGTAATCCGGTGGGAGCTGTGTCCTTGCCTCGCCCTTTGAATAGCTCCTTGTGTACATCACTCCGCCCCCTTTCCCTTCATCAGCTTATCGATATCGGCAAGCCGCAGCATCTTCAGCATTTTTATAAGTCCGTCCGCCGTCTGCCGCCGCTCCTCCGAAAGATACGGACGGAGCGCCGCAATAAGCGCGATCCTCTCGTCAGTCCCCGGCCTGCACCTCTCCGGCGGCGGGGGCGGTGGAGGTGAGGGAGGCGGACAGTCGGGCTTTTCCTGCGCCCCGCCGCTTCCCATCAGGTTCTCTGCAACTCCCATCAGCTTTTTCATCGCTCCGGGGTCGTCGAGCACGCTTTTCAGCATTTCCGATATGTTTCCGTCCAAAATCCGAACCCTCCCCGCGCCGGTTTACAGCTTCAGCTTTCTTGCTATCTCTTCCCGCTGTCCGGGCGTCATCTTTCCGAGCTGACGCTGAAGCTCCCTGCCGTTTGCCGACAGGATCTTCTTTCTGATCATCCCGGAATTGTTCTGCGCCCGCCTTTTCTGCTGCGGCGTCGCTCCGAGAGCGTCGGCAATGTCGCCGATTGCGGCGCGGAGCTGTTCCTCGTCAAGCGCCTTTATCTTATCCAGTGTCTCCTTGTTGATCTCCATGACAGAATTCCTTTCCTCCGGGCACCGAAAAAACCGGTTTTCCGGAACAGAATTTTCAGATTAGTGTGGTAATCGATAATATTCTATGCTATAATTATAAAAACGTTACCCCCCGGAGGGGTATCAGCGAAGATACAGGACGGTATTTCTTGACATGGACAGTCTGGATATAGTTGTTTTTTCCGACTCGCACGGAAATTCCGCAAGGATGAGAGATATCATCGACAGCACAGGTGCTGACGTCGTCATCCACCTCGGAGACGGCGCAAACGATATTGAGTCGATCGAAAAGACCGACAGAAGAAGGCGGCTTTACATTTACGTCAGGGGAAACTGCGACTTTTTTTCCTCCGATCTGCCGTACACGCGGGAATTCACGCTCCTCGGCAGGAAATTCCTAATTATGCACGGGCATACGGCGGGAGTGAAGCACGGCACGGCGGCGCTTGAAGCCATAGCCTCCGACCGCGGTGCGGACATCGTCATGTACGGTCACACGCACGAAACGGACGACAGATTTATCCCCGGAGAGGACGGAAAAACGCCGCTCCGGATACTCAAC
>FR891187.1:15235-20055 GCA_000433515.1 Candidatus Colimorpha enterica | reverse complement strand
GATCCGCCCGACATACGCAACGGTCACGCTCCGCGGGCAGGATATTTTAACAAACATCTGCGATTATGAGGGGGAATACTGAAATGACATACGTCTGTCCGAGGACCCGCGGCACGGCAAAGGTCGTCTGCGTGATCCTCCTCATCCTTGCGACCGTCACCGGGGTGTTCTCGTCGCTCGGCATCGGCTGGAAGGGGCTGTGGCAGCTAATCATGTTCGGCGCGATCGTCGGCGTGGTGTACGTGTCGCAGAGATACCTTCTGACCGGGTATGAGTACATACTCGACCCGCATGAGGAGATATTCATCCGAAACCGGATAACGGTCGTCCGGACTCAGGGCAAAAAGCGGATCCCGGTCGTCACCCTGAGCCTGAAAAACCTGACCGGCGTGATCCCGTACATGAAATACCGCGATCTCCGCGAAAAATACGGCTCCCCGTCTGTCAGAATGAGCCTGTGCGCCGATATGTTCCCTCGCGAATCGTATATCCTGCTTTTCGAGACAAACGGAGAGCTTTCCGCAGTCAGGATCCAGTGCGATAAGAATTTTTCAGAGGAAATTGCCTCCCGCGCGGGAGTATAAGACAATATCGGACAAAAAAATCCCGAAAAGCTCTTGTAACAGCGGTGCATTCTGTGGTATACTGTAATGTAATACGGAAAACCGGACGGATTTTAACCGGATATTTTACATCGGTATACAGAGGGTTTCCGACTGCGTCACCGGAGTTTCCGGCATTCTTTGCTTGTGCAAAGAATGCCTCGGCAAGAAAGCACACTCAGGGGGCTGCGCCGCTGCGAGAGTTCCGACTCTCATCGCTGACCCGCGATGAGAATCGAAACTCAAGGCGGCTCCGCCCCCCGAGACCCCCCAAGGAACGGGTGCGACCGGTGGCGGCAGCGACAGAGGTAAAGTGCACAGCGAAAAACGTTGCCGTATTCGTGCTAAACCCGTCAGTCAGCGAGCCGTGCGGCACGATTCCGCCGCATAGGTTGTTCGCGGCAGGACGTTTAAAAGGTGAACTTTGACCCGTCCGCGTTGTGCGACCTGTACTGACCCCTCCCCACTGCTTCCACATGCGGTTGTGGTGTCTCCCCCACACAGCGGGGGTCAAGGGGGCATCCCCCTTGCGGCTCTTTCTTTTTCGAGTTTTTCTTTCTCCGGAGAAAGAAAAACGGACTGGCTCTGGCGCAGTCGTGAAATCCCTGTCAGAAATCCAAATCAGACAAACGGGCGATTCGTGAATCGCCCCTACGACCGTCGGCGGGTGCCGGAAACTGAGAAAGAAAAACGGGTAGGCTTCGGCGCAGTCGTGAAATCTCCGTCGCCCCCCCGACAGCAAACCATTAAATATAATTACTTCCCGAAAGGATAACCACCACCATGAAAGTAACAAAAGCAGTGATCCCCGCGGCGGGACTCGGCACACGAATGCTTCCGATAGCCCGCTCCGTGCCGAAGGAGGCGCTTCCGATAGTTGACCGTCCCGCGATATCGTATCTTGTCGAGGAGGCTGCAAAGAGCGGTATCACCGACATCCTTATCATCACCGGAAGAAACAAGGGAATGATCGAGGACTATTTCGACTATTCCCCCGAGTACGAGGACAAGCTCCGCGCCGGCGGCAAGGAAAAGCAAATCGGGGAGCTGCGGAAGATCGCCGAAATCGCAAACATCACCTTTCTGCGTCAGCATGAGGCAAAGGGACTCGGGCACGCCATCTACCGCGCAAGGTCCTTCACCGGAGACGAGCCGTTTGCGGTGCTTTACGGCGACGATATAATCTTCTCGGAAACCCCGGTATGCGCTCAGCTGATATCGGCTTACGAAAAATACGGACTTCCCGCCGCCGGCATCAAGGAGGTCGCTCCGGAGCTGGTCTGCCGTTACTGCACCATGGGCATGGACCGGCTTGACGGAAATATGTACCACATATTCGACATGATCGAAAAGCCGAAGCCGGAGCAGATAATGACGAATTACTCCATCCTCGGAAGGGTGCTTCTCACACCTGAGATATACGACATCCTTGAGGTGACTCCTCCCGGCGCCGGCGGGGAGCTTCAGCTGACCGACGCAATGAAGGTGATCTGCCACCGAAGCGGCATGACCGGCGTTGATTTCGAGGGCAAGCGCTACGACATGGGCTCAAAGCTCGGTTTCATGACGGCAAACGTCGAGCAGGCGGTAAAGCACCCGGAGATCGGCGCGGAATTCACCGCCTACCTGAAAGAATTCGTAAAAACTCTCTGACCGGAGGAACATAATGGAACGGGTATCGAAGATAAATTACTACCTTGACATCGCCGAGACGGTGTCAAAGCGCAGCACCTGCCTGCGGAAGCACTACGGGGCGATAATAGTCAAGGACGACTGCATCGTGGCGACCGGCTACAACGGCGCACCGAGAGGCAGGAAAAACTGCTGCGACCTCGGCTTCTGCCTGAGGGACAAGCTGAACATCCCCCGCGGAGAAAGGTACGAAATGTGCCGCTCGATCCACGCGGAGGCAAACGCGATAATCTCCGCATCGCGGGAGGAAATGATCGGCTCCACGCTGTATATGGCGTCCGTCGATCCCAAGACCGGGGAGCTGATCTCCGGAACCTCGTCCTGCGCAATGTGCAAGCGGCAGGTGATAAACGCGGGGATCTCAACAGTCATCGTGAGAGACAGCCACACGGATTACAGGATAATCAGCGTCTCCGACTGGATCGCCGACGACGACAGCCTGAGCGGGAAATTCGGCTACTGAGGTCACGAAAATTGGGAAACAGAGTCCGCGACAACGCTCTCATAGCCGACAGAAAGGCCGAGAGAAAAAAGCAGAAAACCAAAAAAAGAAATATTGCCATAACCGTCGCCGCCGTATGCCTTGTTGCCGTAATCGCGGTGTGGGTGACAGCAGCCCTGCCGCATTACGCGAAAATCGAGGCTGAGGGTGACCGGTACGTTGACCGTTCGACCGGCATATATTACCTTGCCGCGCCGCAGAATTACGAGCCGGTGTCGTACACGCAGAAGCCGTACGGCAGGCTGTCGGGCAACTACGTCTACCCGCTGACCGGGAAAAGCACCTCCGAGTGGCTGGCGGAATACATCCTGCTGTCGGACGATTATTACGCGTGCACAGGAGTTTATTACCGCGAGGACATAAGCCTGCCGGCGCTTGAGGATTTTTACCCGAACCGGATACAGGTCTGCCGGGACAACTCAAAGGCAGTCGTCAGAATGGCCGACATTCAGGACAGAAATGACGTTGACAGCATAGTTCACAGGATCCTGAACGCGCCGGATGCCGGATATCCGGAATCGTCGGAGGCGGTCTACACCCTGCGGATATCGTCACCGAGATACGGCTGGATATATTACAACATAAACTACATCGTCAGCGGCTCCGGCAGGTATTACTATGACCGCGGGACCGGCAGATGCGTCGAAGCCGACGGCATAGTTGCCGGATATCTCGAAGGAACGGGCAGTGAAACCGACAAACCGAAGGATAGCAGTCCGGCCACAGGGACAAACGCGCCGGAGGAAAGCTCAGGCACCGGAAATGGAACGCAGAGCTGACGGAATAACGGTCGTCCCGCTTGAGCACTCCCGCATCGGAGAGATCGCCGCCATTGAGGCTCTCTGCTTTTCCGACCCGTGGAGCAAGGCATCGTTTTTCTCGGCGGCGGAGAACGGGATGTATTCGTTTTATGCCGCGATCGACCCAGTGACGGGAAGGGTCTGCGGGTACGGCGGGATGTTCACCGTCTGCGACTCGGCGGAGATTGCGACCGTTGCCGTTCTTCCGGAGTACCGGGGACGGGGGATAGGGCTTATGATAATGAACTTTCTGATAACCGACGCGGAAAAACGGGGAGCCGAGGCTGTGCATCTTGAGGTCAGGGAATCAAACCTCCCGGCAATCGCCCTTTACGAAAAATGCGGCTTCACCAAGGACGGCAGGAGAAAGGGATATTACCGCTTCCCGAAAGAGGACGCGGTGCTGATGACGAAGCATATGACCAGCCTTCCCCTCTGAGGGCTGCGCGGCTTGCCGAACAAACACGTTTTGCCCCGAATACAGAAATTTTTTCCGCTGTGCACAATATCTCTGTTGGCTACCTCTCCCAGCTTGCCCGTTCCTCGGGGGGTCTCGGGGGGTGCAGCCGCATTGAGTTCATTGTGTCGCCGCCCCCGCATTGAGCCCCGGCTTTTCGCTTTATCTCTGTTCGCCGGAGCAAATCGGGGCTCACTTCGTGGCGGAACCCCCTGAGCGGTCTTTCTTTTTCCCTCTTTTTCTTTCTCCGAGAAAGAAAAAGAGGTTTGAGGCGACGACGCAGTCATAAAATCTCTGTTGTGAAAACGAAATCCGGCAGACGGGCGATTCGTGGATCGCCCCTACGACCATCGGCGGGTGCCGGAAACTGAGAAAGAAAAACGGGTAGGCTCCGGCGCTGTCGGAAAATCTCTGTCAGCAAGACAAACTCCCACAAAAAAAATGGTTCCGCAAGCGGAACCTACACCTCATCACCGCCTGCGGGCGGAGCTGTCTCGCTGCGGCTCGGTCAGGCGCGGTTCTCGTCCGGCGGATTTCGCCGCCACCTGTCTCGCTGCGGCTCGGTCAGGCGCTGTTCTCGGTCTCCCCCGGAGACCGATTCATTGCCGCGCCCCTGCTTCGCAGCCCTCAAATGGGAAGCCAAAGATAAAAAATCAAAATGACAACCATAAAAAACCAATGAACATTCTATCAATTGAAAGCTCCTGTGACGAGACCTCTGCGGCTGTTGTTTCGATGGGCGGCGGGAGGAGGATCCTCTCCGACAT
>FR891187.1:14148-15221 GCA_000433515.1 Candidatus Colimorpha enterica | reverse complement strand
ACATCGTTGCGTCACAGATCGAAATACACGCCTTATACGGCGGCGTCGTGCCGGAAATTGCCGGGCGCGCGCACATTGAGGCAATATCACAGATAACATACGAGGCGCTTGATAAGGCGGGAGTCACGCTCTCCGATATTCAGGCGATCGGAGTGACCAACCGGCCGGGGCTTATCGGGGCTCTGCTTGTCGGGGTCAATTTTGCAAAATCGCTTGCCGTGTCAAACGGGATACCGCTTGTTCCGGTCAATCATATAAGGGGACATATCGCCGCAAATTATCTTGCGCACCCCGATCTTGAGCCGCCGTTTCTTGCGATCGTGGCATCCGGCGGTCACACCTCTGTAATTGAGGTCAGGTCGTACACCGACTTTGAGACCGTCGGCAGGACGAGGGACGACGCAATGGGCGAAGCATTCGACAAGGTCGCGCGCGTCATGGGGATACCCTACCCCGGCGGCGCGGAGATGGACAGGCTTGCCTCAATCGGGGACAGCACGAAAATGACCTTCCCGTCCGCGGCAATAAACGACGGCAGCCTTGATTTCTCCTTCAGCGGGCTGAAAACGCACGTTATAAACTGCCTTCACACCCTCTCCCAGCGCGGAGAGGAGATCCCGAAAGCCGACATTGCCGCCGCGTTCACCGAGGCTGTCGTGTCGTCGGTGATAAAGAAGCTCGAAATCGCATTCCGCGACGGAAAATATAAAAAGCTCGTCCTTGCCGGCGGGGTTTCGGCGAACTCGCACTTAAGAGCCGCGCTTGAAGGCTGGTCGGAAAAGAACGGCATTGCGTTTTATGTCCCGCCGCGCTCCCTCTGCGGGGACAATGCCGCGATGATAGGCGCGCAGGCGTATTATGAATTCCTTGAGGGAAACACCGCGGGCGCCGACCTCAACGCTTATCCGTCGGGAGACTGACTTATCCACATATACTTTTCCACAGGCTGTTGAAAATCCGCCGGAAATCCCGCTTTTACGGCATTATATGACGCATATTCCTGTGGAAAACCCTGTGCATACTGTGGAAAAGAACTGATTTTATCCACAGAACCGAAAATCACGGCGGGTCAG
>FR891187.1:662-14109 GCA_000433515.1 Candidatus Colimorpha enterica | reverse complement strand
GCATATTACCGGAGCATTCCGGAGAAAAGGAACATTTATGACAAACCACGAAACCGAGATAAGAAACGCACTCACGAAATACGAGGCACTCCTCCGCTCACAGCTTGAGAGAGTTGAAAGAATAAATACGGCGGGGGATGCCGTCGATTACACGAAGCTCGATAAGATAACCATCGGCGTCTGCGGCGGCGACGGCATCGGTCCCATCATCACCGACGCCTCGGCAAAGGTGCTTGAGTACCTGCTTGCCGACGACGTGAAGCGCGGCAGAATAGTCTTTAAGCACATCGACGGGCTTACCATCGAGAACCGCGCTGCGCATATGCAGGCGATCCCCGACGACGTTATGGCAGAGCTGAAAAGCTGCGACGTCATCCTGAAGGGACCGACAACGACCCCGCGCGCCGGCGATCCGTGGCCGAACATCGAATCGGCAAACGTCGCAATGCGCAAGGCGCTTGACCTGTTTGCAAACGTCCGCCCGGTCAGGGTCCCCGACAAGGGCATCGACTGGACCTTCTTCCGCGAGAATACCGAGGGCAGCTATGCCGTCGGAAGCCAGGGAATAAACGTCACCGACGACCTTGCGCTTGATTTCTGCGTCACAACGACCGAGGGATGCAGCCGCATTGCCCGTCTTGCATACGAATACGCAAAGAAAAACGGCAAGGATCACGTCTCGATCGTGACCAAAGCCAACATAATCAAGACCACCGACGGCAAATTTCTCCGCATCTGCGAGGAGATCGGAAAGGAGTATCCCGAGATCAGAACCGACAACTGGTTCATCGACATCATGACCGCAAAGCTGGTTGACGAAAAGCGCCGCACCGACTTCAAGGTGTTCATCCTCCCGAACCTGTACGGCGACATCATCACCGACGAGGCGGCGGAATTCCAGGGCGGCGTCGGAACTGCAGGCTCTGCAAACATCGGAAAGAAGTATGCCATGTTCGAGGCAATTCACGGCTCGGCTCCGAGAATGATCACCGAGGGAAGAGGAAAATATGCCGATCCCTGCTCCATGCTCCGCGCCTCCGTCATGCTGCTTTCGCACATCGGATATCAGACCGAGTCCGACCGTCTGGCGCGCGCGCTTGACATCTGTATGTTCGAAGAAAAGAAGTGCGTCGTCACCGGCAGAGAAACCGGCGCAACCTGCGAACAGTTCACCGATTACGTGAACGGGACGCTCCGCCGTCTTTCGTGAGCCATGCTTCAGGATCTTCATTCACACACGTATTATTCCTACTGCGGCGGAGACCGTCCCGAGGAGATAATCGAAGCCGCAATTGCCGGGGGAATTGAGCTTTTCGGCATAAACGACCACGTGAACGGCGTCATAACCCACGTTCCGGAATGGGACGCGCTCGGGAAGGACGGATGGGGGAGCTGGGTATACGACCGTATGCTTCACCGCTATCACGATCACATCGGGCTTCTGCGGGAGAAGTATGCCGGCAGGATAAAGATCCTTCAGGGGATCGAGCTCTGCACGCTTCCGTACGCCCTGCCGCTTCCGGAGTATCTTGACATTTCGTATTTCGACTATGCTCTGATAGAGCACATCGACATGAAGGAGTCGATAACCGGCGGCGACCTGTTTGCCTATGCGGACTCGGTGAAATGCCGGTGCGGGGTGGCTCACACCGATCTTTTCGCCCATGCGGAAAGGCTGGGGATCCCGGCATACGACTGGTTCAGCAGAATGGCCGAGAAGAACATTTTCTGGGAAATGAACGTCAGCTACGACAGCATTCACGGGTACCGCGAGCATCCGTATATGCTCCGGTTCTTTGACAGCCCGGAGGAGCAGGAGATAATCCGGCGCTCCGGGGCGGAGATAAGCATCGGATTTGACGGTCACAGGGTTAAGGACTATCTGCCGGAGCGCGTGAAGGACTACTGTCGGCGCGCCGAAAAAGCCGGCATTCCGCTTGCGTTCGCGGAGCGGTAAAAATAATAAAGTATCGGAGGGTGCCGTGAAGGAATCACAGCAGTCATATCAGCGGTATCCCCGCTATTTCAGGGTGCTGCGCACTCTGCTTGTCAACGGGATAATGAAGGTCAGCTCGGTCGAGCTGGCAAGACATCTGAATATCACGCCGTCAACCGTCCGCGCCGACCTCAACCGCTTTTCCGGTGTGGGTCAGCAGGGGTACGGCTACAACGTAAAGCTGCTCTACACCGGGATCAGCCGGGAGCTTGGCGCCGGGGACAACATGAGCGCTGTCATAATCGGCGGCGACGCGGCATTCGCAAAAAGGCTTGCCGAGCGGTTTGAGGGCAGAGGCGTTACCGTCTCCTGCTTTTTCCCCGACATCGGGGAGGACGACGGGAAAACGGGATCATGCCCGATCACGGAGATCAGCCGGTATCTTTCGGAAGCTCCCGCCGACATTGCGGTCATTGTCTCACTTCCGGAGGGGATGAGTGCCGATACGCTTGTTTCCCTCGGGATAAAGGGAATCTGGAACATGACCCAGAACGACATAATCGCGCCGGTGCCGGTCATCAACCTTCCGGTCGGCGACATTATCATGAATCTGTGCTACGAGATAAGGCGAAAGGAGGCGGAAGCACATGAGCTATAAACCCGATTTCAGCGAAGGCGCGGTTGCAGTGCCGGAGGCGGCTATCGATGCCTGCGGCGACCTGCTTCAGTTCCGCCTGCTCTGTCTTATCTGCTCCGACAGGACCATGTGCGAAGCCGACGACAGCGTTATCGCCGAAAGGCTTCTCTGCACCGCCGACGAGGTCCGCGCCGCCGCCGAGGCGCTGCGTGCCGCGGAGCTGATAAAGCCGGAAAGAAAGCTGTCTCCCTCGGCTCAGTCGAAAAACCTGACCGGGGAGGAGATCGCGGAGATCATTGAGGGGGATGAAGGATTCCGCGGCTTTATCGACGAGTGCGAGAACATCTGCGGGAAGGTGTTCACGCCGACGGATATGTCGAAAATCGTGTCGCTCCGGAAGAATCTCGGTTTTG
Source organism: Candidatus Colimorpha enterica (assembly GCA_000433515.1). GTDB lineage: Bacteria > Bacillota > Clostridia > Oscillospirales > CAG-272 > Colimorpha_A. The sequence continues at coordinate 11,123 of FR891187.1, read as the reverse complement.
ACGGCGAGACAATCGTGCTTATGTTCTTCTATTATGCCGAGAAGCTGGACGCCGTGCAGAAAAAGCTGTCGGTCAGCTACGTCGAAAAGGCGGCGTACAGCCTTTACAATCAGGGCATTCGGACTTATGCGCAGCTTCAGGAGTACATAAAAACGACCGAGGAGAAAAACACTCTGAGCTACCGTCTGCGCCGTCTGTTCGGCACCGGAGACCGCGCGTTCACGAAAAAAGAGAAGAATTTTTTCGAAAAGTGGAGCGGCGAGTGGAATATGCCGTTTGAGATGATCGAGTATTCCTTTGAAATTACGGTCAACAATACAGGAAAGCCGTCGCTTGATTATATGTCTAAGATAATCTCAGACTGGCACGCCGAGGGGATTATGACAGTTGAAGCCGCCGAAAAGAAGGCTGAGGCACGAAAGGAAGCGGTCAGATACAAGAGCATCACGAAAAATTCCGCGCCGGAGGAAAAGGGGTCGAGCTTCGACACCGACGAATTCTTTGAAAAGGCACTGAAACGTAGTTATGCAATGCTTGAAAAATCCGGAGCGAAGGAGGAAAAAAACTGATATGGGCTTCAACCGCGAAAACTACCGCCGTATCAAACGCGAATACGACGGAAAAAATGTAAGAGCGAAGGAAGAGGCACAAAGACGTGCTGAAGAGCTTCACTCCCGCTATCCGGAGATACGCGACATAGACAATGCGCTTCAGGAAACCGGTCTGAAAATACTCGATACTGCTGCACGCTGTTCCGGAAACGAGCTTGAAAAGCGCATTGCTCAGCTCAGAAAGGAAACCGAAGCCCTCAGGAGTGAGCGGAACGCCTGCCTTGAATTTTACGGACTCCCCGCCGATTATTCCGATGTAAAATATGAGTGCCCGGAGTGCCGCGACACGGGTTTTGTCGGTATAAAAATGTGCCGTTGCATGAGAGAAAAGCTGATAACTGCGGGATATGAAAGCTCCGGGATCGGCAGTCTTATAAAGACCAAGACATTTGACAATTTCGATACGTCGTATCAGAAGCGCGACCCGCAGGCATATGAGGTGCTTGCGGCAAATTATGAGATATGTAAAAGCTATGCCGAGGAATTTGACTGCCCAGGTGCGAAAAATCTGCTTCTTATGGGCAACACGGGACTCGGCAAGACGCACCTGTCCACCGCGATCGCCGGACGGGTGATTGACCGGGGCTTTGACGCGGTGTGCGAAACGGCTCAGAACGTCTTTTCCGACTTTGAGTTTGAGAGATTCAACCGTCCTTACGGATCCGGGGATTCTGAGCCTTTGCGGACAGGAAAGTATTTTGATTGCGACCTGCTTATCATCGACGACCTCGGCACGGAGATGACGAACCAGTTCACGGTCTCCTGCCTCTACAACCTCATAAACACGCGGCTCAACCACGGCAGACCGATGATAATCAACACGAATCTCAGCCGCGACGAGCTGAGAAAGCGCTACGCGGACAGGATAACCTCCCGTCTGTTCGGCGAATTCTGTCCTCTCCGGTTTATCGGGAAGGACGTACGGGAGCTTAAGCTCGACTGAAATTATACCGGATGACCCGGAAAGGAGACCCCCGAATGAAAATCGCAATAATCACAGGAGCCTCGTCGGGACTCGGCGAGGAGTACGTAAAGTGCGTGGCGAACGGCTGCGCCGACATCGACGAGATCTGGGCGATCGCCCGCAGAGAGGATCGGCTGAGGGCGCTCTCCGACAGATATCCCGGAAAGAAAATCGTCCCCGTGCCGCTTGACCTGACCGACTATGACAGCTATGCCGCGCTTGAGAGCCGCCTTGCCGAGCACAGGCCGGAGGTCGGGATACTGATCAACAACGCCGGGTTCGGCACTCTCGGAAATTTCGACACGATGGAGCTTCACACGCAGGCGCGGATGGTCGATCTCAACAACCGGGCGCTCACTGCCGTGACATCGGCTGTTCTGCCCTACATGAAAAAGGGTGATTTCATCGTCAACGTCTGCTCTATCGCGGCATTTGCGCCGAATCCGAGAATGACGGTTTACTGCTCGACCAAGGCTTATGTTTACAGCTTCTCGAAATCGCTGAGATTTGAGCTTAAGCCGCGCGGGATAAACGTGCTTGCCGTCTGCCCCGGACCCATGGACACGGAATTCCTGCCGGTCGCCGGGATAAACAAGGGCGCGTCGCACACCTTTGACACCCTTCCCCGCTGCAATCCCGTCACGGTTGCCTCACGCTCACTGAAAAGAGCCGCCGCCGGACACGGAAAGTACACTCCGAGGGTTTTCTACAAGTTTTACCATCTGCTGTCGAACATCCTGCCGCACTCGCTTGTCATGCATATGAGCAAAGCGTAAAAAATTGCGGACGGTAGTTGACAATACGGCGATTTTGGTATAGAATATAGGTGACAGAACCTGAAAGGATTTAATTTGAATTATGGCTGATGAACTTTTTAATGAGGAAGTTTTCACCCTCACCGATGAGGAAGGAAACGAAAAGCAGTTCGAGCTTCTCGGAAGTCAGGAAATAGACGGAAACACATATCTCGCGCTTGTTCCGGTCGAGGACAACGAGAATGATGAGTATGTCATCCTCAAGGTAGAAGAGGACGAAAACGGCGAGGAGATGCTTGTCACCATCGACGACGACGACGAATTCAACCGCGTGGCTGACTTCTTCGACGACGAGCTTTTCGGCGAGATCGACTACGACGGTGACGGCGAAGACGGAGAGTAACCGCCTGCCGGGAGTTTTAATAAAAAAGCTGAAAAAGCTTCATAAATATTCCTGCCCGGTGCGCCACGGGCAGACCGTTAAAACCTACAAGAGATCAATGGAGTCCGGCCTTCGCGCTCAGGGTTTGCAGACCTCCCTCCGACATTTCTTTCAGTGGAATGCCGCCGAGGACGCTGGGAGCACAAGCGACGCGAGAGGACACCAACCTGCCATAGCTGCGGGTTTCTCAATGGACTGCGCGAACGGCCGGGCGGGAATATTTTTCTTTTCATGAACCCGAGACCCCTGCCGAAAGGCGGGGGTCTCGGGTTTGAACAGGGAATGAGCCGGGAAACGCGGATTGTTACATTTCGAAGATATTCTCACTTTCCTGCCGGTCAAGTGTTAATAAAGTGTGAATCTTTGTCCCGCTGCCCCGTAAACATACCAAAAGCATTTGACAAACGGAACAAAAAATATTACAATGTATCGTGGCGGTAAAGGGCGTTTTGCGACGTCTTCCGCGGACAAGCCGTTTTCCCGCGCCGGAATCGGTAGGGCGGCGGCTCCGCATACTGCAGCCAACACGTATATATAAATTTTCAGGAGGCACAAAACTCAATGGAACAGGCAAAAATAAAGGAACTCAGCCTGAAGTCCGCCGAGATAAAGCTCGGCGCGCTTGAGGCGGTTTACAGCGCAAGCTCGGGACATCCCGGCGGCTCTCTTTCGATCTCCGACATCCTTGCATACCTCTATTTTGAGGAGCTGAGGGTCGATGTGAAGAACCCGAAGTGGGAGGACAGAGACCGTCTTGTCCTTTCGAAGGGACATACCTCTCCCGGACTTTATGCGGCACTTGCGGCAAAGGGCTTCATCCCGAAGGAGGATCTTAAAACCTTCCGTCAGGTCGACAGCTATCTTCAGGGTCACCCCGATATGAAGCACACGCCCGGAGTTGACATGACCTCCGGCTCCCTCGGCCTCGGCATTTCCGCCGCCTGCGGTATGGCTCTTGCCGGGAAGATAAACAAGAAGGACTACCGCGTTTACGCGATCCTCGGCGACGGCGAGTGCGAGGAAGGTCAGGTGTGGGAGGCGGCTATGTTCGCGGCTCACAAGAAGCTCGACAACCTCTGCATCTTCGTTGACTTCAACGGGCTTCAGATAGACGGACCGATCGTTGACGTTGTTGACCCGACTCCGATCGACAAAAAGTTCGAGGCGTTCAGGTGGAACGTCATCGTTATAAACGGTCACGACTTCAACGAGATCGACGCGGCTGTGAAGGCGGCTAAGGAATGCAAGGGCAAGCCCACCGCCATCATCGCAAAGTGCGTCAAGGGCAAGGGCGTTTCCTTCATGGAAAACAACGTGAAGTGGCACGGCTCGGCTCCGAACAAGGAGCAGTATGAGCAGGCTGTCTCCGAGATCAACGCTTATATAGAGTCTTTATAATCCGGGGAGGAATCAACAATGGCAGACAAAATAGCTACAAGAGAAGCATACGGCGACGCGCTCGTTGAGTTCGGCGCAAAATACGATAAGCTCGTGGTTCTTGACGCCGACCTCGCGGAGGCAACCAAGACCGGAAAATTCAAGAAGGCATATCCCGACAGATTCTTCGACTGCGGCATCGCAGAGGGCAACATGGTCGCGGTTGCGGCAGGACTTTCCACAACGGGACTTATCCCCTTTGCAAGCTCCTTTGCAATGTTCACCGCGGGACGCGCTTTCGAGCAGATCAGAAACTCGATCGGCTACCCGCACCTCAATGTCAAGATCGGCGCTACCCATGCCGGCATCACCGTCGGCGAGGACGGCGCAACGCACCAGTGCCTCGAGGACATCGGCACAATGCGCACCATCCCCGGCATGACAATTATCAACCCGGCAGACGCCGTCGAGGCAAGGGCGGCTGTTGAGGCGGCTATAAACCATGTCGGTCCCTGCTACCTCCGTTTCGGACGTCTTGCAGTTCCGGTCATCTATGACAAGGAGACCTATAAATTCGAGATCGGCAAGGGTATCACGATGGCAGACGGCAAGGACGTCACAATCATCGCAACCGGTATCATGGTCGCCATGGCGCTTGAGGCAAGGGAGCTGCTCAAGGCAGACGGCATCGATGCCCGCGTCATCAACATCCACACGATAAAGCCGCTTGACAGGGAGCTTGTCCTCAAGGCAGCTGCCGAAACCGGTGCTGTCGTCACCGCCGAAGAGCACAACATCATAGGCGGTCTCGGCTCCGCTGTCGCAGAGGCAGTCTGCGAGGCTCTTCCCGTTCCGGTTCTCAGAGTCGGCGTAGAGGACACCTTCGGCTGCTCCGGAAAGGTCCCGGCTCTCCTTGAGAAGTACGGACTGACCCCCGCAAACATTGCCGCAAAGGCAAAGGCTGCGGTCACGCTCAAGAAGTAATTACCAATACAGCCATACAACTATGCCCCGGTTTTCGGTTTCCCGAAGATCCGGGGCATACTACTTTCAGGTTGCAGCACACCGCCGGATATCTTGCTCCTCACCTGTGCGTTTTTTGCTCATGCCGAAAAAACAGTAAACAATTGTTAACAAGTATTCGCCTTTTTTGACGTCCCGTCTTATTGACAACCCACCCTGTTCATTGTATAATATTAATATGAAAATGCGGAGGGGGAGATTGATCCATGAAACACAGAAGGAGCGCGGCTGTTTTCCTTGCGGTATTATTGACGCTCATGTCGGTGCCGTTTGCCGCTTTTGCCGAATCGGGAGTCGTTTTCACGTTTTCCTGCAGTGTTCCGGAGAACCGACAGCCGGAGCTTGGCGACACGGTGACATATACCGTCGGGATTTCGCAGAACAGCGGCTTTTGTGCCGGGACGTTCTTTTTTAAACCCTCCGATAATCTGACATACGTGCCGGGGTCGGCTGTTCTTCTCGGAAATCTTCAGGAGGACCGCGTGGCTGAAGGCGAAAATGCCGGTGCTTACGGGCTTATTTACCTTGAAAAATCGGATTATACGTCAAAAAGCGACAGCTTCTGCTCCGTCAGCTTCATCGTAAGCGGGCTTGGCGACATTTCGGTTGAGTTTTACGCATATCAGCTGATGAATTCAAAGCTGGCGGACGTGCCGTACACCGTGACCCCCGGAAAAAGCCTTACCGACACGGTAAAGACCCCGGAAAAGCCGGTCATAAAGACAGAAAGCCTGCCGGACGGGATACTGAATATGCAGTACGACTTCATGATCGAGGCTGACCGCGACGATTTTCTTTCGTGGGAAGTGACGTCCGGCGCTCTCCCGGAGGGGATTGCCCTCTCCGACGAGGGTATGCTGTCCGGAATACCGACGGAAAGCGGCAGCTTCACCTTCGGTGTGAGGGCGGCGCTTACCGCGGGAAATATCGTCTCGGACGAAAAGCAGTTCACCCTGACAGTTCTTGAAGCGCCGAAAAAGCTGACACCGACAAAGTCGAGCAGCTATACGGTTTCCGGCGGATATGTGACAAAGGTCATTGCAGAAACAAAGCTGTCGGATTTTGTCGGGAACTTTGAGACGCCGGAGTACGTCAAAGTGTTCGGCTCCGACGGAAAAGAGATAACCGACAAAAACGCTTATGTCGGGACCGGCTGCAGAGTCTCGCTCATGAACGGGGACAATGCGGTCGATTCGGCGGATGTTGTGGTGCTTGGGGATATAAGCGGCGACGGGCGGCTTACCTCCGTTGACTATCTGAGGCTCCGCGCGTATTTCGGCGGCGACTATGAGCTTTCCGGTGCGTATCTTGCCGCCGCGCACATTGCAGGAAGGGACACCGTTACCTCTGTTGACTATCTGCGGCTGAGAGCCCATTTCAGCGGTGATTACAACATTTACAACTGATTGAACTGAAAGGTTAACGAAATGAAAAAGATTGCATTATTCATCTGCACACTGATTCTCGCCGCTGCGGTCGCGTTCGCGGTAAGTGCCGGCGACGCGAAATTTACGGTCGAGCTCACCGGTCCCGAGGTTGTAAATGCCGGAAAAACCGTTGACTATGTTCTCACCGTCAAGGGGATAAAGCTGACCAACGGAATTCTCGGGCTTGATATGAATGTGTCATACGACACAGATGTGTTTGAATTTGTAAGTGTTACCTGCACACAGCCGGACGGATGGAACGAAAAGCCATACAAAGCCAAGAATGGAGTTGTCGAATTTCATGCCGCTGCGGAATCTGCCAAAGCTGAATACGCGGTAAAAAAAGACGGGGTTCTGAAGTTCTCTATATCATTCAAGGTAAAGACCGATGCAACCAAGACTTCTGAAATAACCGTCTCAGGCGTCGAATGCGTTGGCACCGATCTTGAGCCCTATTCCGGCACGGCAAACAGGCTGACGGTCAAGATCCAGAAGGCTCTTGCGGCTCCCTCCCCTGTCTCCTTCGACAACGGCGTTGCCAAATGGAGCGCGGTCGAAAATGCCGACAGCTACAGCGTTCAGATATACAAGGACGGCAAGGAAAGCGGAAGTCCCGTATCGGCCAAGGGAACGGAATATGACTTTTCGAAGAAGCTCACAAGCGGCGGAAGCTACTGCTTCACGGTCGTTGCCGTCTCTGACAAGCCTGAATACGGAGACAGCGAAGAATCGGCAAAATCGGCTTCCTACACCGTCAAGGGCAAGCTTGCCGCGCCGAAGATCGTGCTCTCCCCCGACTATGAGAACGGCGGTCTTAAGTACCAGATCACCGACACCAACCCGGACGGCTCGGTTGCTCAGTATGTGATCGAAATTTACTCCGACAAGAACAAGCTGGCAGACTATGAGGCTGCCGGGAAGGCCGGGAATCTTCCCTGCGACACGCACATAAAAGCCGGAACTGCCTACACCGCGAAGGTCTCTGCCGTTGCAGAAAACGACAAGCTGTACAGCGACAGTGACAGTTCCGCAGCTTCCGCGGCGGCAAAGGCTGCGGCAAAGATAAAGAACATAACGATAAAGACGCTTCCGAAGCTGTCTTATGTTGACGGCGAGAAGCTTGATCTTTCGGCGCTTGTCGTCACCGTGAATTACGAAAGCGGTTACGAGGACGTGAAATTTGCCGATTTCGAGGAGTTCGGGCTTGAAACGAGCATTGCGAACGGCAAAAAGCTGTCTGTCTCCGACACCGGAAAGACCATCGTCATCAGCTTTGCCGACAAGTTCACGGCAACCACGACGGCGCTCACCGTCACGACCAACGAATGCACCCATGAAAAGACCCACATGGAGCAGAAGGCTCCCTCCTGCGGCGAGGACGGTTGGGAAAGAACGATCTGCGACAAGTGCAATGCGGTGATCGCGGAAAAGGTTCTCCCCGCGACCGGAGAGCATCAGTACGGCGACTGGGAGATTAAAGCCGAGCCGACAGCAGAGCTGAAGGGTGTCAAGGAGAGAATCTGCTCCGTCTGCGGTCAGAAGCAGACAGAGGAGATCCCGGCGACCGGCAGCTCCGCGACCGACCCCGGCACAAATCCCGGCACAACGAGCGGAAACGGTTCCGGAAACGGCTCCGCAAATCCGCCGACAACCGATCCGGCAGTGACGACCGGCGGAAACAAGGGTCAAGGAAAGATCACCGACCTCGGCAGGGCGTTCCTGATAATTCTCATTGTGCTGTTCTCGCTCACCGTGCTCTTCCTTGTCGGCTCCGTTTACCTTGAGAGCCGGAGAAACAAGGCAAGGCGCGCGCGCAGAGGCGGCAATCCGAACAGCAGAAACCGTCCCGGAGACGGCAGAGGAAACAACAACCGGTACAGATGACATCCCGATCACGGAAATCCGGATAACGGCGGGGGTGTTGAAACTCATTTCGGGTTTTAAACACCCCCGTTTTTGCGTAAATTTCAGCTTTTGACCGATAATTCATCAAAAACATTGACAAAGCGCATCAAAAGTAGTAAAATAAATGTAATTGTGTTTCAATGCAATACAGAGCCTTTTTCCCTCAACAGAGCATAACGGAGGTTTACGTTTACAGTGATAAAATTCAAAACAGCCGCGGCTGAAGCGATACACGCCGCGCTTGCGCAGCTTATGAAGGACGGCGCACCCCCTTCCGGGGAGCTTGAGGATATGCTTGAATACCCGCCCGACAGGTCGATGGGCGACATTGCTTTTCCCTGCTTCAGGCTCAGCCGGACAATGAGAAAAGCCCCGCCGGTCATTGCCGGGGAAATCAGGGACGCTCTTGCGCTTCCGCAGTGCTTTTCGGAGGTTACGGCAGCCGGAGGATATCTCAATTTCCGCATTGATCCCGTTGCGCTTTCGTCCGACACCGTTTCGGAGATAATCGCGTCGGGCGATGATTACGGAAAGAACCGCTCCGGCGAGGGCAGGACGCTTGTTATCGACTACTCCTCGCCAAACGTTGCAAAGCCCTTCCACATCGGGCATCTCGGCACGACGGTCATCGGGCATTCTCTGAAAATGCTCTATGCCTTCTCCGGCTGGAACTGCATCGGGATAAATCATCTCGGCGACTGGGGCACGCAGTTCGGAAAGCTCATTGTTGCCTATCGCAAATGGGGCAATGAGGAGGAAGTGAATGCCGGCGGGGTTGACGCGCTTGTCGCTCTCTATGTCCGTTTTCACAGGGAAGCGGAGGAGGATCCGGCGCTGAACGACCTTGCAAGAGCCGAATTCACAAAGCTGGAGCATCACGATCCGGACAACATAAAGCTCTGGAAGTGGTTCATTTCGATCAGCATCGAGGAATACGAAAAGACGTACCGGCAGCTCGGGATCACCTTTGATCACTACACCGGCGAGAGCTTCTACACCGATCTCATGCCGGCACAGGTCGAAAGGCTCCGCGAGAAGAAGCTTCTGACGATCGACGACGGCGCGTCCATTGTTGATCTGTCGAAGTGGAATATGCCGCCCTGTCTTATCCTCAAGCGCGACGGGTCAACGCTTTATCCCACGCGCGACATTGCAGCCGCTGTCTACCGCAAGGAGACCTACAACTTTGACCGGTGCATCTATGTCACCTCAAATCAGCAGATACTGCACTTCCGTCAGTGGTTCAAGGTTGTCGAGCTTATGGGCTACGACTGGTACGACGAGCTTGTACACATCCCCTACGGTACGGTCAGCATCAACGGCGAAAAGCTCTCTACGCGGAGCGGAAACGTTGTTCTGCTGAAGGATCTCTTCGCAATGGCTATCGAAAAGGTCGGAAAGATAATCGAGGAGAAGAATCCCTCCCTTGAAAACAAGGACGAGGTTGCGGAGGCTGTCGGAGTCGGCGCGGTTGTGTTCTACTACCTCACGAACAGCCGCATAAAGGACAGCGACTTCAATCTTGACGAGGCACTTTCGTTCGAGGGAAACACCGGTCCCTATGCGCAGTACACCTATGCGCGGTGCTGCAGTATTGTTGAAAAATCCTCCGGTATTCCGGATGAATCGGAAACTGCCGGCTACTCTCCCTGTGAGGCAGAGGCTGCGCTGGCACGCACTCTCTCGCTCTTCCCGGAAAAGGTGACGGATGCCATCCGCGACAGCGAGCCTATGGTCATAACACGCTATATCCTCGACATCTGCGCAGGCTTCAACCGTTTCTATCACGACTGCCAGATACTCTCTGCCGCCGATCCCGCCGCGCGAGCCTTCAGGATTCGTCTTACCGATGCGGCAAAGATCACTCTCGGCAACGCTTTCGGGCTTATCTGTCTGAAAAAGACGCCGAAGATTTGAAAAATTAATTTATTTATATGGGGCGCTGCCCCACACCCCG
>FR891187.1:0-636 GCA_000433515.1 Candidatus Colimorpha enterica | reverse complement strand
CACCCCGCTTAAGAAACTTTTTGAAAAAAGATTTCTTAAGAATCTTCAAAAACTTTTATAAAAGAGGTTTTTGGAGGCACATTTTTCGATAACATAACCGGACGGAAACAGCAGGTTCGGAGCAAACGCACGACAATTACCAAGAAAGGAAAACACCGATATGTCAGGACACAGCAAGTGGAAGAATATAATGCACAAAAAAGAGAAGACCGACGCGCAGAGAGCATCAGTCTTCACGAAGATAGGCAAGGAGATCTCGATAGCCGTTAAGGAGGGCGGTCCCGACCCGACATCGAACAGCCGTCTGCGCGACCTCATCGCAAAGGCGAAGGACAACAACGTTCCGAACGACAACATCGACCGCATAATCAAGAAGGCATCCGCCGCCGACGCCGCTACCTACGAGGAGATAACCTACGAGGGCTACGGTCCGTCCGGTGTTGCCGTTATAGTTGAGACCGCGACCGACAACCGCAACCGCACCGCCGCAGAAGTCCGTCATTTCTTTGACAAATACGGCGGTAACATGGGTCAGACCGGCTGTGTCGGCTATCTCTTCACCGAAAAGGGCGTTATCGTCATAGAGGACGACGGAAAAGTTGACGAAGAGAAGCTGATGGAGGAGGCTCTTGAGGC
>FR891186.1:10582-18344 GCA_000433515.1 Candidatus Colimorpha enterica | reverse complement strand
CCCAGCGTCCCTCCCCCAAAAAGGGAGCGGAAAATTGCCGCTCCCTGACAGAGGGTTATTGATTTTTTGAACGGCGGGCTTTCAGTTTTTCCCACGTGTTTCTGATGAACGCATTGCACTTTTTCCCGAAAACCGGAGGATAAGCAAGGACGCATATCGCAAGCGCCGGCGGAATATCGACTACCGAATGCTGTTTAAGGAAGACTGTTGAAACGATTATCAGCAGAGTTGTGACGGTGAAGGCGATTCTCCAGCCGGTCTTTGAGAACAGCTTGCTGTTCCACGCGGCGGCGGAAACGGCAACCGCGCCTATCACGTGAAGCGAAGGACATACATTCGTGTTCGTGTCGAAATTATAGAACCGCTTCATTATCCCGGTAAAGACATTGTTTCTCTCAAAAACAACGGGGCGCAGCTCCTGAGCCGTCGGCCAGAAGATGTAGATTAAGACCGTAGCCGTGTAGGTCAGGATTATATACCACGTGTATTTTTTGAAGGTCTCGATGTCCCAGAAAATACTGTATACATACATTCCGACCAGATAAACGAACCAGAAGAAATACGGTATCACAAAGAATTCACAGAACGGGATCAGGTCGTCCACGGGAGAGTAAACTATGTGATAACCGGTAGTCCGGAACCGCTCAAGCGCGGCAAAGATCACCCCGAACACAGGCCAGAACAGAAGCATCAGCAGATGCGAAAACTGCGGAGTACACAGGTTGTTCAGCCGGAGCTTCCGGTAATCAACCTCGACATTCAGCTTTGATATATCCATATATTTCATCGGCGGCGCGGTGAGTGAAATACCCGGCGAGCCTGTTCCTCATTTCGTTCAGTTTGCTGTCGTTGTTCAGCAGAGCGCAGACAACGGAGCTTATCTCCTCTGCCGTCTCTCCGGACACGGCACAGCCGTTATCGCAGAAAAAGTCGCGGTTATGTACCTCAAGCCCCGGAATGGCATCGATGAACACCATCGGAAGGTGCTTGGTTGCCGCCTCCGTGGAGCTTAACCCGCCTGCCTTCGTGATTATAAGGCTTGCGGCGTCCATGTAGGTGCAGACCTCTTTCGTGTAGCCGATAACAAAGAGATTGCCGTTGTTTCCGACCTTCTCCATCTGGGACTTCAGCTTTTCGTTGCGCCCGCAGATCACCGCGATCGCGGCATCGGAGGGCATTGACTCAAGCAGCAGCCCGACCGTCTCCTTCATGGGTCCCACGCCCATGCTTCCGCACATGAAAAGAACTATCCGCCTGTCCTTCGGCAGTCCGAGCTTTTCTTTGGCCTCGTCAGCCGGGAGCTTTGTGTAAAAATCGGCTCTTATCGGTATCCCTGTGGGGATCAGCTTCTCCGGCTTTACTCCGAGACCGGAAAACTCCGGTATCAGTCCCTCTGCCGGGATAAAGCAGGCGTTGAAATCCGATATATTGACACCCGGCGAGCAGGTGTAGTCTGTCGCCACAAAATATGTGGGAAGGCTGTCGCCGTATTTCCTGCGTATCTCCGTCATCATAAGCGACGCAAAGACGTGAACGCAGATGACAGCGTCGTAATCGCCCGCCGAAATATCGGCATACAGCTTTTCGGCAGGGAGCTTTGCCAGACCGAGGATGGCATTTCTCACCGGCTCCTTGCCCTTCTGCTCTCTCAGCTGGTTCTTTTCGTTCGTCTTTTCCGACATGACCTCGAAAAAGCGGTATCCCGCACCGAAAAGCTCCGGCGCGTTCCTGTACAGGAAAACGTGACCGCCGCAGATGAAGCTGTTCGTGCCGGCAGGCCAGTAGGAAAGCGCGTCCTTCATTTCGCAGACCGCGCCGTCGCTCTCCGCCGCCTGAATTATTGCTTTTGCCGTTGAATTGTGTCCTTCGCCGGTGTTGCAGGAAAGGATCAGTAACCGCATTGCTTTTTCCTTGCCTCTCTCTCTTCAAGTCTCCTGACCGCGGTCATATACTGAGGTCGGTTGTATCTCTGTATAAAAATGAACGGAAGGTTCAAGAACAGGCAGATAACGAACAGGACAAAGCCGTCGATGCCCGGACAGATGAATATCACGGCGAGCGAAAGAACGATAAGCACGCAGTGAACGATCTCCGCAACGCACGTCTCCTTGACAAGCGCCTTTATCTCCTGAACCCCGGCTCCGGCATTGACTCTTTTCGGGAGCATGAATTTCAGAATCCTGCTCATGTCCGGAACCCTGTTCTTCCATTTTCTTATGTTGATTCTGTCATATATCCTGCCGTTCTTTTCCCACCGGAACGGTCTGAACGGGAATTTCTCCTCTTTTATCCTGCTGCGGTCGATAAAAATCGCAGCGATGTTCGACAGTGCTCCGATTATCGCCACATAAACGACACCGAGCCAGAATCGATGGTTCATTGACTTTTACTCCTGTCTTAAATATAACTCTCATTCCGCGCCGTCCGCGGGGGGAACGGGAGGAAGCACGGGAACGCTCTCCGCTTTCTTTTTCAGGCGTGCGTTGACATCGTTCTTAAGCAATGTGTACAGCACCGATGCCATCGGTATGAAGAACAGCATTCCGACGACGCCGAAAAGCACGCCGCCGATAACGATCGCAACAAAAGCCCAGATAGCCGGAAGATTGACCGCCGTGCCGACAACCTTCGGGTAGATGAAATTGTTCTCTATCTGCTGAACCGCGAGGTAGACGATGATATACAGCACCGCCTGCATCGGGTCGCGCATTAATATCAGAAGAACTCCGACCGCCCCGCCGATAAACGACCCGACATACGGAATTATCGCCGTAAAGCCGATTATCACGCTTATAACAGTCGCATACGGGAATCCGAAAAGGCTGAGAACGATGAAGAATATCGTTCCGAGAATAACCGCCTCAAGACACTGACCCGAAAAGAAGTTGAGAAACGTGACAACGGTCAGCCTGCCCACGCCGAGGATCTTTTTTGCCGTTTCCGGTCTGAAATAGGCGGCAAGCAGCTTTTTCGTCTGCCGTTTCAGGGTTTCAAGGTTGGAAAGCAGATATATCGAGAAGATAAGCGCGCTTGTGAAGCCGGTCAGCACGTTTGCAATGCCGTTGACCGCACCGAGCGCCGTCTGCCATATATGAGTGGCATTGTCGGTAAGCGTCTTCCATACCTGCGAAAGGTCGATCTTCGAGAAAAGCTCCTCTATTTTATTTCCGTCAAAGCCCAGCTTTTCGAGATAACCGATAATCTGCGGATAGTATGTATCAAGCGACGTGAAAATACTCCGGAACGACACGATTATCTGCGGGACAACGCTGTTTCCTACGAAAAACAGGACGAGCAGGGCAAAAATGACCGTCAGAGTGATGCTTACAGTCTTTATGACCTTGTCCGGGAGGTGTTTTTTAAGCTTTGATTTTTTCTTCAGAAACAGGAAAAATCCGTTTATCGTCATCATCGGCTTGTACAGGATAAGGGCAAAAAAAATACCGATGATAAGCGGGGAAAAGAGCCAGAATACCCGCATTATCCCCGAACCGAGCGAGCGGAAATTCATTATCAGAGCATATATCAGTATGACCGCCGCGGCAAAAATCAGCCCGTCGCGGAACCGTCTTTTCCTGTCGTTCTTCATCAGCAGATGCTTCCTCCGTCGGCGCGCCTTGTGCAGCGCTTTATCGAAAACAGCAGCTTTTCGGTCAGCAGTCTGTAGGTCTCAAGCTCTTCCTTGCTGAGTCCTGCGGTGAAGCGGGAGAAGAAATCGCTCTGGGTCTTTTTTATTTCGCTGACGGTAGGCTCTGCGTTTCCGGTCAGTTCAAGGTGTATGAATCTCCTGTCGTCGGGATCGACGCGGCGCCTTATATAGCCCTTTTTTATCAGCCGGTCGACCGAGGTCGAGATGTTTGCCTTTTTTATCAGCCGGCGTCTTGCAATTTCGTTTGCGGTATCGATGCCGGTGCGCTCTCCGAGAAAGTCGAGAATGTCGAACTCTGTCTGAGTAAGCTCGTATTTCTTGCATACGGCGCGGCACGCCTTTACGTATAGTTTTTTCATCTGCCCGGTCAGCGGCAGAAGCTCGGCAAGCTCGAATATCATAAGCGACTCCTTTCTCCGGTGAGGACTGTTATTAGTTATAATTATAATCTTTATTGTCCCCGGGTACAAGTGGAATATTGCAAAATTTACATTTTGGACACAGGAATCTGAGCGACGGCGCGCCGCAGCTCCCGTCCGCCGGGGTTCACGGCAGCATGAACGTTTGCTCTGGGAGTTATACCGGCTTTTCCGGAAAAATCGGGAAATATTCACACTTCCCCGCTTGACTGCCGCTGCCGTCGGGGATATAATTATAATATTGACAATAAATCACCGAAAGGGATCAGAACGATATGAAAGAAAAGAAAATACCGAAGCGTTCCGAGGTCGCAAAGGAAAACACCTGGGCGACCGAGGATATCTATCCCACCGATGCCGCGTGGGAAAAGGAGTTTGAGGAAACCGCCGCTTACCCGGAAAAGCTCGCCGGATATGCCGGAAGGATCGGTAAATCCTCCGCCGCTCTTCTTGACTACCTGAAGTTCAACGACGAATCGTCGCTTGTCATTGAAAGGCTGTTCCACTATGCCGGCCTGAAGAGCGACGAGGACACCGGAAACTCCCTGTATCAGGAGATGGACGGCAGGATCATGAGCCGCTACACTCAGATTGCCGCCGCAGACGCTTTTTCGACTCCCGAGATAATCTCAATTCCCGACGGGGACATGGAGCGGTTCTATAAGGAGCAGCCGGGTCTTGAGCTTTACCGCCGTATGCTTGACAGGATAAGAGCCGGAAAGGCGCACACCCTGTCGGATGCCGAGGAAAAGCTGCTTGCCTCCGCTGCGGATTTTGCCGGCGCATCGTCGAACACCGGGTCGTACTTCCGCAATGCCGACCTCCGCTTCCCCGATGTGAAGGACGGAGAGGGCAACACGCTCCAGCTGACGGACGGGACCTACATTCCGTATATGCAGAGCAGCGACAGAGTCCTCCGCAGGAATGCCTTTGACGCGCTTTACGGAACCTACGGCAGCTTCCGCAACACCGCAGCCTCTCTCCTTGACGGTCAGATGCGCCAGCTGAAGTTCTTCTCCCGCGCAAAGAAGTTCGACTCCTCGCTTGAGGCGGCTCTCTTCCGCACCGAGGTGCCGAAGGAGGTCTATTTCAACCTCATAAAGACCGTTCACGAGAACATGGGTCATATGCACAGATACATGAAGCTCCGCAAGAAGCTGATGGGACTTGACGAGCTTCATATGTACGATATCTATCCGACGATCGTTTCCGAAGCCGAGAGCGGGATATCGTTCGACGAGGCGAAAAAGACGGTTCTTGAGGCTGTCGCTCCCCTCGGAAAGGACTATGTCGATACCGTCCGTCATGCTTTTGAGAGCCGCTGGATTGACGTTTATGAGAACGAGGGCAAGCGCGGAGGAGCATATTCCGCCGGCGCACGTCCGCATCCGTATGTGCTTCTCAACCACGCCGACAACCTTGACAGTATGTTCACGCTGATCCACGAGATGGGTCACGCAATGCACTCCTATCTGTCCAAGGAGAACCAGCCGTCGGTCTATGCCGATTACGTTATTTTCGTCGCCGAGGTCGCATCGACCTGCAACGAGGCGCTTCTCATGTACTACCTGCTCGGCAGGACGACCGACAGGAAGGAGAGGGCATACCTCATCAACCACTTCCTCGAGCAGTTCCGCACGACGCTTTACCGTCAGACGATGTTTGCCGAGTTCGAGCTCAAGATGAGCGAAATCGTCGAGTCCGGCAGACCCCTTACCGCCGACGAGCTCTGCCGCATCTATCATCAGCTGAACGCCGAATACTACGGCGACAGCACGGTCATTGACGGGGGCATCGACATGGAGTGGGCGCGCATTCCGCACTTCTTCATGAACTTCTATGTGTTCCAGTATGCGACCGGATTTTCCGCCGCAATGGCACTCTCCCAGAGGATCCTGAACGGCGGTGAGCAGGCGGTGAAGGATTACCTCGGATTCCTCTCTGGCGGCTGCTCAAAGAAGCCGATAGAGCTTCTCCGCGGCGCAGGCGTTGACATGACAAGTCCCGAGCCGATAAAGACCGCTCTTGACACCTTCGGAAAGCTCCTTGATGAGTTTGAAGAGCTGATGAAGGATTAAGCTCCGGCCGAAAAATCTCCGGATTCCGAACCTGCAATATTAAAACGGCTGTTAAAAAGCGCTGAGCCTTTTAACAGCCGTTTTTCAGTACACTATAAAGTTCACGACCCGCCTGATATTGCCCGAAAAGACGTACAGGATCTTCATTGTTATGCTCCCCTCCACGGTGCTTCCGTTGACGGTGGCGGTATAGGGAAGGGTGACCGTTGCGGAAAATGCCGACGAGGTGTATTTTGTATATTCGGAGTACACCGGAGTGCCGGTTTTCAGGTTTTTTGCCGCCGCTGAATCGCGCACACCGGGAAGAAGCGCTCTCAGCCTGTTGTATGCCGGGGTCTTTGCCGGGGTCATGTCGCTGACGTTTCTGAAATTCACGTTTGCGTTGGCTGAGCCGCCGAGGATGTATTTCAGGTAATAGACCGCAAAGGCTTTTACCGTGACCTTGTCCCTGTCGGGCGGCGCGGAGGCGGTTTTCTGCGGAAGGAACACGATTTTTCCTTCCGAAGATTCACGCGGATCGGCTTCAAGCGGCTTTCCGCCCTTAAGAACCGCCGCAACGGCAGGGGCGGACAGCAGTCCGGAGACTGTGTATTCCACAAGATACTGTCTGTCCTTCGCGTAGCCGGAAACTCCCTCCAGGATCGGGAGCTCGGCGCGGGCGGAGGTGATCTCTCCCTTGCCTGCCGCAACTCCGTTTATCTTGACTGTCGCGTCGGCGGGGGCGAGGACCGTGACTGTTTTCGTTTCGGAATCCGGAAGACGGTAGATGCCGTTTTCCTGCTCAAGCGGAGTGCCGTTATATGCGACCGATATTTCCGGCGTGCGGAACAGCCCGCTTATCTGATATGTCACCGACGTCGGGATTCCGGTCAGGTTTTCTTCAAATCTTGTGAGGTAGCGGTACTTTATCCCCGTTTCCGAGATGAAATCCCCGCCGGGGGCGATGCCGTTTACCGTGACGTCGGCGCCGTACGGTACGGTGAAGCCGCAGACCTCCGTCATGCTCTGCGGATACCGGAACGAAAGTGTGCCGCCGCTGCCCTGCGGAGGGCCGAGCCATGTGCCGTCAAGCTCTGCCGCAACGTCGGGAGCCCCGAAAAACCGTCCGAGAGCATAGCTGTCGCAGCAGTATTCGTCTGAAAGCCCCTCCTCGAATACGGTAAGGGCAGAGTATGCCGTTTTCTCCGGGGCGGAAGCCGCTGTTTTGCCGTTCACCGTCAGAACCGCACCGTGCGGTACGCTGACGGTCACGGGATATGCCGGTCCTCCGTCGGCGGGGAGCGATATATCCGAGACGCTCCAGCTGTCAAAGCCGGAAAAGCTCTTTCCGCGGCTCAGCGTCACCGTCAGGATGTGCCTGTCCTCATGGCAGATATCATACTCCGGCGCAGAGTCGGTGCTGTTTTCCGTGCGGATGTACGAAAGCGTCTCCGGAGTGAAGCCGAGAAGCTCCTTCAGAACCGCATCCCTGTCCTCGTACCCCGTGATGTTTTCGTTTATGTACCCGGTCAGCATTCCGTCGAGCTCTTCTCTGTGAGACGATATCACCGATCTGACAAAGTCCCGCTCGGATGAGGCGGCAAAGTCCCGTTCGCGGAGGAACAGCAGTACCCCGC
>FR891186.1:7223-10544 GCA_000433515.1 Candidatus Colimorpha enterica | reverse complement strand
CCGTTCCCGCCGCCGCAGAGATAAGAACAGTCAAAAAACGGGAACGCTTCCCGCGGAAAAGTCCTGATGCCGATATTCTCATATGCTTGCAGCCCCAAGGGGCATCCTTTCGTTTTTGTCGTTTTTTTTACGGCTCGTCTGCCGTCCGTGCTTGACAAATACCGCAGACGGCAGTAAAATAGTTGCGGAAGCTATATCCGGGCTCTGCACACACAGCACCCGATAAAACCCCTTTTTTATAAAAGTTTTTGAGGGTTCTCAGGGGACTTTTTTCAAAAAGTCCCCTGAGCGGGGTTCGGGGCAGCGCCCCGCCTCTCCGGATCAAAGCCGGCAGCAGCACTGACGCAAAAGACACAGCACCCGGTAATACCCCTTTTTTATAAAAGTTTTTGAGGGTTCTCAGGGGACTTTTTTCAAAAAGTCCTCTGAGCGGGGTCCGGGGCAGCGCCCCGTATATCCGTATATCAGAAAGGAAAACAGAAGATGAAATCCAAAGCGATAAGAACCAATGCAATGCGCCTGCTTGACACGCAGAAGATAAAATACGAAACCGCGGAATATGAGGTGGATGAAAACGACCTCAGCGGAGTTCATCTTGCAGAGACGGTGGGAGTTGACGTCTCGGTGGTGTACAAGACGCTTGTTGTCAGAGGGGAAAAGACCGGGATAAACGTCTTTGTTATCCCCGCCGCGAAGGAGCTTGACCTTAAAAGGTGTGCCGCCGCCGCAGGTGACAAGAGGGTCGAAATGATACACGTAAACGAGCTTCTTCCGCTGACCGGGTATATAAGGGGCGGCTGTTCTCCCGTCGGGATGAAGAAAAAATACCCGACGTTCATCGATTCCTCGGCTTTTTCGCATGAGAGGATATACGTCAGCGCCGGTCAGAGAGGCGTTCAGCTGATAATCTCTCCGGAGGATCTGAAAAACGCGGTCTCCGCCGTCGTCGGCGACTATGTCAGGGGATAAAGCCCTTCGGATATTATATCACAGTGCGCCGTGCAATGTCAATACGGAACATATCCCCCGATTGCGGACGGGTATGTTCCGGCGGCGAAAAAAATCCGTCATAACCCTTGACAACCGCGCGTAAATATGTTAATATAAAAGGGACATAGGGAGTAGTTTGCGTATGAAATGCGTGTCAAGTCAACATCTCACGGGGAAGTGCCCGTTTGGCTTGAATTAAAGAACGAGACTGTGTACGGGTTATTTTGCCGTGCGCTGCTCGTTTATTTTTTTGCGCGGAGTACGGAAACAAGAAAGGAAGGGTTTAACCCAAATGAAGCAATACCTAACGGAAAAGGAAGCGGTTCTTGAAGAGCTCGGTACCGCGCCGGACCACGGTCTCGGTTCCTCTGAGGCGGAGAAGCGGCTGGAGCTGAACGGAAAGAACAAGCTGGCTGAAGGCAAAAAGACATCGCTGTTCAAACGGCTCATCGCCCAGATAGCCGATCCGATGGTGCTTATCCTTATCGGCGCGGCGGTCGTGTCTGCCGTAACCTCGGCAATACAGCACGAAATGCCGACCGACGTGTTCGTCATCCTGACGGTCGTTGTCATAAACACCGTTCTCGGCGTTGTTCAGGAGAGCAAGGCGGAAAAAGCCATCGACGCGCTCAGGGAAATGGCGGCTGCCACCTCAAAGGTCATCCGCGACGGAAAACACATGACGGTGAAGAGCGAGGAGCTTGTCCCCGGAGATATCGTCATTCTCGAAGCCGGAGACGCTGTCCCCGCGGACGGAAGAATAATAGAGGCTGCAAGCCTCAAGATAGAGGAGGCCGCACTTACCGGAGAATCCGTTCCTGCGGAAAAGACCGACCGCGTCCTTAAAGCCGCCGACAACGGCGACATTCCTCTCGGCGACAGAAAAAATATGTGCTACATGGGCAGCGTTGCCGTCTACGGACGCGGCAGAATGGTCGTGACCGGCACCGGAATGAATACCGAGATGGGCAAGATCGCCACCGCCATAACCGAGGCGGAGGAAGGACAGACCCCGCTCCAGAAAAAGCTGTCCCAGCTCAGCGGGATACTCACAAAGTTGGTGCTCGGCATCTGCGTGTTCATGTTCGTGTTCAGCCTGATAAGAAACGGCAGATTCGACACCGAAAGCGTGCTCAATACCTTCATGCTTGCCGTCAGCCTTGCGGTTGCGGCGATACCGGAGGGACTTGTTGCCGTCGTCACGATAGTCCTTTCGATGGGCGTGACGAAAATGTCGAAGCAGAACGCGATAATCCGACGCCTGACCGCGGTCGAGACTCTCGGATGTACCCAGATAATCTGCTCCGACAAGACCGGAACCCTGACGCAGAACAAAATGACCGTCGTTGACCACTGGGGCGGCGACGAAAAGCTCCTTGCCCTCGGAATGTCGCTCTGCTCCGATGCAGAGCCGGATGACAGCGGAAATGCCGTCGGCGAGCCTACGGAATGCGCGCTTGTCAATTACGCATCCTCGCTCGGACTGAAAAAGCCGGAGATCACCGACGAATTTCCGAGAATCGGCGAGGCTCCGTTTGATTCGATGAGAAAAATGATGTCCACCGTCCACAGCGGCAGGAGCGGAATAATCCAGTATACAAAGGGCGCGCCCGACGAGATAGTTGCCCGCTGCTCAAAGGTGCTGGTAAACGGCAGTGAGGTGCCGCTCACCGAGGCATATAAGAAGGAGATCCTTGCGCAGAACACCGCGTTTGCCACAAAGGCTCTCCGCGTCCTTGCCTGCGCATACAGAAAATACGGCTCAGCCCCGTCCGATTACAGTCCGGAGGCGCTTGAGCATGACATGACCCTTATCGGGCTTGTCGGAATGATAGACCCTGTCCGTCCGGAGGTCACCGCCGCCGTTGCCGAGTGCGTGAAGGCAGGCGTCCGCCCGGTCATGATAACCGGCGACCATAAGGACACCGCCGTTGCCATCGCAAAGACCCTCGGCATCATAAAGGATGAATCTGAGGCGATAACCGGCGCCGAAATAGATAAGTACAGCGACGAGGAGTTCAAAGACCTTGTCACGAAATATTCCGTATATGCCCGCGTTCAGCCGGAGCATAAGGTGAAAATCGTCAACGCATGGCGCGCCCGCGGCTGCGTAACCGCAATGACCGGCGACGGAGTCAACGACGCACCCTCGATAAAAAACGCCGACATCGGTGTCGGCATGGGCATCACCGGAACCGACGTCACAAAGAACGTTGCCGACATGATCCTTGCCGACGACAACTTTGCAACGATCGTCAGCGCGGTCGCGGAGGGCAGAAGGATCTATGACAACATCTGCAAGTGCATTCAGTTCCTGCTCTCGTCCAACCT
>FR891186.1:2254-7163 GCA_000433515.1 Candidatus Colimorpha enterica | reverse complement strand
GATTCACGATCCTCAAGCCGCCGCACATCCTGTTCATCAACCTTGTGACCGACTCGCTTCCCGCGCTTGCGCTCGGAGCCGAGAAGGCAGAGCCGGATATCATGACCCGCAAGCCGAGAAAGAGCAACGAGGGAATCTTTGCCGGCGGCATGGGCTTCAACGTCTTTTATCAGGGCGTCCTGATATCGATAATCACCCTCGCCGCGTACTTCATCGGTCACCGCATGGAGGCAGGCGTGTGGGAGATAGCCGAGAGCGCCGACGGCATCACAATGGCGTTCCTTGCAATGTCGATGGCAGAGATATTCCATGCCTACAATATGCGTTCGCATGACTCCATCTTCCGTCTCAGGACACACAATATGCTTCTGTTCGGAACGATGATACTCTCCCTCCTTCTCACCTCCGCCGTTATCTTCATCCCCGCGCTCAGCGGACTGTTCGGCTTTGAATCCATCGACCTGAAGGAGTATCTTGTTGCCCTTGCCCTTGCCTTCTCGATAATTCCGTTTGTCGAGATCATAAAGGCGGTGCAGAGGAAGATCGGGAAGAACAAAAACTGACCGCACCCCGTAAATACTGAACCGACAGCCGGTTCCCCGCAGAGCAAAGAGGGTCCCACGGCTGCACAAAAAAACGACCGCACCCATACCGGGCTGCGGTCGTTTGATATGTTCCGTTGTTTTTCGTAAGCTGTCGGAATTATTCCTCGGGAAGCACGACCTCGGAGTCTGCGGCGTTTCTGATAACGCTTTCGATGCCGTTTTTGCAGCCCGCCTTTGCGGTGTAGCCTTCGCTTGCCGCGATCGGCTCGCCGTTTCTTGCCTTGAGGCGGAAGCGGAACTCGCCCTTTTTGTCGAGGTAGATCTCGAACTTCGGGTGAACCTGCTTTTCGTAGCCCTCGACGGTCTGATCCTCGATGTTTGCGGCAGCAGCACTCTTTCTCACGCTCTCGATGCTGTTCTGGCAGCTCGCAAGGGTGTTGAACACCTCTCCGCCGGTGCAGATGACCTCACCGTTGCCAGCCTTGAGGCTGAAGGTGTAGCCGGTGTTTGTTTTCTTGATGACGAATTTTCCCATGATACACATTCCTTTCTTATGGCCGCATTTCCTGCGGTCACTATACTATCAATTATAATCATCTGACCGCATCAAGTCAAGGGCTTTTTCGAAAAAATTGCCCGTCCGGTCAGCCGAAAACATTGAAATGTCCGCCGAAGACCCTGATAAGCAGAACGACGCAGACAGCGGCAACAGCGGCGCTTATCAGGAACACCAAAAGTGTGAGCTTGCTGAAATACGTTTCCTTTTTCTCCGCTCCGCCGGAAGCGGCGAAAAATCCGCTTTTTCTGAGGGTGAGCGAGATCGGCTTATATATGATCATGACCAGCGCTGCGTTCAGAACGCATTTTATCAGGTTGAACGGCAGGAGCAGCGGCGCTATCATCCCGGCAACCGCCTCGGTCGGCATATGAGTATATATCGGCGTTATGATAAGATTCATGCCGAGCATTACAACCGTCGTTCCGATTATTGAGACTCCGAGCCCGCACCATGCGCCGGTTACGGTCTTTTTTATTTTCGGCGCGTAATTATAGACTGCCGATGCGGTGACGGCAAAGGCGGCGCTTGACACGAAATTCATGATCGCGCCCCAGATCCCCGTTGTGCTGACCGTTACCATCTCAAGCAGGGCGACAATGAACGATATCACCGCTCCCGCCGCAGGTCCCAGCAGCATTGCCGCCGCCGCGATTATTGCGTCCTTGACGTCGAAGGTCAGAAATCCGCCGATCCCCGATATCTTCAGCACGAACATCACGACATATGCAATGGCGCAGAACATTGCGGTAAGCGTCAGAACCCTCATTCTCTCATTATATTTCCGGTTTGTCATGTTTTCCTCTTTTCCCGAGGGGAAGAAAAAAGCTCTGCTCCCAAAAAGGGCGCAAAGCATCGCTTTCTTTTTCCATCCGGACTTATGCAGATTTTTCTGCAATTACCGTCGGTATGAGATTTCCACTCATTCGGCACTCTCTCAAGTGTTCGCGGACTGTCACCGCCGGTGCGGACTTCCACCGCGCCCCAAAGAATTTTAGTTTTTTTATTTTTTTCTTCTTTCTTTGAAAGAAAGAAGCAAAGAAGCGTACTGAAAGGAAAGGGAATTGAAGCGACAGAGATATTGTTTCGAGGGAATTGTGAGGTTTGCGGCTTTTATGCTGACTGCCCCACTGTACGCATCGAAAAAATCCTTTTATAGTTGCTTCTTCGCTTCCGTTCTTCAGCAGTAAATCCCTTGCGGGATTTACTGCACAAGAAGGAAGACGTTCCTCTCCCCTTCAAAAAGCTCATCCCATCGCCTTAACGGGATGGGATGAGCGGGTTAAGGATTAATTAATAATTAAGCCTCGATCTCGGTAACGACGCCGGAGCCGACGGTTCTGCCGCCCTCGCGGATAGCGAAGCGGAGACCCTTTTCAATAGCGACGGGGGTGATAAGCTCAACATCCATAACGACGTTGTCACCCGGGCGGCACATTTCGACATCAGCGGGGAGGGAGATGGTACCGGTAACGTCGGTGGTTCTGAAGTAGAACTGAGGACGGTAGCCGGGGAAGAAGGGCTTGGAACGTCCGCCTTCCTTCTCGGTAAGGACGTAAACGTTGCCCTTGAACTTGGTGTGCGGATGAATGCTTCCGGGCTTGCAGAGGACCTGACCTCTTTCGATCTCGTTCTTTGCAATGCCGCGGAGCAGAGCGCCGATATTGTCGCCTGCCTCAGCGAAGTCGAGGAGCTTATGGAACATCTCGACACCGGTGATGGTGGTGGACTTCTTTTCGGTGGAGAGACCGACGATCTCAACTACGTCGCCGACCTTGACGGTGCCTCTCTCAACACGGCCGGTAGCAACAGTACCGCGGCCGGAGATGGAGAAGACGTCCTCGACAGGCATAAGGAAGGGCATATCGTCGTTTCTTGCGGGAGTAGGAATATACTCGTCAACGGCGTCCATAAGTTCCTTGATAGGAGTATAGACGGGATCGTTCGGGTCGGTGCTGGCGGACTCAAGAGCAGCTCTTGCGGAACCGCGGATGATCGGCACATTGTCACCGTCGAAGTCGTAGGAGCTGAGAAGATCGCGGATCTCCATCTCGACGAGGTCGAGGAGCTCTTCGTCGTCAACGAGGTCGGTCTTGTTCATGAAGACGACCATTGCGGGAACCTCAACCTGACGGGCGAGCAGGACGTGCTCGCGGGTCTGCTGAAGAGGACCGTCGGAAGCGGCGACGACAAGGATAGCGCCGTCCATCTGAGCCGCACCGGTGATCATGTTCTTGATATAGTCGGCGTGTCCGGGGCAGTCGACATGAGCGTAGTGACGTTTTGCGGTCTCGTACTCAA
The DNA here is from genome assembly GCA_000433515.1 of Candidatus Colimorpha enterica. GTDB lineage: Bacteria > Bacillota > Clostridia > Oscillospirales > CAG-272 > Colimorpha_A. The sequence goes on along the minus strand of FR891186.1, from coordinate 3,761 downwards.
CGTGACGGGTATTGATTGTGATTCCGCGTGCTCTCTCTTCGGGAGCGTTATCGATCTGGTCGTATGCCATGAACTCGATGTTTCCGTTTCCGAGAGAAAGATACTTCGTGATCGCGGCGGTAAGGGTGGTCTTGCCGTGGTCGACGTGACCGATGGTACCGATATTGACGTGGGGTTTTGTTCTTTCGAATTTAGCCTTTGCCATAGTTTTTATCCTCCGTAAAAATAATTACTTGTTTTTATATCATGACCGGCGGCATTATTTTCTGCCGGCGATGATTTTTTCCTGAATGGACTTCGGGACCTCAGCGAAGTGGCTGGGCTCCATCGAATACTGTCCGCGTCCCTGAGTTCTCGAACGGAGCTCGGTAGCATAGCCGAACATTTCGGCAAGCGGGACGAAAGCTGTTATCTGCTGAGCACCTGCGACAGGCTCCATGGACTGGATCGAACCGCGGCGGGAGCTGATATCGCCGATGACATCACCCATATAATCGTCGGGGGTGACGACAACGACCTTCATGATCGGCTCGGTAAGAACCGGATCTGCCTTCTTCATTGCATCCTTGAACGCCATTGAACCGGCGATCTTGAATGCCATTTCGGAAGAGTCGACTTCATGGTACGAACCGTCGAACAGGTTGACCTTTACGTCAACGACATTGTAGCCGGCGACGACACCGGTCTGCATTGCGCCCTGGATACCGGCATCGACCGCGGGGATATATTCCTTCGGGATCGCGCCGCCGACGACGCTGTTGATGAATTCGTAGCCCTTGCCCGGCTCGTTCGGAGAGATGGTGATCTTGACGTGACCGTACTGACCCTTACCTCCGGACTGACGGGCATATTTCATATCGGTGGTAGCCTCCTTGCGGATGGTCTCCTTGTAGGACACCTGCGGCGCACCGATGTTTGCCTCGACCTTGAATTCGCGGAGCAGTCGGTCAACGATGATTTCAAGGTGAAGCTCACCCATACCTGCGATGATGGTCTGTCCGGTTTCTTCGTTGGTGTAGGTACGGAATGTCGGATCTTCCTCTGCGAGCTTCGAGAGGGCGATACCCATCTTTTCCTGACCTGCCTTGGTTTTCGGCTCTATTGCAACGTTTATGACAGGCTCCGGGAATACCATCTGCTCAAGGATGATGGGATGGCTTTCGTCGCAGAGCGTGTCGCCGGTCGTTGTGGTCTTTGTGCCTATGATGGCAGCGATATCGCCGGCATAGACCTTGTCGATATCCTTTCTCTCATTGGCGTGCATCTGAAGGATGCGTCCGAAACGCTCTCTTGAGCGCTTTTCGGGGTTGTAAGCCGTGGAACCGGCTTCGATCGTGCCCGAGTAAACGCGGAAGAAGCAGAGCTTTCCGACGAACGGGTCGGTCATGATCTTGAACGCGAGAGCCGCGAAAGGCTCTTCGTCGCTTGCATGACGGACGTCCTCCTCCTCGGTATCGGGGTTTATGCCCTTGATAGCGGGGATGTCGATCGGCGCGGGCATATAATC
>FR891186.1:0-2212 GCA_000433515.1 Candidatus Colimorpha enterica | reverse complement strand
TCTGAACTCCCTTGTTCTTATAAGAAGTACCGCAGACAACCGGAACAAGCAGGTTGTTTATGGTGGCTTTTCTGAGGGCAGCCTTAAGCTCGGCAACCGACAGCTCCTCTCCCTCGCAGTACTTTTCGAAAAGTGCCTCGTCGGTCTCGGCGATAGCCTCGACCATCTGGGCGTGGTACTCTTCAGCCTTTTCGCGCATATCCTCCGGAATGGGCTCGACTCTCATGTCCTTGCCCATATCGTCGTAATATACGTCGGCTTCCATATTCATAAGGTCGATGATACCTCTGAAGGTATCCTCGGCGCCGATCGGAAGCTGGATCGGCACGGGATGGGTTTTGAGACGCGACTTCATCATGTCGATGACACGGTAGAAGTTTGCGCCCATGATATCCATCTTGTTGACGTACGCCATACGGGGTACGCCGTATTGGTCAGCCTGACGCCATACGGTTTCAGACTGCGGCTCGACACCGCCCTTTGCGCAGAAAACCGTTACCGAACCGTCAAGAACACGCAGGGAACGCTCGACCTCAACAGTGAAGTCGACGTGTCCGGGAGTGTCGATGATGTTTATCCGGTAGGTGTTTTCCTTTGCCTTGGCTTTATCGCCGTGGAACTGTGTCGGAGCCCAGAAACAGGTGGTGGCGGCGGAAGTTATGGTGATACCTCTCTCCTGCTCCTGCGCCATCCAGTCCATTGTTGCCGTACCTTCGTGGGTCTCACCGATCTTGTGATTGATTCCCGTATAGAACAGGATCCTCTCGGTCGTGGTGGTTTTACCCGCGTCGATATGCGCCATGATACCGATGTTTCTGGTTCTTTCCAATGGGTATTCTCTCGGCATGGAATTCTCCTTAAACTGCTACTGTTCCCGGTCTGACCGGGAATGATGAAATCAATATTTGTAGTGGGCGAACGCCTTGTTTGCTTCCGCCATTCTGTGTGTCTCTTCACGCTTCTTGACTGCTCCGCCGGTTCCGTTGACCGCGTCAACGATCTCTCCGGCAAGCTTGTCAGCCATGGTCTTTTCGCCGCGGGTCCTTGCATAGGACACGAGCCAGCGGAGACCGAGGGTCTGCCTTCTCTCGGCACGGACCTCCATCGGAACCTGATAAGTCGAGCCTCCGACACGTCTTGCCTTGACCTCAAGGACAGGCATGATGTTGTCGAGAGCAGCGGTGAACGCCTCGAGAGCGCCCTTTCCGGACTTCTCCTCAACTACCTTGAATGCGTCATAGACTATTTTCTGTGCAACGCCCTTTTTTCCGTCATACATTACGTTGTTCACAAGCTTTGTTACGAGCTTGGAATTGTAAAGCGGATCCGGCAGCACATCTCTTTTTGATATCTGACCTCTTCTCGGCACTGTACTTCCCTCCTTCATTAAAAAATATGATATCACAGGTACTCGAAAATTTTCTTCGTTTGTGCGCTGTCAGATACCGGGGACAATATTTTATCGGCAGGACGCCGGGAATATTTCACTCCGATTCGACAAACAAACGATCTCTCCGGCAGACAATATCACCTTCCGCCGGTGAGGACTTGACAGAAAAGAATTACTTCTTTCCTCTCTTTGCGCCGTACTTGGAACGGCCCTGCTTACGGTTTGCAACGCCCTGTGCGTCAAGGGTTCCGCGAATGATGTGATAACGCACACCGGGCAGGTCACGGACTCTTCCTCCGCGGATAAGAACAACGGAGTGTTCCTGAAGGTTATGACCGATTCCGGGAATGTAGGTTGTGGCCTCAAGTCCGTTTGTCAGTCTGACCCTTGCGATCTTACGGAGCGCAGAGTTAGGCTTCTTCGGGCTGGTCGTGGTGACCTTTGTGCAAACGCCTCTCTTCTGAGGAGCGCTCAGGTCGGTCTGCTTGTTTGTGAGGGTGTTGAATCCGTGCTGAAGCACAGGTGCCTTGGACTTGTACACCTTCTCCGAGCGGCCGTGCTTGACGAGCTGATTAAAGGTTGGCATACCGCACCTCCTTTTCTTTGAAATTTGTTTGTCGCTTCGTATAATGATTTTTATACAAAACACAATATATTATAGCACCGCGGGCAAATATTTGTCAAGGGGTATGGGGGGATGGGTGAAAAATCAGCGTTTTTTACAGTTTGCTTTTCTTCGGTGCGGGAGGGATTGAACATTATTATTCGGGGGATTGTCGGGTTTTGCTTTGGTGACAGAGATTTTATGACTTCGTCGCCGCC
>FR891185.1:108689-109756 GCA_000433515.1 Candidatus Colimorpha enterica | reverse complement strand
GACACCGATTCGACAACGGCAAGATATGCCCCGTGATAACGGCTTTTTTCGCTGATATACGGATTGAAGCCCCATGCCATAAGCGAGCAGTCGTCGGTGTGACCCTTTTCGACCGAAACAAGGTTGACCATCGCCTGCGACGGGGTCAGCTGATTTTTCCCGCCGAAGGGCATTGTCACCGTTCCGGCGCCGATCGTGGAATCAAATCTCTCCGACAGCCCGCGCTTTGAGCAGACGTTGAGGTCAGAGGCAAGTTTTTTATAATTCTCCGAAAAGTCTCCGCCGACACTGCGCGAATAGTCCTCAGGGGCTGTAACTTCGATATTTATATGCTTCTCCGCGCCGTTCGAGTTCAGGAATTCACGCGAAACATCAACGATCTTTTTGCCGTTCCATTCCATGACAAGACGGGGGGATTCAGTCACGACGGCGATTTTCGTTGCCTCAAGATTCTCGGAATCCGCAAGGGCAAGGAACCTGTCCGCATCCTTTTCCGCGACAACGACAGCCATTCTCTCCTGCGATTCGCTTATCGCAAGCTCGGTCCCGTCAAGTCCCTCATACTTTTTCGGCACGGCGTTGAGGTCGATATGCAGCCCGTCGGCAAGCTCTCCGACCGCGACCGAAACACCGCCGGCTCCGAAATCGTTGCACCGCTTGATAAGAAGCGACGCCTCCGGGTTGCGGAACAGCCGCTGGAGCTTTCTTTCGACCGGAGCATTTCCCTTCTGGACTTCAGCCCCGCAGCTTTCAAGCGATTTCAGGTTATGGGACTTTGACGAACCTGTCGCACCTCCGCAGCCGTCCCGTCCGGTCCTGCCGCCGAGAAGGATAACGACGTCTCCCGGCGCGGGGCGCTCTCTTCTGACGTTCTTTTCGGGAGCGGCGGCGATTACCGCACCGATCTCCATGCGCTTTGCCGCATAGCCGTCGTGATATATCTCATCCACCTGCCCGGTGGCAAGTCCTATCTGGTTTCCGTACGAGGAATAACCCGCCGCGGCGGTCGTCACTATCTTTCTCTGCGGCAGCTTTCCGGGGAGCGTCTCTCCGACCGGGCGGAGAGG
>FR891185.1:99715-108652 GCA_000433515.1 Candidatus Colimorpha enterica | reverse complement strand
TGACTCTCATTGCGCCGTAGACATAAGATCTTCCGGAAAGCGGATCCCTTATCGCGCCGCCGATACAGGTCGCCGCGCCGCCGAAGGGTTCGATCTCGGTCGGGTGATTGTGCGTCTCGTTCTTGAAGAGCAGCAGCCACGGCTCGGTCTTTCCGTCAACCGTGACGTTTATCTTCACCGTACACGCGTTTATCTCCTCCGACTCGTCGAGCTTATCGAGCTTTCCGTGCTTTTTAAGATATTTCACGGCAAGCGTGGCAACGTCCATAAGATTGACCGGCTTTGTCCTGCCGAGCTCTTCCCTGACGGCAAGATAATCGCGGTATGCCTTTTCGGCAAGCGGATCGTCAAATTTCACGCTGTCTATCGTGGTAAGGAATGTCGTGTGACGGCAGTGATCCGACCAGTAGGTGTCGAGCATTCTTATCTCGGTGATTGTGGGATCGCGTTTTTCGCCCCTGAAATAATCGCGGCAGAATCTTATGTCGTCGATATCCATCGCAAGACCATTTTTTGCGATGAAATCCGCAAGCTCACCGTCGCCGTATTCCGTGAAGCCGACAACGGTTTCGACCTCCGTCGGGACTGTATATGCGGCTTTAAGCGTTTCCGGCTTATCAAGCGATGCCTCACGGCTCTCGACCGGGTTTATTACATATTTCTTCACCGCAAGAATGTCCTCTTCGGAAAGATCGCCGTAAAGGAGATATACCCTCGCGGTTCTTACGTCCGGACGGTCGGCTTTTGAGATTATCTGCATACACTGCGCGGCGGAATCGGCTCTTGCGTCGAACTGCCCCGGCAGATATTCCACGGCGAAAACATAAGCGCCGTCATCGGGCAGGTCATATGTCACCCGGTCAAGCTGCGGCTCCGAGAACACCGTCCCGACACAGCGGCTGACAAGTGCTTCGCCGGCATTTTCAATATCGTACCGGTTGATCAGCCGCAGTCTCTCAAGCCCGGTTATTCCGAGGAAGGACCGGATGTCTGCGAGAAGCGCCGATGCCTCGTTGTCAAGCCCCGGCTTTTTTTCAACATAAATTCTGTAAACCATACTGCCCTCCGGTCATTTCTTTATCGCTTCAAGCGCGCGTTTTCCGATATCGCGGCGGTAATACATATTTCTGAACCGGACGAGCTTCAGCCGGTCATAAGCCGCATTCACGGCATCCTCAAGGCTGTCCCTCACCGATGTGACTCCGACGACCCTGCCGCCGGAAGTGACCGTCTGTCCGCTGTCGTTCTCGGAGGCACCGGCAACAAACGTGAAATCGCGGTCGGTGTCGTCCGGGACCGTAAGAGGGAAACCGGTTTCGTACTTCTTCGGATATCCGTCCGATGCGGCGACAACGCAGCAGGCGCTCCGATCGGAGAATCTGACCTCGGTGCTCTCAAGCGTACCGTCTGTCGTTGCCCTCATAACGGTGAAAAGGTCGCTTTCAAGGAGCGGAAGCACCACCTGCGTCTCCGGATCGCCGAAACGGCAGTTATATTCAATGACCTTCGGTCCGTCGGGAGTCAGCATCAGTCCGAAGTACAGGCATCCGCGGAAGGTCCTGCCCTCGCTGTTCATCGCGGCGACCGTCGGGAGGAACACCGTCCTCATGCAGAGCTCTGCAACTTCATCGGTGTAATAAGGATTCGGGGCAACGGTTCCCATGCCTCCGGTATTCGGTCCTCGGTCGCCGTCAAGGGCGCGTTTATGGTCCATTGACGACACCATCGGCTTCACGGTCTTTCCGTCGGTAAAGGCAAGAACCGAAACCTCTGGTCCGGTCAGGAATTCCTCTATCACTATCCGCGAGCCGCTCTTTCCGAACATTCCGTCCTCCATCATCGACTTCACGGCGGAAACGGCCTCCTCGCGGTTCGCGGCAATGACAACGCCCTTCCCGAGAGCCAGCCCGTCAGCCTTGACGACTGTCGGATAGCTGACCTTTTCAAGATATCTGATAGCCGCGCGCATATTGTCAAACGTCTCGTACTCTGCCGTTGGGATCCCGTATTTCTTCATCAGATTCTTTGAAAAAATTTTGCTTCCCTCGATGATCGCCGCACGTGAGGTCGGTCCGAAGCACTTTATTCCGCACTCGTTAAGTCTGTCCACCGCACCGAGAACAAGCGGGTCGTCCGGCGCAACAACCGCGTACTCAATGCCCTCTTTTACCGCAAAACCGGCAATCCCGTCGATATCCTTTGCGGAAACCGGCACGCACACGGCGTCGTTCTCCATTCCGGCATTTCCGGGGAGAGCGTAAATAACGTCGATCTCCCGGCTCTGTTTCAGTTTTTTGATTATTGCGTGTTCGCGTCCGCCTCCGCCGACTACCATTACCTTCATAGCAAAAGCTCCTTTTATCAGTGGTGGAAAAGCCTCATTCCGGTAAATGCCATGACCATTCCGTACCGGTCACAGCACTCAATGACAAGGTCGTCTCTTATCGACCCGCCCGGCTCGGCGATATAGGAAACGCCGCTCTTCTTTGCCCGTTCGATATTGTCGCCGAACGGGAAAAACGCATCGGAGCCGAGAGAAACGCCGGTTATGCCGTCAAGATATTCCCGTGCCTCGTATGCGGTAAGCGGTTCGGGACGGCGGGTGAAATATTTCTGCCAGTTTCCGTCGGCGCAGACGTCCTCTTCGTTTTTGTTGATATATCCGTCGATCACGTTGTCGCGGTCGGCGCGCCCGAGGGTGTCTCTGAACGGGAGGGAAAGCACCTTTTCGTGTCTGCGGAGCTGCCATGTGTCAGCCTTGCTTCCGGCAAGACGGGTGCAGTGGATCCTTGACTGCTGTCCCGCGCCGACCCCTATCGCCTGCCCGTCAACCGCATAGCAGACGGAATTCGACTGGGTATATTTCAGCGTTATAAGCGAGACGATAAGGTCGCGGACGGCACTTTCCGGAAGGTTTTTGTTCGCAGTCACGATATTTTCAAGCAGACCGCGGTTTATCTCAAAATTGTTTCTTCCCTGCTCGAAGGTTATTCCGAACACCTGCTTTTTCTCGACCGGAGCGGGGATGTACGACGGGTCGATCTTCACGATGTTGTAATTGCCCCTGCGCTTTGAGCGGAGGATCTCAAGTGCCTCGTCGGTGTAGCCGGGGGCGATTATTCCGTCGGAAACCTCGCGCTTTATCACAAGCGCCGCGGTTTTGTCGCAGACATCGGACAGGGCTATCCAGTCACCGAAGGACGACATCCTGTCGGTTCCCCTTGCCCTTGCATAGGCGCAGGCAAGCGGCGAATCGTCAAGCCCCTCTATGTCATCGACAAAGCACGCCTTCTTCAGATCCGAAGGAAGCGGGACTGCAACCGCACCGGAGGTGGGGCTTACGTGCTTAAAGGAGGTTGCCGCCGGAAGTCCCGTTGCCTCCTTAAGCTCCTTCACGAGCTGCCACGAATTGAATGCGTCAAGAAAATTAATATATCCCGGTCTGCCGGAAAGCACCTCGACCGGCAGTTCCGAGCCGTCCTCCATGTATATGCGTGACGGCTTCTGATTGGGATTGCATCCGTATTTGAGCTGGTATTCGTTCATTTTCGGTTCCTTTCCTTCTGTTTTCCGTGATATCAGTTGTTGCGGTTGATGATCCTCTCGTCCGGCTCTCCGCCGTCGAGGGGAAGGTATCTTACGAAAAGCGAGACACGGTTGTCGGTATTGAGGCTGTTCCAGATAAGTTCCGCAGCCTCCTCCGCAGTATCCGGGAGCGAAACCTCCTCCGGCTCGCCGTAAAACGACGGGATCGGGTTTCCGTCGCATTTATAGGTATGTATGAAATGTGCATATCCGGGACGCGGAACATAGCGGAAGAAATAACGGTTGCAGACCGACGGGTCGCCGTTTCCGCTTTTAAGGATCGACAGCTCATAGGTAAATCCGCGCTCTCCCTCTCCGTAGCTTACGATCCCGGAGATCCTCGGAGTATAATTCGGCGCGTCGGGTTCAGATTCGCGGGTCATAAGTGCGCTCTCAAACGTCCCGCCCTGAAGAAGCGCGTTATAAACCGTGTCCGTCTGGTCGCCGTTTGTGATTATGTCGGTACCCGGCAGAGAAAGGAACGGGTTATATATTATCAGGCTCGGATCGGTCAGCTTTGACTCGTCGTATGCCCGCGTGCGCATACCGTTTCCGGTTCTTTCAAAGACGCGGTTGCGGCTGTTTTCGCTTCTGCCCATTATGAAATAGACAATCGCGGCTTTTTTCCCGTCTCCGGTCATTCCGATGATTATGCCGCGTCCGGGATAGGTGTTTTCGCGGAGCAGCTTTCCGATGTCATAAAGTGCCATTTTCATTCCCTGCCTTTCATGATTTCCTGTGATATCTTTTCAGCCGAAAGCGGGAGAATGACCCACTCCGCCTCGCGCATGACCTTTTTCTGAAGTGATTCCGGCGTGTCGCCGCCGTCGATATAAACCGCCTTCTGCATGATTATCTTCCCGCCGTCGGGAATTTCGTTTACGAAATGAACCGTGGCGCCGGTCACCTTCACGCCGTAGGCAAGCGCCGCCTCGTGAACCTTAAGCCCGTAATAGCCCTTCCCGCAGAACGACGGGATAAGCGACGGGTGGACGTTGATTATCCTGTCGCGGTAACGGGCGGTAAAGTCCGCGCTGAGTATCGACATGAACCCGGCAAGAACAATAAGCTCCGCGCCGCACTCCGTAAGCCTTGACACTATCGCTTTCTCAAACGCTTCCTGCGAGCCGAGAGCCTTTTTTTCGGCGACAAATGCCGGTATGCCCGCGTTCTCTGCCCTTGTCAGCCCGTATGCCGAGGGAGAGGAGGAAATAACGCAGACTATCTTTCCGGAATGAAGGATCCCGCTTTTCTCCGCATCGATAAGCGCCTGAAGATTTGTGCCGGCGCCGGAGATCAGCACGGCAATGCGCGCCTTCCCTTCGCCCATTATATTATCCTGACCTTTTCGTCGGAGCTTCCGATCCTGCCGATGACATATGCGTCCTCGCCGTTTTCTTTAAGCACCGAGAGGGCGGTGTCGGTCTCGCTCTCCGGAACAACAATGCTCATTCCGACGCCCATGTTGAAGGTGTTGAACATATCGCGCTCCGGAATATTGCCGTCATGCGCGATGAGGTCGAATACCGGAAGGATGCGGAGCGATTTTCTGTCGATGACCGCAGAAAGACCGTCCGGAATGCTTCTCGGAATGTTTTCGTAAAATCCGCCGCCGGTGATATGAGAGATGCCGCGGACGCTGACCCTGTCAAGCAGTGCAAGCACCGGTTTAACATAGATCTTCGTCGGGGTGAGCAGCGTTTCGCCGATGCTCTTCCCGCCGAGGCAGTCAAGCGGCTTCTTTATGTCGGAATTCTCAACGTCAAAAACCTTTCTGACGAGCGAAAAGCCGTTTGAATGTACTCCGCTCGACGGAAGCGCGATAACGGTGTCTCCGACCTGCATTTTCCCGCTGTCGATTATCCTGTCGCGGTCAACTATGCCGACGGAAAAACCGGCAAGGTCGTATTCGTCCTCCGGATAAAATCCCGGCATTTCGGCAGTCTCGCCGCCGATAAGCGCGGAGCCCGACTGAACGCAGCCCTCCGCAACTCCGGAGACTATTTCGGCGATCCTTTCGGGTATGTTCTTCCCGCAGGCTATATAGTCAAGGAAGAACAGCGGCTTTGCCCCGCAGCAGATGACGTCGTTCACGCACATCGCAACGCAGTCTATCCCGACGGTGTCGTGCCTGCCCATCAGAAATGCGATCTTCAGCTTTGTTCCGACCCCGTCTGTCCCGCTGACAAGCACGGGATTCTTCATCCCGGTAAGATCCGGCGAAAACAGCCCGCCGAAGCCTCCTATGCCCGACAGAACGCCGGGAGTGTTTGTCCTCTTTATGTGGCTTTTCATAAGCTCAACGGCGCGGTAGCCGGCGGTGATGTCAACCCCCGCGCTTCTGTAACTCTCGCTCTGGCTTTTCATTTTTATTTCCTTTCGGTCAGTCCTTTGCCTCCGAGATGCGTCTCTCGAAGCGGTTCTTGTTTGTTTCGCTCGGTGTCTCGGTCGGGTATTCCCCGCTGAAGCAGGCGGTGCAGTAGCCGCCGCCGTTTGTCCNNGTAGCCGCCGCCGTTTGTCCCCTTTGCGATTTTCCTGACGCTGTCAACGCTCAGGTAACCGAGGCTGTCCACCCCGATTATCTCCGCGATCTCCTCCACCGTGTGGCGGCAGGCGATGAGGTTGTCCCTCGAATCGATGTCGGTGCCGTAATAGCAGGGATTGAGGAACGGCGGAGCGGATATCCTCATATGCACCTCTTTTGCCCCCGCCTCGCGGAGCAGCTTCACTATTCTTGCGCTCGTCGTTCCGCGGACTATCGAATCGTCGATAAGAACAACGCGCTTCCCCTTTACCGTCTCGGATATCGGGTTCAGCTTCAGCTTGACCTTGTTTTCCCTTGCCTTCTGACCGGGAGCTATGAAGGTGCGGGCTATGTATTTGCTCTTCACGAAGCCCATTTCATACGGGATCCCCGACTGCTTTGAATAGCCTATCGCCGCATCAATGCCGGAATCCGGAACTCCGACGACGATATCCGCCTGAACCGGGTGCTCAAGTGCAAGGAATGCGCCGGCGCGCGACCTTGCGGCATGTACATTGCAGCCGTCGATGACCGAGTCGGGACGGGCAAAATATATGTATTCGAATACGCATAGCGTCGGAGCGCGCTTTCCGCAGTGCTCCCTCAGGCTTCTTACGCCGTTTTTGTCGAACACGACGATCTCTCCGGGCTCTATGTCCCTGATCATCGTCGCGCCGACCGCGTCAAGCGCACAGCTTTCCGAGGCGACGATGTATTTTCCGTCACCCGTCTTTCCGTAGCACAGCGGGCGGAAGCCGTTCTCATCCCTCACGGCGATCAGCTTCTGCGGGGACATAAGAACCAGTGAGTATGCGCCCTTTATCCTGTCCATTGCACGGCTGACCGCGTCCTCGATGGTCGGGGAGGTCAGGCGCTCCTTTGTGATTATATACGAAATGACCTCGGTATCGCTTGTCGTGTGGAATATCGAGCCCTCAAGCTCAAGCCCGGAGCGGAGCTCGAAGGAATTGACAAGATTTCCGTTGTGGGCAAGAGCCATTCTGCCCTTGATGTGATTGACAACGACAGGCTGAACGTTTTCTCTCGCGTTGCCGCCGGTCGTGCCGTATCTTACGTGACCTATCGCGATGTTTCCGCTGCCGAGCGACGAAAGGCGCTCCGTGCTGAACACGTCGTTCACAAGCCCGGTGTCCTTATAGGCATGAAACAGCCCGTCGTCGTTGACAACTATGCCGCAGCTCTCCTGCCCGCGGTGCTGGAGCGAGAACAGCCCGAAATACACGTCGGTCGCAAGGTCGCAGGAGGTGTCGGAATATACTCCGAACACTCCGCATTCTTCTCTTATGTCACTCATAATACCGCCTCAGTTACCGAAGACTCTCCTCATCATCTCGTTGTATGCGTCCTCGACGCCGCCCATATCACGTCTGAAGCGGTCCTTGTCGAGCTTTTCGTTCGTCTCGCTGTCCCAGAAGCGGCAGGTGTCGGGGGATATCTCATCGGCAAGAACGATCGTTCCGTCGGAAAGCCGTCCGAACTCCAGCTTGAAATCGACCAGCTTTACGCCGAGCTTTATGAAATAGTCCTTAAGAACCGAATTCACCCTGAACGCAAGCTCCTTAATCCTTCCGATCTCCTCCGGAGTCGCCAGCTTCAGCGCGACTGCATGATATGAATTGATAAGCGGATCGTGAAGATCATCGTTTTTGTATGAAAATTCGACCGTCGGGGCGTCAAACACGATCCCCTCGTCAACTCCGTAGCGCTTTGCGAAAGAGCCGGCGGAGATATTTCTGACGATCACCTCAAGAGGCACGATGGAGACCTTTTTCACAAGCGTCTCCCTGTCGGAAAGCTCCTTCACGAAATGCGTGGGGATACCGTTTTTTTCAAGGATCTGCATAAGACGGTTTGACATACGGTTGTTCACCGCTCCCTTTCCGGCTATCGTTCCCTTTTTCAGTCCGTCAAGGGCTGTGGCGTCGTCCTTGTAGGACACTATGTAAAGCTCCGGGTCGTCGGTAGCAAAGACCTTTTTTGCTTTTCCCTCGTAAAGCTGTTCTCTCTTTTCCATGATCGTGTTCCTTTCGTTTCCGTTGAGTTGCTGTTATTTTATTTACCGGTTGAATTCTTCTTCCGCGGCGCGGTTCTTCGCAAGCACCTTTTCGCGTCCCGCTGCCCGTGCCTCATCAAGCTTTGCGGCAAGATCACTGTCGGTCACCGCAAGTATCTGCACCGAAAGCAGGGCGGCATTGGCGGCTCCGTCAATCGCAACGGTCGCAACCGGAAGTCCGGTTGGCATCTGTACCGTTGAAAGGAGCGCGTCAATGCCGTCAAGGTTCTTTGATTTTACAGGTATCCCGATAACAGGGAGGGTTGTATTTGCAGCCATTGCCCCGGCGAGATGAGCCGCCATCCCGGCAGCGGCGATTATTGCGCCAAATCCCCTTTCTCTTGCGGTAAGGGCGAAATCGCGCGCCTCCTCCGGCGTCCTGTGTGCGGAATATACATGTACCTCGTAAGGCACTCCGTATTCCCTGAGCACACCGATGGCTTTGGAAACAACAGGCATATCGCTGTCGCTTCCCATGACGATACCGATCTTCTTCATAGTTTATCTCCGTTTCCTCATCCGCTGCGATGAAAAATAAAAATAGGCAGTCCTGCGGTGTGACACGCAAAACTGCCCAGACGGTCGGCGTTATAATTTCCCGTTCCCCGGTGGTGACCCACCAATCCGTCAGTTGCGGAAAACTTCATTTAACACAAAGTATTATATCACACACCGGAGCCGAAAGTCAACGGCTTTATCGGAAATTTTATTGCAATATTTCAGCCGCGTTTCGTCACTTATACCGAACCGGCAC
>FR891185.1:95673-99679 GCA_000433515.1 Candidatus Colimorpha enterica | reverse complement strand
AGAGTCTGTCCTTTTCGTACGGACAGGAGGAATAGTCCATGCACTCGGTATGCGGATGCTCACCGCAGGTGCGGGTCATCACAACGTTTTCGCCGCGCCTCGGGCAGTACCTTTCTATGATGTCGCGGTTTTCGCTGCGGTTCCTGTTATTTTCTTTCATGATATGTCCCAGCCTTTCGGTAAAATAAAACTTATGCCGACCGCCGCGTGCGGCAGTCCGGCAGTCCGTTTGCATACGTTATTATATCCGGTAAAGATATTTATATGCCGGCGGCGGGGATATGATGTCATGAAAGATATTTCATTTTCCTACGCAGAAGCGGCTGAAAATGCAGTCGGTTATCTCTCCGGTAACGGCGCGTCCGTCAAGCTCGCCGAGTTTGCCCAGCGCCAGTTCAAGATCAAGACCGGCAACATCCTGTGTAAAGCCGGATGCAAGCGCACATTCCGCCGATCTTATGTGTTCGCAGGCTGCGGAGAGAGCGGCGTTCTGACGCGCGTTCGAAATGACGGGCGTCGTATCGTAATCGATCGATTCCGAAACAAAAAGCGACGATATCCGGCTGTAAAGCACATCAAAGCCCTCCCCGGTAACGGCGGAAACACAAACCGGCTCCCACCCCTCCGGAAGCTCCGGAGCATTTTCCGGGTGCGGAAGGTCGGATTTGTTGAATACCGGGATGACCTCCGCACGGGAATGCGACAGAAGCGATATCATTTCTCTGTCCCCGTCATCCGGCGGCGATGAAAGGTCGAAAACGGCAAGCACAAGTCCGGCGCTGTCAAGCAGCTCCTTTGACCTTTTCACGCCGATGCGCTCCACCTCATCGTCGGTGTCGCGTATTCCCGCGGTGTCGCAGAGACGGAGGGTGACCCTTCCGACGCAGACAGTCTCCTCGACCGTGTCGCGCGTGGTTCCGGCGACCGGTGTGACTATCGCGCGGTCTTTTCCGAGAATGCGGTTGAGGACAGACGACTTTCCGGTGTTCGGTTTTCCGACGATGGCGGTAACGATCCCCTCGCACACCGCCTTTCCGGTCCTGTACGTCGAAAGCAGTTTTTCCGCCTCCCTACGAAGCCCGGATATACCGGAAAGAAGCTCATCGGGGGTCATGTCGGTAAGGTCCTCGTCAGGGTAGTCTATGTAGGCATAGACAGACGCGATTATTCCGGTCAGCTTTTCTCTCAGCCGGCTGATCTCCGCGGCAAGCACGCCCCTTGACTGCGCCGACGACAGCTTTATGCTCTCAAGCGACGCGGCATCGATAAGTCCCATCACCGCCTCCGCCTGGGAAAGCCCGATCTTTCCGTTAAGGAAAGCCCTTTTTGTGAACTCTCCCGCCCCGGCACAGCGGCAGCCGGAGGCTATTGCCGACTCAAGCACCGTCTGAGCAAGAACGATACCGCCGTGACAGCTTATCTCGACCGTGTCCTCTCCGGTAAAGGAATGCGGCGCGCGGAAAACGGCGGCGATCCCGTCGTCGATCCTGACTCCGTTATGATATATCGCCCCGTACACCGTGCGGTTTCCGGGATAATCGGAAAGTCTCTTTCCGCTGAAGGGCACAAAAAATCGCGACGCGCATTCCGCCGCCTCAGAGCCGCTTATTCTGATCACCGCGATGCCTCCCCGTCCGTACGGGGTCGATATCGCGGCTACCGTATCTCCGTGTTCCATTGCCGTTCTCCGTTTACTGTCGTTTTGTACAAATAAGAATAAAAAGGGGCTGCCGGAAAACCCGGATACGAGTTTCCCGACACCCCCCGATAACTGAAATTATGCTTCAGCCTCAGCCTCGGAAGCCTCTTCGGTCTCCGGAGCCTCTTCGTCCGCGCCGCCTGCGTATTCGCAATTGTCGCAGTCACAGTCGATCCCGTCGTTGTCAAGGCACTCGAAGTTGCAGTCGCAGTCGTCGTCGCAGAGCAGGCAGAGCTTCTGCTTGTACTTGTCATAGAGGATCTTTGCGATGACGCAGATCCCGGCTACGATTCCGACGGCAAGGAACACCTTGAGAAGGATATCGAGAGTTTTGTTTTCTTCTTTCTTCTTGAACATAGTAAATACCCCCTTGTGAAATCAATCACAACAGACTGTGGTCTTTGATTAAGTATATTATACCGCAAAAAATCCCGCTGTACAATAGAAATAACAAAAATTTTTGTAAACAAATCCGGAATAAACTGCACAACGGTGCGAAAAAAACGGCAAGAGCGCCTCCGGAATGTTGATTTCCCAGAAAGACTGTGATATAATATAAATATAAATCAAGGTCACATTCCCGTAAGCGAAAGGGTTTCGGATACCGTGAATACTCCCGAACGACACAACAATAATACCGGAAACCGCAGAAGGTCTCCCGTGCCTCCGCGCGCTCCGAAAGGACAGCCCTCTGACACCCGCGCACGGAGCGGCGCAGGAAGGCAGCCTTCCCCGCGCCCCGACACATATTCCGCCGCCCGCCCGGTGCAGAGGAATCCCGCGCCCTCCGACCTGCAGAACAACCTTAAATCCCAGACTCCCCTCAACCGCAGAATGCGCCAGAAAACCGCTCCCGCCGAGCCGGGAACAAGACGCAGGGCGACAAAGCCGCAGTATTACAGAATAAAGGAAGAGCAGGAGCGCAAAAAGAAACGCACCGTTTTCGGGTACAGGGTGCTTCTTGTGCTTGTGATATATGCCGTGCTTATGCCGGTATCTCTTCTGCTTTTCCGGCTCTGGCTTCCGCGCCACACCTCGCCGGAGACGCGGAATTACACGTATATCGTCATGTCCGGAAAAAGCGTTGTGTCAAGACGCTCGTATCCGTGGTCAACGGTGCGTTCCGAAAACGTATACTACCTTGACATGACCGGGATTGCCGATCTCTGCGGCATGACAACCACCGGAGATGCCGAAAGCCTTAAATACACCGTCCGCGCAAGCGGAGAATCGGTGAGGTTTACGGTGGGTCAGAGCCTTGCCTACGTAAACGGCATACCGGAGCGCATGGAATCCGACTGCGAGGTAAAAAACGGCAGGCTTTACGTGCCGATGGACTTTGTGAACCGCTGTTTCTCCGGTATCAGCGCAGAGCTTGACTCCGAAAAGAACCGCATTACCGTCACAAGGGAAACCGATGACGAAACCGGGGACGAGGTGACCGTCTCGTTTGCATTCAAAAAATCCGAGGCGATTTCCGCAATAGATTTTGACTCCCTCGATCACGACATAAAACAGCAGATACTCCTCCGCGAAGAGGCAAACAAACCCGGAAACGAAGGAAACGACGGAGGAGATCAGCAATGACGGCAAAAAAACCGAACGGCAGAAAGCCTCAGCCGGCAGGATCGCGCGAGCGCGACATCATCATTGCAAGATGCGTGATCTGCGCCATGATATTTGTCATAACATCAGCCGCCGGCGCGCTCGTATTCAATGCTGTCTGCCGGAAAAATGCCGGGTGGAGCGACATTTCCTCCCCTGCCGCCGACACCGACATGAGCGGAAACGGCACGGAACCGAAGCCCCCGTACGGCGACGGGTTTCTTTCCGACATGAGCGGGTATGAAGAATACATCAACCCGATACGAAAAAAACGCGATGCTTTTCTTACGGTCTTCGGCAGAGGAAATCCGGTGAAATCCGTGCCGGATGATATTTCGGTTCTTCCGTCCGGAATTGCCCCGGGCACAGTCTCCGTGCGGCTGTATCCCGGAAAGGCTCTTGAAGCCATGTTCACCGAAATGGAGGCTCTCGGCATTCCGCTGACCGACACATCCGGAAACCGGCTCTCCGTCATCCGCGGGTATGTCCCGAAGGAAGAACAGCAGGCGGAATTCGATGCGGAAGTCGCACGGATTCTGAAAAAAGATCCGACACTTACAAAAAATATGGCGGAGAGCATTGCGACCGTCACCGTCAGCCGCCCCGGTGAGGACGAGCATCAGAGCGGACTTTCCGCCGACATATCGTTCCCCGGAATGACCGCACAGGCCTTCCGCAGGACGGATGCGTACCTCTGGCTTA
>FR891185.1:91242-95585 GCA_000433515.1 Candidatus Colimorpha enterica | reverse complement strand
CCGGCAATCTGCCTGAGCCGTGGCACTTCCGCTATGTCGGACGTCATCACGCGGCGGAAATGTACCGCTCGGGGCTTTGCCTTGAGGAGTACATCGACAGCCTGACATCATAAACCGCATTCAATGTCCCCGCCCGGAAGTGCACAGCCTGCCGGGCGGAGCGTATTTTCAACCGGTTCTGCCGCTCCTGCGGACGGAGGGACACGCCGTTTTTTCTCAAAAAATATTGACATATATCCGCCATTGTGATATACTGACTACATATGCTTTTACGGCGCCATGCTACGCACCCGCCGCAGTCCGGTCATCCGGGAGGTTTTCAGAAAATCAACATGTCCGACAGAAAAACCGCAAAAATCATATGGATAATATCCGCAGTTTTCGCCGCAGTCCTTGCCGCCGGCGTCATACTGTCGGTCGTCATTGCTCACGCCGAAAAAAAGGAGCTTACAGAGCAGGCACGCGAGGCTTTTTCGCAGGTCACGGTCACCGATATACGGGTGATCGCCGGCTCAAGAGTATCTCCGGAGGATTTCGTCGCAAACGGCAAACCTGACACCGTCGGCGTTTCTTTCGTTACCGAGCCGTCGACAAAGGAGGCGGGAGAATTCACCGTTCCGCTCAGGCTGACCTACGGAAACGAAGCCGAAACGCGCACCGTCCGTCTTACGGTATGTACCTATAACCGCACGGTGAAGGTGTCCGTCGGTTCGACGGAGGCGGTAACAGTCTCCGACTATATTCCGACCCCCGGCTTTGCCGCCGAGTTCGTCGGTTTTGACCCTGATTCGATCGACAGAAGCAACCCCGGAATTTATGACGGAAAGCTGCTTATAAACAACCACCTGTACGAAATAACCTTCGAGGTCGCCGATACCGAGCCGCCCCGTGCAGTCCCGGTCGAAGGGACGGTAGTTCTTATCGGCAAAAGCGTTAAGCCGTCCGACCTTGTGACCGATGTCTCCGATGTAAGCACCGTGGACTTTTCGTTTGCGGAGGAGCCAGATTTTTCGGCTGAAGGGGACGTCACCGTGAAGGTAAGACTCACCGACACATACGGCAACTCTTCGGTATATGAGGTCACGGTCACCGTTGCTGCCGACACCGATCCGCCGGTATTCTCCGGACTTCACGACATAACCATAACCGTCGGCGACACGATTTCCTACAAATCCGGCGTAACCGTCTCCGACAACAGCGGAGAGGACATTGAATTCACCGTTGACGCCTCCGCCGTAAACAGAAACAAAGCCGGAACCTACAAAGTGAAATACACGGCAGTCGATTCCTCCGGAAATACGGCAGAGGAATACAGAACCGTGATCGTTATAAAGCTTTCGATCGAGAAGGTCGAGGGAATGATCGCCGATCTTGCAAAAAAGATAGTCAATGACGGCATGACGAACGACGAAAAGATCAAAAAGATCTGGAACTATACAAGACTGAAGATAAAATACACCGGAAGATCAACAAAATCCGACGTATACACAGCCGCATACGAGGGAATGACGACCGGCGGCGGTGACTGCTATACCTATTACGCCATGAACACGCTTCTTTTCAGGCATCTCGGCATTGAAAACACCGAGGTGAGAAGGGTCGAGGGCAAATCCCGCCACTGGTGGAGCCTTGTGCTCTTTGACGACGGAAAGTGGTATTTTGTGGACTCCTGTCCGCTCCCCACCCCGATAAGCGGCAATTACGCAAAGACGGGAAAGATGACCAAAACCATCCTCCGTCAGCTTACCGAGCTTGAAAACAAATACTCGGGAACCGGCGGCACTTTTTTCGGGTACTATGAATACGACGAAAGCCTCTATACCGGTTACGATATAGCGGAGTGAGGGTAGAGCTGTCATGACAAATATCCTTGAATATCTCGAGCAGACCGCAGAAAGGCTTCCCGACAAGGTCTGCTATACCGACGGAAAGACGTCGATGACCTTCTCGGAGGTTCACCGCGCGGCAAGAGGTATCGGAACCTGCATTTCCCGCATGGGATATTACAGAAAACCGGTCGCCGTTTTTATGAAGAAGGGACCGTACGAGGTTACCGCCTTTCTCGGCGCGGCATATGCCGGATGCTATTATGTCCCGTTTGATGCCGAAATGCCGCTTTTCAGAATCGAGCTGATATTCAGAACTCTCGGCGACTGCGCGGTGATCTGCGACGGTTCCGCGCTGCCCCTGCTTGAAAAGGTCGGACGCGAAAAGGACGCCGTGCTCTGTTCCGAAGCCGCTGAAACCGTTCCGGACGATGCTCTCCTTTCCGGCATACGCGCACGCCACATTGATACCGACCCGCTTTATGTTCTCTTTACCTCCGGGTCTACGGGAGTTCCGAAGGGCGTTGTCGCCTGCCACCGCTCGGTCATAAATTACATCGACCGGCTGTCGGACGTGCTTAAGGTCAGCGAGGATACCGTGTTCGGCAATCAGACGCCGCTCTACACCGATGCCTGCATGAAGGAGCTGTTCCCCACCCTCAAATGTGGTGCAACAGCCGTATTCATTCCGAAAATGCTGTTTTCCTTCCCGGTCAGGCTGATCGGATTCCTGAACGAGAACCGCATAAACACGATCTGCTGGGTCGCCTCAGCCCTCTCGATAGTATCGTCTGTTGGAACGTTCGACACGATAAGACCGGAATTCCTTCGCACGGTCGGCATAAGCTCCGAGGTGTTCCCGGTAAAACAGTATCACATCTGGCAGAAGGTTCTTCCGGATGCGAAATTCATAAACCTGTACGGTCCGACCGAATGCACCGGCGCATCGTGCTGGTACATCGTTGACCGCGAATTCCGCGACGACGAGGTTCTTCCTATCGGAAAGCCTTTTCAGAACACCGAGGCAATGCTCCTTTCCGAGGACGGAAAAGAGGTTCCTCAGGGAGAGATCGGCGAGATATGTCTGCGCGGCACCTGCGTGACCTTCGGCTATTACAGCAACCCGGAGCGCACCTCCGCCGCATTTGTTCAGAACCCGCTGAACAGCGTTTATCCGGAGATAATCTACCGCACCGGCGACCTCGGCAGGCTCAACGAAAGGGGCGAGCTGGTCTTTGTCTCCCGCAAGGACTTTCAGATAAAGCACATGGGCTACCGCATAGAGCTCGGCGAGATCGAAGCCGCGGCATCGACCTATGACGGAGTTTCTCTCTGTTGCTGTCTTTATGACACGCAGAAAAAGAAGATAATTCTGTTTGTCACCGGAACGGTTGACAGAAACGAATTGCTGAAATACCTGAAATCCCGACTCCCGCGGTACATGATACCGGGCGAGATAATGCTTCTTGCCGCAATGCCGCTGACACTGAACGGAAAACTGGACAGAAAACTGCTCTTGTCCGTCATCGAAGGCAAGGCGGATATCGCCGGAATCAACGGACAGTAAAACCCAAACAAGATAAAGGAAAAACAAAATGGACAAGATCATCGGATTTTTAACCGAACTTCACCCCGACGTGGACTTTGAGACCTGCGACACCCTTGTTGACGACGGAATTCTTGATTCAATGGACATAGTTTCGCTCGTTACCGACATTTTCAATGAATTCGACGTCCGCATTCCGGCGGATCGCATCGTTCCGGAAAATTTCAACTCCGCGGCAGCCCTTTGGGAGCTTGTCAGCGAGCTTATTGACGAATGAGCTTTACCTCTGTCCCGTTCGCGCTGTTTGCGGTGCTGTCGGTGATTCTGTATTACACGGCGGCAAGGAAATTCCAGTGGCAGTTTCTTCTGGCGGCAAGCCTGTTCTTCTATGCCTGCTCCGACATACGGTACCTGATATTCATCGTCATTGTCACAGGCTCGGCATATTTTGTGACGCGGCGCTTCACTTCCCTGCGGGAAAAGCAGGCGGAGCATCTCAAATCGCACCCGGAGCTGACAAAGGACGAAAAGAAGGCGTTCCGGAAAAAGACGGGGACTGCCTGCTCGCGATGGCTTCTTGCCGTTGTGCTTCTTGATTTCGGTATTCTCTTCGCCTTCAAATACCTGAATTTCTTCATCACAAACATAAATGCAATCATCGGGATCTTCTCGAAAACGGCATCGATCGCGACACTCAATATCATCCTCCCGCTCGGTATATCGTTCTATATATTCCAGACGGTCGGATATGTTGCCGACGTGTATTTCGGGAAATATGAAGCCGAGAAGAACCCCTTCCGGCTTGCGCTTTTCGTCTCGTTCTTCCCTCAGCTGATACAGGGGCCCATCGGACGGTACGACCTTATGGCGCCGACGCTGTATGCACGGCATGAATTCGATCCCCGCGCAGTTTCCTCCGGCGTCGAGAGGATGCTTTTCGGCTATTTCAAGAAAATTGTGGTCGCCGACCG
>FR891185.1:84937-91196 GCA_000433515.1 Candidatus Colimorpha enterica | reverse complement strand
CCGCCGTTGCCGCGATCTGCGGTGCTCCGGATAAATACCGCGGTGCCATGGTCGCCGTCGGAATGCTTTTCTATGCCATACAGCTCTGGTGCGATTTCACCGGCGGCATCGATATAACCATCGGAATTGCCGAAACGCTCGGCATTTCGCTCAGCGAGAACTTCAACCGTCCGTTCTTTTCGAAAAACATCGCGGAATACTGGCGCAGATGGCACATCACCCTCGGAACATGGTTCAGGGACTACACCTTTTACCCGCTTTCCACTTCAAAGGGCATGATGAAGCTGACAAAGGCGACAAAGAAGCATTTCGGAAGCGGAGCCGCAAAGCGTGTTCCGGTCTACCTTGCCTCGGCAATTCTCTGGTTCGCAACCGGAGCGTGGCACGGCGCAAAGTGGAATTTCATCGTATGGGGGCTTCTCAACTGCGCGGTGATCCTGATATCGCAGGAGCTTTCGCCGCTTTACCGTAAATTCGCGGCAAAATTTCCGAAGCTCCGTGCCTCCCGCTTCTGGGACGGCGTTCAGGTCATAAGAACCAACATCCTGATGTCGTTTCTCCGCACGTTTGACTGCTATGCAACCGTCGGACTTGCGTTTTCCGCAATGGGTTCCGTGTTCCTTAAGCCGGGACTCGGGGCGCTGACGGACGGGACTCTTATGAATCTCGGACTTACCGCTTACGATTACGCGGTCATTGCCGTGTCCGTCATATTGCTGTTTACTGTCAGCATGATCCAGAGGAGCGGGTCGGTCAGAGAAAAAATGAGAAAACTGCCGTCTCCGGTAAGGGTCGGACTGTTTGTCCTGCTCTTCTTCGTGATAATAGTTTTCGGTGCATACGGACCCGGATACAATTCCGGCGACTTTATTTACGGACAGTTCTGAGGTGATGAAATGAAAGCAAGAAAAATCATCGCGCCGGCTGTCTGCGCGGCTGTCATTCTTACCGTCGGATACCTGCTTCAGGCGCTTCTTGTGCCGAAATACATATCGGAGGCGCGCGAGGGCAATCTTATTGCGGAATACTACTCATCTCCGAAGAATCACGATGTGATTTTCGTCGGAGACTGCGAGATATACGAAAATATCGATCCGGTGGCGCTTTACGACGGGTACGGGATATCGTCCTATCTGCGTGGGTCACCGCAGCAGCTGACGTGGATGTCATACTGCCTCATGGAGGAGACGCTTAAGTACGAAAAGCCGAAGGCATTTGTTTTCAGCGTCCTCGCCCTGAAATACGGCGAACCGCAGAGTGAGGCGTACAACCGGCTGGCTTTTGACGGAATGAAGCTGTCGGCAGCGAAGATCCGCGGGATAAACGCGTCGGTAACAGAGGGAGAGGACCGGCTTTCATATCTTCTGCCGATCCTCCGGTTTCACTCCCGCTGGTCGGAGCTTGACGCAAACGATTTCCGGTATATGCTGAAAAAGAAGCCGACCGTCTCTGCTGCGGGCTATGTCCCGAGGATCGACGTTAAAGGCACCGACTTCTTCCCGAAGGGACAGGAGCTTGCCGATTACCGCTTCTCCGACAGGTGCTATGAATACCTCGACAAAATGGTAAAGCTCTGCCGGGAAAACGGCGTAGAGCTGATATTCGTCAAAGCCCCGTCAATAAGCCCGTACTGGTACGATGAATGGGAGGAGCAGGTCACGGAATATGCCGCGAAGAACGGCATTCCGTACTACAACTTTCTTGAAATGCAGGACAGGACCGGCATTGACTATATGACCGACACCTACGATGCGGGGCTTCATCTCAACCATGCAGGCGCCGGAAAGCTGACGGCTGTTCTGGGAGAGCTTCTCTCGGCTGACCTATCTCTCACCGACCACCGCGGCGACAAGGAATACGACAGCGCGTGGGACAGCATCCGCAGATTCCGCGACGGTGTCATTGAATATCAGAAAAAAGAACTTGCCGAAACCGGAAAAATTTCCGGCATTACAACAAGCCTCGATATCGGATAACCGTATTAACGGGAAAGGAACAGAATCATGAAAAAACTTTTTATAATTTCGCTTCTTGCGCTGACGCTTGCCGCCTCTGCCTGCGGAAAGCCCGGAACAAAACCGGTCACAAGCGGCTCTGTCGGAACCGGCAAAAGCCCGGTCTCCTCCGGAACCGTTACCGACGGGCCGAAGTCTGACGGGTTCGTTTTCACCTTCGGCGGAAAAGAGATCTGCCGCGGGATGAGCGGCGCTGATGCGGTTGCGATCCTCGGTGAGTACGAAAACAAGACGGAATCCCCGTCCTGCGCCTTTGACGGGACAGAGACGGTCTATTACTACTCCTCCGTACAGCTGACGACCTATACCGACAAAAGCCAGCCCGAAAAGGTGCTGTCGATCTATCTTCAGGACGACTCGGTTTCCACCGGCGAAAAGATCTCGGTCGGCGATGCAAAGGACAAGGTGATGTCGACCTACGGCACGCCTGCGGATGAATCGGAAAACGGCGCGACCTTCGAGAAAAACGGAACAAAGCTCTCCTTTGTTTTCCGCGACGGAGCCGTTTCCTCGATCCTCTACTCGTTTGAAGGATAATTTCATAAAACAGGTCCCGCCTTCCCCGGCAAAACGGATGAAGGCGGGACTGTTTTCTGCTGCTTTTATCCGGACAGGCGGTTACAGCGCATAATATGGCAGTGCCGTGGCTCAGGGCGGAACTTTTTCATGCTCCAGCCTTGCAAAACCGGAGCAAAAATGTTATAATAGTATGAATTGAAACAAAAACGGGCTGAAATCGGAGACAACTCACTTTTGCGGACTCCGGACAAGGGGATAACATGAACATACTGTATCTCAAATACGCTGTTGAGGTGGCAAAAACAAAATCGATAAGCCGTGCGGCGGAAAACCTGTATATGGGACAGCCGAACCTGAGCCGTGCGATAAAGGAGCTTGAGGAGTCGCTCGGAATAACGATCTTCGCGCGTTCTCCGCAGGGCGTAAAGACAACTCCCGAAGGTGAGGAATTCCTGTCTTACGCAAAAAACATCCTCCGGCAGATTGATGAGGTCGAGGCAGTTTACACGCAGGGGAAAAAGCACCGGAAGACCTTTTCCGTCTCGGTGCCGCGTTCAAGCTACATTTCCTGCGCATTCACGGAGTTTGCCGCGCACCTGAGCGAAAGCTCTCCCATCGATCTCATGTACAAGGAAACCAACGCGCAGAGGGCTGTCAAAAACGTGACTGAGGACGGCTATGACCTCGGAATAATCAGATTCCAGACGGCATATGAGCAGTATTTCAGTACTATGCTTGAGGAGAAGGAGCTGAATTCCGAACTGATATCGGAGTTTTCCTTCCTGCTTCTGATGTCGGAAAAGCATCCTTTGGCGAAAAAGGACGGGATAAGCTACGACGACCTTGTACCGTACACCGAGATCGCGCACGCCGACCCGTATGTGCCGTCGCTGTCAATGGCAACGGTAAGGAGAGAGGAAACCCCCGATATAACCGACAGGAAGATATTCGTTTTCGAGCGTGCAAGCCAGTTTGACCTGCTGTCAAAGGTTCCCGGAACCTTCATGTGGGTGTCGCCGATTCCCGACGGACTGCTTGAAAAATACGGACTTGTCATGAAAAAATGCGTCAGTACGCAAAAAATGTACCGCGATGTTCTTATCTACAAAAAATCCTACCGTCTGACCGACCTTGACAAGGACTTCATCACAGAGGTCGTAAAGGCAAAGCGACTGTACCTGAACGGCATATGACCGTATATATATCTTCATATCTATTTCGCATATCGCCTGCAGGCGGAACTGTGGTATAATTATAAGGGACAGGTTTTGTCCGATATCCCGCGCGGGCGGAAAGGGTGATGATTTCAATGAATCTTGACAGAATAATCGCTGTGAGAAACAACAAAACGGTATTCCGTGACGGAGACCGGGTAATAAAGGTATTCGATAACGACTTCACAAAAGCCGATGTTCTGAACGAGGCTCTCAATCAGGCGCTTGTCGAGGAAACAGGGCTTCATATCCCGGCAATTCTTGAAGTAAGCAGAATCGACGGCAGATGGGCTATCGTTTCGGAATATATCAAAGGGAAGAATCTTGCTCAGCTTATCGCCGATGACTCAGGAAAATGGCTTGACGTGATGGCTGCGCTCCACTGCGAGGTGGCATCGAAATCGGTTCCGGCGCTTCCGAAGCTGAACGATAAGCTTCACAGAAAAATATGCGCCTCGCTGCTCCCGGCAACGGCGCGCTATGATATCCACAACCGGCTTGACGCAATGCCGAAGCACGCGTCTCTGTGTCACGGGGATTTCAACCCGTCGAACATCACGGTCACGCCGGACGGTACGCCTTATATCCTTGACTGGTCACACGCATCGTGCGGCGATCCGGCATCCGACGCGGCAATGACCTGCCTCATGTTCATGTGCGACGGACAGAATGAGACTGCGGGCAGATATCTCCGGCTTTACTGCGAAAAGAGCGGAACCGACGCGGAGCATATAAAGAGCTGGTTCCCGATAATGGCGGCTGCAGCATCGGTCAGCGGAATGCCGGAAAAGCGGGATTTCTACAACAGAATTGCAACGGAGTCTGAGCCGGATGTTGAAAAGTAAGGGGAACGGTCACAACAAATGAAAATCACGGTTTGTATAGGTAGCTCGTGCCATCTGAAGGGTTCGAGACAGGTAGTTGAACAGTTTCAGCGTCTTATTGCCGAAAACGGACTTAAGGACCGCGTAGAGCTTGGCGGAACCTTCTGCATGGGCGACTGCCGCAGGGGTGTCTGCGTCAATATCGACGGCGAAACGCTTTCGGTCAGCCCGGAAACTGCGGAAGCAGTCTTTGCCGAGAAGGTTCTCTCAGTTCTCGGAAACGGAGGAACGGAATGATAATCATGATATGCGTCGGCAGCTCCTGCTGCCTGAAAGGTTCATACGAGCTGGTAGAGCTTTTCAAAAAAGCCATCGCAGAACACGGACTTGAGGATGACGTCACCCTCGCCGGGAATTTCTGCACCGGCAACTGCAACCGCATCGGCGTTACGATACAGATAGACGACAACACATATACCGGAGTAACACCGGCGGGATTTGACGCTTTCTTCAAAGAGCACGTCCTTATTCCGTTTGGAAAAACCCGATAAAGGCAATACCGGAAAGGAGCATCAGCCATGTCCGACTGTCTCAGACTCAAGAAATCAAACTGCAAAAACTGCTACAAATGTATCCGCCACTGCCCCGTGAAGGCGATACGCTTCTCGGGAAATCAGGCGAACATCATCGGAAACGAATGCATTCTCTGCGGTCAGTGCTTTGTGGTATGTCCGCAGAACGCAAAGGAGATAACAAGCGAAACCGAGAAGGTCAGGGTCATGATCCAGAGCGGAGCTCCGGTGATAGCAAGCCTCGCGCCGTCGTTCGCCGCGAATTATGACGGAGTCGGGATCGATAATATGCGCGCCGCCCTTAAAAAGCTCGGATTTGCCGATGCGGAGGAAACCGCTGTCGGTGCAACCATTGTCAAGAACGAATATCAGAGGATGCTGCGTGAAGAGCACCGGGACGTGCTTATTTCGTCCTGCTGCCACTCCGTGAATCTGCTGATACAAAAGTATTTTCCGCAGGCTCTTCCCTGCCTTGCCGATACGCTTTCCCCGATGCAGGCTCACTGCCGGGACATCAAAGCGAGACATCCGGACGCCGAGACGGTGTTCATCGGTCCCTGCGTCGCGAAAAAAGACGAGGCAGACTATTACGGCGGCTACACCGACGCGGTTCTGACGTTTGAGGAGCTTACCGAATGGATGAGAGCCGAAAACGTTGTCCCGGAAAAAGGCACCGACAACAGCATCAACAGCCGCGAGCGCCTGTTCCCGACATCAGGGGGGATTCTCGACACGATGAACGAGAGGCTTCCCGAATATACCTACATAGAGGTTGACGGAGTCGCAAACTGCATCGACGCGCTTCACGACATAACCGACGGAAAGGTGCACAGGTGCTTCATCGAAATGTCGGCGTGCGAGGGCAGCTGCATCGGCGGGCCGGTCATGGAGAAATACCACCGCTCTCCGATAGTAAATCACACATCGATAAAGAGGTATGCCGGAAAGAACGACTTCATCGTCACACAGCCGGACGCCGGGGCTTTGAAAAAGGTAATAGAGCCGATCGAAAAGCGCCTTCCCATGCCGACGGATGACGAGCTCCGCGATGTGCTTAAGCAGATGGGCAAGACAAAGCCGGAGGACGAGCTGAACTGCGGCTCCTGCGGCTACAA
>FR891185.1:82859-84914 GCA_000433515.1 Candidatus Colimorpha enterica | reverse complement strand
TACAACACCTGCCGCGAAAAGGCGGTTGCAGTGTTCCAGGGCAAGGCGGAGATCTCCATGTGCCTGCCGTATCTGAAGGAAAAGGCGGAATCCTTCTCCGACAATATCGTCAACAATTCGCCGAACGGAATCATCGTCCTGAACGACAAGCTGGAGGTTCAGAAGATCAATCCGGCGGCAATGAAGATAATGAACATACGTCTGTCCTCAGACGTTCTCGGCGAACCGGTTGTGAGGATCCTCGACCCGAAGCCCTTTCTTGACGTTATCCAGTCACGCCGCGGAATGCCGGCGATAAAGACATACCTTGCCGAATACGGGAAGTATGTCGAGCAGAGCATTGTTGCCGACAACGAATATCACCTGCTTATCTGCCTCATGCGCGACATCACCGACGAAGAAAATGAGCTTCGCAGGAAGGAAGAGATATGCAGTCAGACTGCCGACATTGCCGACAAGGTCGTTGACAAGCAGATGCGCATAGTTCAGGAGATCGCATCTCTCCTCGGCGAAACCGCGGCGGAGACCAAGATCGCGCTGACCAAGCTGAAGGAGTCGATCAAAGATGAATGACCTTTGCGCCGAAGTCGGCTGGAAAAGCATAAATCATGACGGAGAGGAGCTTTGCGGCGACCATGTCGATATCGTCAGTCAGGACGAGAATTCCCAGGTCATCGTCCTTGCCGACGGGCTGGGAAGCGGGGTCAAGGCAAGTATTCTCTCGACCCTGACGTCGAAGATAATCTCCACGATGATGGCAAGCGGACTTTCGATAACCGACTGCGTCGAGACAATCGCCGCCACCCTTCCGATATGCTCGGTGCGCGGTGTGGCTTATTCCACCTTTACGATAATCCACCTCATCGGAAACGAGTATGCGGAGCTTATCCAGTACGATAATCCCCGCGTGATACTCATCCGCGATTACAGCGCCCTTGACTACCCGGTGACCGAGATGAACGTCGGCGGAAAAAAGATATTCAGTTCGCGTATACGGCTGAAGGAAAACGATATTTTCGTCGCAATGAGCGACGGATGTCCCCACGCCGGGATCGGAACGGCATACAACTTCGGCTGGCAGGTGTCAGATATTGCCTCGTTCATGGAGGGCATCGCATATGCCGGTTACACGGCAAAAACCCTTGCAACCATGCTTGTTGACGAATGCGGCAAGCTGTACGGCGGCCATCCGGGAGACGATGCCACCGCCTGTGTCGTGAAGGTGCGCAAGCGCGAGCCGATGAACATTCTCTTCGGTCCGCCCTCCAACCGCGACGACTGCAACCGTATGATGGCGCTCTTCTTCTCAAAAGAGGGCAAGCACATCGTCTGCGGCGGCACGACGGCGTCCATCGCGGCGCGGTATCTCGGCAAACAGGTAAAGACAAGCCTGACATTCGAGGACAAGGAGATCCCGCCGATCTCGGAGATCGAGGGAGTTGACCTTGTCACGGAGGGTGTCATCACCGTAAACAAGGTGCTGACCTACGCAAAGGACTACCTTGCCGACAACAAGACATACGAACACTGGGGCTTCAGACGCGACGGTGCTTCCCTTATCAGCCGGATGCTGTTTGAGGAGGCTACCGACATCAATTTCTATGTCGGCAGAGCGATTAACCCCGCCCATCAGAACCCCGATCTTCCCATAAATTTCAACATAAAAATGAACCTCGTCGAGGCGCTTTCAGACTGCCTGCGCAAAATGGGCAAGCGGATAAAGGTCAGCTATTTCTGACGCGCCCACGCATATGCAAGAGGATAAAATGATTGCAAAAACAAGAAAATTCGATACAAAAGTACAGCACTTAAAATACAAGGTCCTCCGTGAGGTCGCGCGCCATGCATGGAACGGTACCCTTTTCGAGAACCTTACCGACATTCCGAAGCAGATAGTTCCCGGAAACGTGCCGACAATGCGCTGCTGCGTGTACAAGGAGCGTGCGATCCTCGGCGAGAGAGTGAAGCTGGCGATCGGCGGAGACGCGTCAAATCCCAACGTGATCGAGGTAATTGACATTGCCTGCGACGAATGTCCCGTCGGCGGATATGACG
>FR891185.1:80710-82826 GCA_000433515.1 Candidatus Colimorpha enterica | reverse complement strand
CGATGCCTGCCGCGGATGCCTTGCCCACCGGTGCGAGGACGTCTGCCGCAGGGGAGCTATCAGCTTTGACCATCAGCAGAAGGCTCACATAGACAAATCAAAGTGCGTCGAATGCGGCGCCTGCGCAAAGGTCTGCCCCTACTCCGCAATAATGAACTACAAGCGCCCGTGCGAGAACGCCTGCAAGGTCAAGGCTATCTCCATGAGCGAGACAAAGGCGGCAAAGATCGACAACGGAAAGTGCATCTCCTGCGGCGCCTGCGTATATCAGTGTCCCTTCGGAGCCATATCCGACAAATCATTCATCCTGAACGTCATAGATCTGATAAAAAAGAGCGGCGGGAACAGGGAATACAAGGTCTACGCCGTTGTTGCGCCTTCTATCTCAAGCCAGTTTACCTATGCAAAGCTCGGTCAGGTCATAACGGGGATAAAGGCTCTCGGCTTCCACACCGTTGTTGAGGCTGCGCTCGGTGCCGACATGGTTGCCGACGCGGAATCGAGAGAGCTTGTCAAAAAAGGCGTTCTTACAAGCTCCTGCTGCCCCGCATTTGTCGATTACATTGAGAAGCAGTTCCCTCAGCTGTCAGAATACATCTCCCACAACCTTTCCCCTATGGCGACGATAGCAAGATATATAAAGGAACAGGACGAAACGGCAAAGGTAGTCTTCATCGGTCCCTGCACCGCAAAGAAGATGGAATTCCGCAAGCCGGAGGTTCATAAGTACATCGACATCGCCATGACGTTCGAGGAGCTTCAGGCTCTGTTTGACAGCCGTGATCTTGATATCACGTCGATGGAGGAAGGGGTTCTTGACAACGCCTCATATTTCGGGCGCATTTTCGCAAGATGCGGCGGGCTTGCCGACGCTGTCGCAGAAGGAATAAAGGAACACGGCGACGATTTCGAGCTGAATGCAGTTTCCTGCGACGGGATCGAGGAGTGCCGCGTTGCGCTTCTCCGTCTGGCTAAAAAGATCGGGAATACCAACTTCATTGAAGGCATGGCGTGTGTCGGCGGCTGTATCGGCGGCGCGGGATGCCTTACGCACGGCGAAAAGAACAAGGCTGAGGTCGATAAATACGGCAAGGAAGCCTACGAAAAAACCATCGCCGATGCGATTTCGGTGCTTAATCACTGATTTTATTCTCATAGAAGCAAAACACGCGGTTCTCATATCGAAAGCCGCGTGTTTTTTGAAAAAATTTCGTTTACCGCGTTACCGACACACCGTTTCCGGTGTCTTTATGGTTGAAGGCCTTCAGAATACGAAAGGAAAAAACGATGGATGACTCCGACATCATCGGGCTGTATTTCAGCCGCGACGAAAGGGCAATTTCGGAAACCGCCGGGAAATACGGCAGGCTGTGCAAGAGCATTGCCTCAAATATCCTGAAAAACGACTCGGATGCCGAGGAATGCCTGTCCGATGCCTGTCTTGCCGCATGGAGGGCTATTCCTCCGGCACGACCGGACGATCTTTGCGCCTATATCGCGCGCATAACGAGAAATCTTGCGCTCAACCGCCTGAGGTCGTCAAAACGGAAATGCCGCGGAGGAGGGACGGACACAGCACTGAACGACGACATTCTCCCTGCCGAAAGCCTTGATACCCTTATCGAGAGCCGGCGCGCGGCAGAGGTGATAAACCGTTATCTGTACGGCATTTCAGCCGAAAAGCGGAAGGTGTTTGTCATGCGCTACTTCTTCTGCGACCCGGTGAATGACATTGCCGACTGCCTCGGGATGAGCGTGGGACAGGTCAAAATGTCGCTTTTCCGCACACGAAAGGAGCTTAAAAAGCTGCTTGAAAAGGAGGAAATCGAAATATGAGAAAAGATAAGCTTAACGATTACGTCTCCGGTATCGACGATGCTTTTATCAGGGAAAGCGCATCGGTACGCGGCGGGATGAAGCTGAGAAAAGCCGGAATAATAGTATCCGCAATGAAAATTGCCGCCTGCTTACTGCTTGCCGTCGGGATAACCACAGCCGCGATATTTCTGCCGCAGATGAGGAAGCCGGGGGCAGGAGGCAGCACCGATGTCACCGGGAGCGATGTTACCTCCGGCTATAATACCGGGATCGGACATGACGGCAGGTACATCGGCTT
>FR891185.1:78010-80652 GCA_000433515.1 Candidatus Colimorpha enterica | reverse complement strand
CGTACTATCGGGGAACGTACAGCGGTCTTCTCTACCGGGTCGCGACAAAAGATGTTACCGATTACACAGCATACGTGATTGCAAGTGTCGCCGACCTTGAGGATTATATCGACGGGTATCAGACTATGATGAAAAACGAGCCGGGACACGGGAATCCTGACCCGGAGGCGCTTGCGGAGATCAGAAACAGATACGGCGAAAGCTATTTTGAAAGCCGCGATCTGATTTTTCTTCCCGTCCTTGACGCAACGATAAGCGTAACGTTCAGAATCATGTCTCTGACAGAAAAAAACGGCGCCGTAACGCTTGATGTCAGCTATTACGATCCGGGAGTCGGTGACTGCTGCGAGCAGCAATTCTGCGCGGCGATTGAGACGGAGGAAAAGCTGAAATGCGATTCGGTAAATGTGAATTTCAGAAGCGAGGTCGGGCAGATTCCGACATCTGAGAGAAACTGTCGTCTTATCTGGAGCAATTTTAATCCCGAAAAAGCGAAATTCGGCAACAAATCTTCGTTTACCGTTTCCGAGCTCAACAATGCGATTGTCAAAATCGATAAGGAGAATTATTCGGTATATCTCGACGGCGAGCTTCTTGCGAAATTTTTCTGTATCACCGACATATACCTGTGCGACATAACCGGAGACGGAATCCCCGAAATGTGCTTCAACACTACCTTCGGCAGCGGCCTGATTGACCTCAGGATCAGCGCAATTGATTGCTCAACCGGAAAAACGATTTTTTCACTGTCGGACAGAGGACAGCATGATTATACATTTTCCGAAGAAAACGGGAGTCTAATCATCGTTGAACGCGGCGGACTACTATCCGACAACGTCACCCGCACCGGGACACTGACCTATGACGGCGGCAATGTTTCGATAGACTGGGGCAGAAGTGTCAGCACCAAGGCGTATTGCTTCAATATCAACACGCTTACCGGCGGTGCCGCCCATCCGTTCACGGTTCTGAGAAGCAGGAGCGACGTTGAAAATTATCTCATCCGCTATTCTCAGACAGAGAAAGACTATATCGAACTCAAAAGCTGTCTTGACAGCTACGGAGAGGAGTTTTTCAGGTCAAACCACATTGTGATCATCAGCACAACCCTTGGGGAAAACCAGACTTACAGCGGTGTTCAGCTGACAGAAAGCTGGAACAGTCTGTACGCAGAGCTGCTGACAGAAGAATCCGGTGCTGATGCCGATCACGGAATAATGCCGATCACCGTTATCATTCCGGTCGGCGGACAGCTTGCTGATAACCCCGCTTACAATTTCAATTAAATCCTCACATCAAAACCTCCCGACACCGCCATAGGCAGTGTCGGGAGGTTTATTGTTGTCTGAATATCAGTTAAGAATCAGAGACCCTTCTTTGCTCTCTCGATCTTCTCGATATCGGAGAAGTCGTGAGTGGGGGTGTATCCGGGGATCGGAATGAGCTTCTCGTGGATAGCGTCGATGATCGCATCGGGATACGGGAAGAATGCCTCCTCAAGCTCGTGAGCCGGAGTGATCCAGTTGCGCGAACCGAGTGCAACTGCCGGAGCGTCGAGGTAGTCGAACGCGAACTCCTGAATGTTGGCAGCCATGTCCTTCATGACGGAGTTTCTCTCGCAGGCATCGCCGACGATGAGGATCTTTCCGGTCTTCTTGACCGACTCGATGACCTTGGTGTAATCGAACGGAACGATGGAACGTGCGTCGATGACCTCTGCGGAAATTCCGTACTTCTCTTCAAGGGTCTTTGCAGCCTCAAGCGCTCTGTAAAGGACCGCGCCGATGGTGAGGATGGTAACGTCCTTACCGGGCTTCTTAATGTCGGGATCGCCGAGCCTGACCTCGTAGTGTCCGGTCGGAACACCGTCGGGGAGGAACTGCTCGCCGATACCGTAAATCCTCTGGGATTCGAAGAAGACAACAGGGTCGGTTCCGTCAAGAGCGCTGGTCATAAGACCCTTTGCATCGGACGGAGTTGCCGGGAATACGACCTTCAGTCCCGGGATGTGAGCGGTAAGAGCCGTCCAGTCCTGAGAATGCTGTGCGCCGTACTTGGAGCCGACGGAAACACGGAGGATGATCGGCATCTTGAGGATACCGGCACTCATTGCCTGCCACTTAGCCATCTGGTTGAAGATCTCGTCGCCTGCGCAGCCGATGAAGTCAGCGTACATAAGCTCGACGATAGCGCGGCCGCCGCACATTGCGTAGCCGACAGCCGAACCGACGATAGCCGACTCGGAGATCGGGGAGTTGAAGAATCTGTGATAAGGAACAGCCTCGGTCATCTTCTTGTAGACACCGAATGCGCCGCCCCAGTCACGGTTGTCCTCGCCGTAAGCGATGAGTGTGGGATCGTCATAGAACTTGTCGATGATCGGCTCGAAGAGACCGTCGCAGATGTTGTACATCTTCATCTTGGAGACGGGCTTGCCGTTTGCGTCGGTTGCCTTTCTGATCTTTCCGGCGATGTCCTTGACTCTCGGGCACTCCTCCTTGGGCATGAGCATTTCAGCCTCTCTTGAGGGATCCATGCTGACGACCTTCTGGTTGGAGAACATGATGGACGCGATCGCGTCGGGATCCTTGTTGAGGTCCATTCTGGGCGAGATCTCGTCGTTGATGGCGAGCTTCATGATC
>FR891185.1:72714-77975 GCA_000433515.1 Candidatus Colimorpha enterica | reverse complement strand
TGGTGATCTGCTCGTGAAGAGCCGCGAACTCGTTCTCTGTAGCGATTCCGCCGAGGATGAGCTTGGTCTTGAACGCAGGGATCGGGTCTGCTGCCTTCCATGCCTCGATCTCCTCCTGAGTACGGTAGGTAGAGGAGTCGGAAGGAGAGTGCCCGGAAACGCGGTAGGTAACGACATCAAGAAGAGCCGGTCCCTTGCCCTCGAGCAGGAGCTTCTTCTTTCTTGAAACGGCGTCGATGACTGCAAGCGGGTCGTAACCGTTGACTCTCTCTGCGTGCATCTGATCGGGGTTGAAGCCGGCGCCGAGGCGGGCAACCATATCAAAGCCCATTGTCTCGCCGCGGGTCTGACCGCCCATGCCGTAGTGGTTGTTGAATACGTTGAAGAGGATCGGCATTCCGGCATCGCTGTATCTGCCGTTCATTCCCCAGAGCTTGGTGATCTGATCCATCGAAGCGAAGTTGAAGGATTCAAGAACCGGTCCGCGTCCGGTCGCGCCGTCACCGCAGTTGGAGACAACGATTCCGGGCTTGTGGTTGGATCTCTTATAGAGAGCCGCACCGAGAGCTATAGGAGCTGAAGCACCGACGATAGCATTGTTCGGCATAAGTCCGAACGGGATGAAGAATGCGTGCATCGATCCGCCGAGGCCGCGGTTGAAGCCGGTGGTACGTGCGAAGATCTCTGCAAGTGCGCCGTAAAGAAGGAAGTTGATCGCAAGCTCCTTGATGTTTCCGCCTGCGTTCATGTGCTTCTCGACAACGTTCAGGACGGAACCGCCGAGGAACTCCTTCATTATATCGTAAAGCTCCTTGTCATCGAGCTTATGGATGGAGGAAAGTCCCTTTGCAAGGATCTCTCCGTGGCTTCTGTGTGAGCCGAACTGGTAGTCGTTGATATCAAGGCTGTATGCCTCGCCGACCGCCGAAGCCTCCTGACCGATCGAAAGGTGAGCGGGTCCGGGGTTGTTGTACTTTACGCCGTTGTATTCGCTCTTGACCTTGACCTCGTTGAGCATTGTCTCAAACTCGCGGATGATAGCCATGTCGCGGTAGATGCGCATGAAATCTTCCTTGGTGTAGAGAGCCTTCTCCTCTTCAAGGGTCTTGTTATACTGGCAGACCGGAATATCGGTGAAATGGATATAGCCCGGTTCAAAGGCTTTTTTCGGATCGACGAACTGACTCTTAGGCATGATATATATCTCCTTAAGTAATTATAATTTCTTTGATTATCAGATCATGAACATTGCTTCCCTGATGACCTCGCCGACGGTGGGGTGCGGGAATACGATCTTCTGAACCTGCTCGACTCTCATCTCGCGGTCAACCATGAGCGCCGCGCCGTAGATGATCTCGGAAGCATAGTTTCCGATCATGTGAACGCCGAGGATCTTTCTGTGCTCCTTGTCGATGATGAGCTTGACGATACCGTCGCCGCCCTCGTTCTCGGCAATATAGCGTCCGCTGTACTTGAGCGTGTAGCTCTCGATCTTCGCATCAAGCCCTTTTGCCTTGACCGTCTCGGTGGTCTCGCCGACAGAGGCGACCTCGGGGTTGGTGTAAATGACTGCGGGAACGGAATTATAGTTCATTCTGTCGGGCTTGCCGAGCATATTGTTGACGGCAACCTCGCCCTCGCGGTATGCGGTGTGGGCAAGCATGGACTTGCCGTTCACGTCGCCCGCCGCCCAGACGTTTGCAACGTTTGTCTCAAGCTTATCGTTTGTGACGACAGCGCCTCTCTCGGTAAGAACGCCGATGTTCTCAAGACCGATGCCCTGAGTCATTGCGCGTCTGCCTATCGATACAAGAACGGCATCTGCCTTTGCGCTCTGCTCCTTGCCGCCCAGCTCATAGTTCACGCAGTCGGTGCCGACCGATGTGACCTTTGCGCCGAGAAGGAACTCTACGCCCTTCTTTACGTAGTTTTTGTAAAGGATCTTGCTGATCTCGCTGTCGGTGGGGCCTGCGATATGATCAAGCATTTCGATAACGGTGACCTTGCTTCCGACAGAATTGAAGTAGGAAGCCATTTCAAGTCCGATGACGCCGCCGCCTATGACGACGAGCTTCTCCGGGACCTTCTTCATGTCAAGGATCTCACGGTTGGTCATTGCAAAACCGGAGGCAACCGCCTCGCGCAGACCGGGGATCGGAGGAACGGCAGCGGTCGAGCCGGTGCAGATAAGGAGCTTTGAGCCCTTATATTCCTTGTCGCCTGCCTTTACGGTAAAGCCGTCGGTGCCTCTGCCGAGGATCTGACCCTCTGCATTGACTACCTCCACGCCGGCTCTCTTCATGGAAGCGCCGATTCCGCCTACAAGTGTCTTTACGACTCTGCCCTTTCTGTCAATTACAGCGGCATGGTCGATGGACGCGCCGTCGAACTTTACTCCGTATTCGGCACTGTGTTTTGCGTAGTCGTAGATTTTGGCTGAGTAAAGAAGCGTCTTTGTAGGGACGCAGCCTTCGTTCAGGCAGACGCCGCCGAGGGCTCTCTTCTCGATGAGAAGAGTCTTAAGACCGCCGTGAGCCGCTCTTTCAGCCGCGTTGTAACCGGCGGGACCGCCGCCGAGAATGATAAGATCGTACATTTTTTCGCCTTTCTAATAGCTGTAATTTCTTACTTGGCAAGAAGCAGATTGAAGTTGGCAAGGTTGTCGCAAAGAGCCTTGAGGAACTTTGCCGCCGGAGCTCCGTCAAGAGCACGGTGGTCAAAGGTAAGCGACAGACCCATTGCCGGATATGTGCTTCCGTCAGCCTTTACCCTGTATGTCACAGCGCCTACGCCGAGGATTCCGGTCTGCGGCGGGTTGATGACGGGAGTGAAGCTCTCGATGCCCATAGCGCCGAGGTTTGTGACGGTGAAGGATGCACCCTTCAGCTTATCGGGAGAGATCTGACCCTTCTGAGCCGCAGTGATAACGCTCTTTGCCTCGCCGGCAAGGTCGTTGAGGGAGAGCTTTTCGGCGCCGAAAACGGTGGGAACAAGCAGTCCGCGCTCGGTATCGACAGCGATTCCGAGGTTGACGGTGTTGAAGTAACGGATGATCTCCTTATCGTCAAGATAATGGGCGTTGAGATCCCTGAATGCGGGGATCGTCTTTGCAACAGCGTAGAGAACGATGTCGTTCAGAGTTATATTGTTCATACCGAGGGCTTCCGCATTTGCCTTGAGCATCTTGCGGTATGCCATGATCTGAGTAGCATCGAAGGAGGAGTTGAGCGTAAGCTGAGCCATGTTCGACAGAGAAGCGTGCATCGACCTTGCGATGACCTTTCTGATGTTGGGGAGCCTGACATCGGTATATTCCGCGGTGTTCTCCGGCTTTGCTGCGGGAGCCTCTGCCTTTGCCGCGGGAGCCGCTTCTGCTTTGACCTCTGCCTTGTCGGCATTCGTAAAGCCCTTGTCAAGAAGAGCGTTTACGTCGCGCTCGATGATCCTGCCGTTCGGCCCTGTCGGAACCGCACGGGAAAGGTCGGCATCGGTGCGTTCTGCGAGGTGTCTTGCCCTCGGGGATATCTTCATTCTTCCGTCGCCGTTATCCGCGGCGGTGGAAACCGCTTCTGCCTTCGGAGCCTCGGGCTTTGCAGCCTCTTCCTTCTTTTCCTCCGGCTTTGCCTCTTCTGTGGGAGCGCTTCCGTCCTTCGGAATGAGCGCGGAAATGTCCTCGCCCTCGTTTCCGATCACGCAGACGGGGCGCAGACACTCGACGTCGTCGCCCTCTGCCGCAAATACGGCAAGAAGCGTTCCTTCGACCTCCGAAAGCTCGTCAAACGATGATTTGTCGGTCTCGTAAGAGAACAGCACGTCCTTTACCGCAACCTTATCGCCGACTTTTTTCTTCCACTCGGTGATGATGCAGCTTTCGACGCTCTGTCCCTGACGGGGCATTATAACAACATGTGCCACTTTTTTATTTCCTCCTTGAAATAATAACTTGTATATGCTAAAACGCCTGACGGCGATTTATGCCGTAAGTACCGTAATTCCCGCCTTTTCAGCCTTCTCACGGATGTCTGCGGGAAGCTCTTCGTCGGAGACTATGCAGTCAAGGTCGTCTACCGAACAGAAGGTATAAGGCAGGCTTTTATTGAGCTTTGAGCTGTCCATCAGAAGCACGACCTTGCGCGCCTTCTGAACGACCAGCTTTTTCAGCTCGCATTCGATGTAGTTTCCGCAGGTAAGCCCGTCCTTCGCAGAGACGCCCGAGGGAACTATGAACGCAAGATCGATATTTATGCTCTCGATGAATGCGATCGACTGATACCCGGAAACCGTGATATTGTCGCGGTTGATCATGCCGCCGACTATATTGACGATAGGCAGATCCTTTTTCATCAGCTCTATCGCGACGTTGAGTCCGGTCGTGGTAACGGTGATGCGCTCGTCGGGGATCATCTCGGCAAGACGGAGCATTGTCGTTCCGGAATCAAGGAATATCGACCGTCCGGTTTCGAGAAGAGTAAGCGCACGGCGTGCGATCTTTTCCTTTGCGCCGGCATTTTCATGAAGGCGCAGACTGAATGCGTCCTCCATCGAGGTGGTTATGAACTTCATGGAGCGCGCGCCGCCGCGCACCTTTATTGCCTCGCCCTGTTTTTCAAAATATTCGATATCGCGGCGCAGGGTCATGCTTGAAACATCCGGGAACATTGCCTCAAGATCGTGCAGGGAGATAAACGGCTTTGCCTGAAGAAGCTCTCTTATTTTATTTCTTCTGAGTGAGCTCATATTCCGACCGTCCTTTCATTCCGCCGGCACCGGCGGTGTTTATTTTAACAAAATCAATGTAATTATATCACACAACATCACAGTTGTCAATCATAAAAACCAATAAAAATGTAAATAATCCGCTCTCACGGCTGCTTTTCTGCCGTAAGAGCGGATTTGCATTTTCTTTGCATTCACACAGGCGTCCGCGTGAAATTGTGCATTCTTTTTTGCACTGTCAGAGGTATTCCGGAGGGGTTTTTATCGGTCGGTTATCTGGAATTCTGCGTATGCGACATTGTTGGCTCCGAGGAAAACAACAGCGCGATACTCTCCCGGTCCCCATTCCCGATACATATCCGATTTTTTCAGCTTCAGATCCTGCGTCATGCACTGATCCTCCGACCCCCACTCTTTCATATACCCTCTCCACCCGGTATCGTAGAAGGCATCGTTAAAGACTTTTTCCGACATCGGGAGCAATTCCCATTTGTCGCCGTTCTTTTTCTCAAGAGCCGGATGACGGAAGCACCATATCGGCAGGT
>FR891185.1:65628-72655 GCA_000433515.1 Candidatus Colimorpha enterica | reverse complement strand
GTCGTCGCTGACCCGGTACTTTTCAGAGTCGGTCTTTGCCGTTATGTCGTCGCTCACAACATATCCGTCACCGTATTCCGGGTTAAGGAAGTCCGGGTAATACCCGGTGAAATTACTGTCGGGCAGACTGCCGCTCTGAGGCTTTTCTTCCCCGCAGGAGGAAAGGAGCGCAAGAACCGACAGAACCGCTGCCGCCACTGTCAGGATTTTCCGAAATCTGATCATATTGTTTTCCCTCAGGATATTTTTTACTCGTTGGTTGAGCTGATTTTATTCGATATAAGCTGTACAGATACGGCGCGAATCTTACACCGACATTCAGATTCTTATTGTTCATTGATGCAGTATGGATCCCCCATGCAACGTAGTTCACCGATGAAAGCGTCGAGCCGCTCATCCCTTCACGGGCGCTGCAGGTATGCTTTACTGTATATTCGGTCAGCTTGTTCATAACGCCGCTGCTCTTGTACTGATGGAACATCTCACCGGGATAGTTGACGTGATCACCGGGGTAGCCGGACAGGATTATCTCCTTGTTCTTCGGCACGTCATAAGAGCTCATACCGTATGTTCCGGTAATCGTTTTCCCGATTGCGGTAAACAGCGTGACATAGCACCAGTCGTACTCTTTGTCGGAAGCGCCGCTTGTGGTTACAAAGTTTGACGACAGAACCCACTTCTGGGGATGATAGTAGTCGGTCTCGTCAAGTATCTGTCTGAAGTTTGTCATGTTCTTATCGAACCTGGTGAATATCCTTATTTCGTGGGGATACATCTTTTTTTCTTCATCCCAGAAAACGTGTCCGGCAGTTACAATGACCCTCTGACCGACCATAAATCCGGTCGAGATGGTGTAATACATTCCCGCGTCGGTTTTCCAGCAGCCGAGGATGAGCGTGTTCTTGCAATAAGGCAAATCCCTCACATTCGTGACACGGTTCCAGGGGCTTCCGGTAATGATCTTGTCAGGCGACACCTCTCCGCTTTCTCCGACGGAGCCGGTCATGGATTCATCCGATTTCATCCAGTCGGGATCCGTCGGCTCGAAATAGTATCCTCCGCTTACGGAATCGTACTTTGAGACCGAATTGACCGCCCCGCTGGAATACTGCGGATCAAGGTCGGCAAGCGTGAAATTCGTGTCCTTTCCGGTCACGGTATCATGCTCGATGAAGGTAAGCTCTTCATCTCCGGGATCAGGTTGGAGCTTGTCGATTGCCGCTGTCGGCAGCAGCATCGTGCCGCAGACAAATAAAGCGGTAAGGCATAGGGTTGTTTTTTCATTGCGTATTTTCCTTTCGGTTTGAATTGATTTGCGCTTTTTTTAATCGAAGGCTTATTATACAATAAGTTCCATT
The DNA here is from genome assembly GCA_000433515.1 of Candidatus Colimorpha enterica. Lineage (GTDB taxonomy): Bacteria > Bacillota > Clostridia > Oscillospirales > CAG-272 > Colimorpha_A. The sequence continues at coordinate 71,297 of FR891185.1, read as the reverse complement.
ATTTGTCAACCCATATTTACAATATTTTTTCTTGTTTTTCTAAATACGTCTTTTGCAGGCAAATCAGACAGCCGGCTCGCACATACGACATTAAAAAGGCAGTTAAAAACCCGTGACGAGTCTTTAACTGCCCTTTTCATGCTGTAATAATATCAGATTCAGGCTTCGGCGGGAACATCCTCTCCGGCTTCCGGTTCTATCTGCCGGTACTCGATGTACCCTACATTGTCGGAAGCGTCCGCTGCACTGCACATTTCGCCGTAAACCCCATCGCGGAGCTTTTTCCTCGCCTCGCGGGGGCTGAGCGTGGAATCGGGATATACCGGCTCGCACACCCGGACGGTTATCAGCGGATAAAGAAACCGTAAAAACCGTCTTTCACGGTATGTGACCACAAAAGGCACGACCGGAAGACGGTGCTTCACCGGATAAGTGAAGGAATCGTCGCGGAAGGGTCGTATGAAATTGCAGAACGGCCAGATATGTGCCTCCGGATAAACCGTTATCACCCGGCGCCTTTTGAGAAGGTCACCTATCGCCGAGTTGAAGTTGACCGCCCCTCTCACCGTTGTGGGAAGCGGCACTGCACCGAGCATCGGTGTCAGAAACCTGACGACCGGGATCGACACCGTCTCCTGAGAGGTGATGATATGGCTCTTCTTCGGGAATGATATAAGCGACGGGATAAATGCATCGGCGATGTTCTGCGTGTGATTTCCGTACAGGAAATACCCGCCCTTTATCTTCCGCGCGGCACGGCGGTTCTTTATCCTTATCCCGAATACCAGCCGCAGATAGATAAGCACAAGCGGCGTTGCAATGCACCGGTAGACGGCAAATTCCGAGAGGTTGTAAAGTATTCCTTTGTGGCGATATCGGTAATGCTCATCGACCTCACGCTTCTTTATCTTTCCGTTCGTTGCGGCGAAATCGTCATTCAGCGGATCGCTGTAAAATACCGTTTTCTTCTTCACAGCCGTGTACCCTTCCTTCTGCGGCGTCGCGGAGCATCTCCTCCATCCCGTCCATGCAGGCATCCTGATCAAACTGCTTTGCGTATCCGAGATACCTTCCGCGGCAGGCTTCCTTTTCCTCCGGATGCTCTATCCAGAAATCTATCTTTCCGGCAAGCGACATGGGGTCGCCGTGTCGGAACAGATTGTCCTCACCGAGGGCAAAGAACCGCGTCGCACTCCTCGGCGAATCGGCAATGACCGGGACAAGACCGCAGGTGATCGCTTCAAGGCAGGATATCGCCTCAATCTCGATCTCGGCGGGATGAACGTAAAGGTCGGCATAATTCAGCACGTCAAGCATCTCCTCGCGGCTGAAAAACCGGAACAGCGGCTGATTTTTCAGCTTCTTTGCCGCATACCCCCCAAGCTCCTCCTTAAGAGGTCCGTCGCCGGCGAAAATCAGCTGTATCCTGTCGGCATACTTCGATTCCGCGGCAGCATCGATAAGAACCCTGTGCGACTTTTCCTTGCTGTACCGTCCGGTAAAGAGAATGACGAATCTGTCCCTGAAATTCTCCGGCTTTTCGGTCGGGCGGCGGACAAAACGCTTGTTGACGCCGTTTGATATGACGTAAGCGTTGGTTTTCGCGCCGACAGCCTCTTCAAACGTCTCCTTTATGAACCGGGTCGGATAATGCACGGCGGCGCAGTAGCGGTATACCTTCTTGTAGAAGAATCTGTAAACGTCGTTGTTGAAGTGTCTGGCATTCATGAGGAAGAGGTGAGCGGACAGATTCTCCGCCTGACAGTGGAAGCTGGCGGTAAGCGGAATTCCAAGCTCCCGCGCTATCTTCACTGATGCCCACGACATCATGAACGGCACAAGGAGGTGAACAACATCCGCCCCCTCTATCGCACGGCGCAGAGCGTCCTCGTCGGCTTTGGCTATCGTCACGCCGTTCTTTTCGACGTAATTATCAAAGATCCCGAAGCTGCGTTTCGGCATGACAACGTAGCCCTCAAGCCCTTTTTTGTCCTCGTCGGGACAGACAACGGTTACATCGTGACCCTTGCTTTTCAGCGAGCGTATCAGGTTCATTGCCGCAATGGTCGTGCCGTTGTTTTCTCTTCCGAGAACGTCGCAGATGATTGTTATCTTCATGTCAGAACTCCGATCGGTAAAAGTTATTTTTATAACCGTTCTATCAGATAACATTTTACCGCAAACCGTACAATAAGTCAAGGGGGTAACCGAATAATAAACGAAAAGCCGTTTTTTCGCCATGAATCGCGGATTTCTCCTTCAAAAAAGCCCCTTCGGGATGAAGGAGCTTTTTTGAGAATCAAATGAGATTATTATCTGCCGGCATTCTGAGCTGCGCCGAAACGTTTGCAAGTGTTTTCAAATTGCGAAATTGGCGTTTCGCCGTCGATCACCGTCATCTTTTCGGATTCCAGCCACCCGTAGCAGATGCGCGAGGATGAATCGGCTGTTTTATGTTCTTCATCCCCGACCCGTAAGGAAAATCCGCCTCCGATAACAATCACCTCTGTACCGTCGCAGATTGCTATATCGGTAACCGTACCTTTCCACACCGTTTTCTGAGAAAGGAACTCGCCCATACCGGAGTAACCGGTTTTCATAACAAGCATAACGGGCGAGAGATTCAATTCTTCCCAAATGACAACAAGCGTTTTGTCCGTCTGCATATACCGGTAGTAAACCGCTCCGTCCGAAAATCCGTCAAGTGTGATCTCAACTGTTTTCCCGACAAGATCCCGCGGTGCGCGTTTCAGATACTTTGTATCGACAATCGTTCCGGGAGAATCTGTCCCGGTTTCCGTCTCAAGTGCCGGAAGGGCATTTTCGGAAATACTTCTGAACATATGCCCAAGACTATCTGTAAGCACCTCGGTTTTCTCAGAATCGTCAGACAGATCCGGATCGCCTTGCTGTCTTTTCAGCATACATGATACCAGTAACAGAATTGCACAGAAAAAAAACGAAACCAACGCAATATGCTTTTTCACCATATCATCCTCAATCAATATTATCCTGCCATCAGTCGGTTACTTTCGGAAATGTAACCGCTTCGGATGAAATTCAATTGTATATTCCCGAACAAAAATTACTGTGATGCTTCACTTGTAATTCTTAAGATAATCCACCTGCGCCCGTGACAGGTGTCTCCATGTTCCGGGCTTGAGGTTTCCGAGGGTTATCGTGCCTATCGCGGTTCTTTTCAGGCTCTTTATCTCAAGCCCGGTCTGCTCGCACATCTTTCTTATCTGCCGGTTGCGCCCCTCGAAAAGCGTCACGCCGAGGGTCGTTTCCTCGTCCTTCATGGAGATTATCCTGACGACCGCAGGCTGAATTTCGTAGCCGTCTATGCTCATCGGGGAATTCAGCCTGAAAAGCTGCTTTTCGGTTATCTTACCCTTGACCTTTACCGTGTAGAGCTTCGGTATATGGTGGCTCGGGTGCATCAGCTTGTTCGCAAGCGCCCCGTCGTTCGTCAGAAGGAGCAGCCCCTCCGATTCAAGGTCAAGCCGACCGCAGGGATACACCCGGCAGCCGACGTCGGCGACAAGAGACGCCACGCACTTTCTGCCAAGCTCGTCGTTCATCGTCGTGACGTACCCTTTCGGCTTGTTCAGCATTATATAGACATATCTCGTGTCGGCGGCTCTCACAACCGGCTTGCCGAGATATTCAACCGTATCGATGCCGGGGACGATCTTTCTTCCCTGCTCCACCCTCTCGCCGTTGACCTTTATCCGTCCGGCAAGTATCTCTTCCTCCGCCTTTCTGCGCGACATAAGCCCGCAGTCGGCAATGTATTTCTGTACTCTGATTTCGTTATCCATCGTTTTTTCCGTCCTAGGCAGTGTATCAGTACCCGAGGATATCCTTTATCCGTTCAAAAAAGGTTTTTTTCGTCTTTTTCATCTCAACGTCCCCGTCGGCATAAAGCTCACATGAGACAATCTCGGTGTCGCCGTCATAGAAAACAGCCCTGCCGACAGCCTCCCCCGCCCTCACGGGAGCATAGAGAAAATGCGGCATCTCTATCACCGTCCGCAGGTCGTGCGCGCCCTTCACAAGGTCAGCCGAAACCGCCCCGTTGGAATGATATCCGACAGTCTCCGAAAGCCCTCCGGTGACGGAAACGGTTCCGGCAACGCCGTTTTCCCCGGTAAGCGGCACTCTTTCGATCATCGAAAAGCCGTAATCAAGCATTTTCCGGTGGTCAAGCCAGTCGTCCGGATCGTTCAGAGTGACCGCAATAAGCATCACCCCGTTCCGCTCCGCGGCTGTGACAAGACATCTGCCGCTTTTCTTCGTGAACCCCGTCTTTACGCCAATCGCGCCGTCGTAGGATTTCAGAAGGCGGTTGTGATTGACAAGAAGACGCGAGCCTTCGCCGTCCTTCATAGGTATCACCGAACGGTAGGTCGATACGATCCTCCGGAACGTTTCGTTCTTCATCGCAAACGCGGTGAGCACGGCAAGGTCGCGCGCCGTCGTGTAGTGATTCTCACCGTCAAGCCCGTGCGGATTCTCAAACGACGTGCGGGAAAGCCCCAGCTCCTCCGCTCTCCTGTTCATCAGCACGGCAAAATCCCCGACAGACCCGGCGATACCGATCGCAATGGCTGTCGCGGCATCGTTCGCGCTCTCAAGCATCATGGCAAGGACAAGCTCCTCCACCGTCAGCTTCTCGTCCCTGTAGAGATATACCGACGAGCCCTCAACTCCGACCGCCTTTTCCGGAACCGTGACGGTCTCCTTCAGGTCGCACCTCTCAACGGCAATGAGCGCGGTCATTATCTTCGTGGTGCTTGCCATAGGCCGCTCGGTATCGGCGTCCTTTTCAAAAATGACCCGCCCGCTTCCCGCATCAAGCAGCAGAGCCGACGACGCGGAAACGGAAGGCACACCCTCCGCCCGGACAGCCGCGGCTCCAGCAAACATTATCCCCGCCATAAGCACGGCGGAAAGTCTTTTTATCAGCTTTTTCGGTGTTTTCATATACAGTCCTCCGGTTTTTTCTTCGGAAACAGTATATGAACCGCGCCCTTCAGGTATTACTGACCGGTTCTCAGTCCTTCTCTGCGAGATTTTCGATCTCTGACTTCAGCCTGTCGTCGTCAAGACCGTCCTCCGGCTTCTTTTTCTTCGAGAAGATCTCCTTGAAGCGCGCAACAATATCCGGTGCCTTCTCGGCGAACGACGAAACCGAATCGACAACTCCGACAGCCGGAGGGACCGACGCGGGATTTGTGATGTTCAGCATCGACACATTTCCGTCCCGGCTGACGACAAGGAAGCACACCGGCACCACCGAAACACCTGTACCGCCGCCTCCTCCGAAGCACGGAGCAGGTGTTTTTGCCGGCATTTTCGGATTCTGCGCCGGCTGATCCTTCTTATCCCCGTTCTTCGGGAGATAGTCAAGTCCCCCGGAGGCAAATCCCACCGAAATCTTTGAGATCTGGATGATCGGGTTAGGACGGTGTTCTTTGCCCCGTCCCGTTGTTTGTCGTGATGGGATCACCGACCACCGTTCCGGAATCCGCGATCGTCCTTATGCTCTCAAGAGAAGAGCTTATCATTTCGCTCAGTTTGCTGTCTGCCATATTCAACCTCCGTTTACCGCCATTGCGGGTTTATTACCGTTTCCGGGAGCGGCTTCCGCCGTCTCTCCGTCT
>FR891185.1:47884-65553 GCA_000433515.1 Candidatus Colimorpha enterica | reverse complement strand
TTGTCAACGCTTATATATCCCTTCAGTGCCGTGAAAAGCACCGAGATTATCTGCCACACTCGGATCTTCATCGAAATATCAAGCACGATACTGCTCTTTCTCGAAAGCCAGTCAACTCCGACCGCGATGTACGGTGCCTCTCCGCGGTATTTCGTTTTCAGGGTGTTGTCGGCAAGCTCTTTTATATACGCGGCAGTCTGAACCGCATATCCGTATGTCAGCGCGATCTTCGCCGGGTCGTCGCCGGAAACGGTTATGTCGATCTTCCGCACGGTTATCACAAGATATTTCCCGAACTTTTTCACCGCCGCAAGCAGTGCAGTCCTTGCAAGCTCAAGATAATAATGAACCTCATCCCGGAAAGCCGGCTTTTCCTCCGGCTCTTTCGGGGCTTTTTCGGCTTTTTTTGCCTTTTTTCTGTCCTTTTCGGCTCTCTTCTTCGCCTGCTTCAGCTGTTTTTTCTCCTCACGGAGCCTCATCCTCCGGAAATTCTTAATTCTGAAATTCCGCAGCTTCGGTTTTTTCTCTTTTTTCGGGAACAGCCGTAATCTGAAGAACAGAATCTTAAGCGTGCAGGTCATGTCCCCGTCGGCTTTCAGAATGACCGTTATGCCGGTCATCGCAGCAAGCAGGATCAGCGCGATCACTGCAAGAATTATCATCAGCGCGGTCATTCCTTCACCTCCGTCATAAATAATAAGACCCCGTCAAACGCCCTCCGGCATTGCAGGTGCATCCGGAGATTCCGGTTCTGTTTCCGTCTCCTCCGCGCGGCTCGTCACCGCATCAAGCACCTCGCTCTTCGGAAGCTCGTCAAGCGAACCGAGTCCGAAGCACCTCAAAAACGTGTCGGTCGTGCCGTAAAGGTTCGGCTTTCCCGGAACGTCAAGCCTTCCCGTGACCTCGATAAGCTGCTTCTCTCCGAGTGTCGTCACGGCATAGGAGCTGTCAACGCCCCTCACCTGTTCGATAAACGCCTTTGTCACCGGCTGATTGTACGCGATTATAGCCAGCACCTCAAGCGCGGAGTTCGACAGCGCGCCGCCGCTTCTCATTCCGAGAATCGATTTTACCTGTTTTTCATACTCCTCGTTCGAGCAGAGCTGACAGGAATCGGAGAACATGACAAGCCTGATCCCCCGCCCCTTGTATTCAAACGCCTTTGACCGCAGAAGCTCAAGCAGGTCATCGTGACTCAGCCCGAGGACCTCCTCAAGCCTCTCGAATTTTACCGGAAATCCCGCGGCAAACAGTGCCGCCTCGATCACCGGGACATATTCTTCGTTCTTCATACCGCAACTCCCTCTCTCGGATGTGTCAGATTCAGTGTAAGCAGCACCCTTCCGTCAAGGGTGTCCATCGTTACCCTCTGCACCTTGAGAAGCTCAAGAGTCGCGGAAAAAATCGCGATAAGCTCCGACCTTGAGTGCGCGGTCATGAGAATATCCTCGAAATCCATAGTGCCGTTCTTTTTCAGCAAGCGCATGACGGTGAATATCTTCGCCGAGACCGGAACGATCTTCGCCGAAAGAAGCCGCTGTATCGCCAGCTCCGACTCTCTTGCAAGGTCGGGAAGACGGCTGTTCCGGCTGAGGACACGACCGAGTGCCTTTTCAAGAAGCGAAAGCTCGATATGCTCCGGCAGGTCAGAACGGGTGTCAAGCACCTCCGGCTCTTTTGCGATACGCCCGGCATAGATCCCGTACTGATCCGACAGGAATGCCGCCGCCTCCTTTGCACGTTTGTACTCGATAAGTGCTCTTGCCAGCGCGGCTCTCGGGTCTTCCTCGTCCTTCTCTTCAGTCTCCGGTCTGGGAAGGAGCATACGGCTTTTTATCAGCATAAGCTCTGCCGCCATGACGATGAACTCTCCGGCTATCTCCATGTCCATCTGCCGCATTTGCTCAATATATTCCATGTACTGATCAAGTATCAGCGCGATCGGAATATCGTAAATATCGACCTTGTTCTTTGCGATAAGCGAAAGAAGCAGGTCAAGCGGTCCCTCAAAGACCTCCAGCCTGAAATTAAGGTCACTCACAGAAACGGTACCAGCCTTATTACAAAGTCAAACGCCGACAGCACTCCGTCGGACACAGCGGAGATCACGGGAGTAAGGATACCGGTGGCAAGCAGGACAAGCATGACAATCATGATGACCCGCTCGTATCTCATGACCGAGAAATACCACTTGTCGGGAAGCAGGAAATAAAATATTCTCGACCCGTCAAACGGCGGTACCGGTATCAGGTTGAACACGGCAAGATATGCGTTCATCTGAGAAAAAACTATGAAAAATATCGCGATCACATCGAATATTCCGATTTGTGCGTTCTGATACGTATAGACATTACCGTGCCGGAGAATAACATTCAGTGCCGTCACCGCATTCAGTATCCGGTAACAGAGAATCCCGGCAAACGACAGTATCAGGTTCGACACCGGCCCCGCAAGACCGGTCAGAGCCATCCCCTTTTTCGGATTTCTGAAATTCCGCACGTCGACCGGCACCGGCTTTGCCCATCCGATGCCGAAAGCGATCATCGAAAGCGTTCCGACAAGGTCAAGGTGGCGGAACGGATTGAGCGTCAGTCTCCCGTGCCATCTCGCCGTGCTGTCGCCGAGCTTATCCGCCGCCCATGCGTGGGCAAATTCATGAAACGACAGCGAAAACAGCACTATCGGAACCGACACAAGCAGCGAAACCAGTGTCCAGACCGAAAAATCACCACTCAGTATATCTAAAAGCACTTCTCTGCGCTCCTTTCAGACCTGTCAACCCACATAAACATATAACTTAATAACTTATTATTATCCCTTTTTCAAAAGTTCTTGGAGTTCTCAGAACCTTCTTTCAAGAAGGTTCTGAGCGGGTCCGGGCAGCGCCCGGATTACTTAATTCAAAAAATCGAAAACGGTTTTCAGCACCTCGTCCCGCCCCGCCTTTGACAGCGCGGAAAAGGGTATGACCTTCGCTCCGAGCTTTTCAAGTTCCGTAAGCGCAAGCGCATAGTCGGTGCGGTTCAGCTTGTCCGACTTCGTGGCAACGATAACATAATCGCTCTCCGTCGCGTCAAGCCAGTCAAGCATCATGAAATCATCGGAGGTCGGCCCCGCCTTCATGTCGATAAGCTGGAGGACAAGCCGCCTGTCGCATTCGGAATGCAGAAAGGAATCCGTCAGCTGCGACCAGCGTTTTTTGTCCTGAGGCGCGCGCTTTGCATAGCCGTAGCCGGGGATATCGACAAAAAACGCCTTCCCGTCAACGTCATAGAAATTGACGGTTATCGTCTTTCCGGGAGATGAGCTGACTCTGGCAAGCGACCTTCTGCCGAGAAGCGCGTTTATCAGCGAGCTTTTCCCGACATTTGACCGTCCGGAAAAAACGATCTGCGGCTTCCTCCCGTCGGGAAACTGCGCGGCAAGACCGGCTGTCACCGCAAGGGAGGAATTCTGTATGTTGATCTTCATATCTGCCCTGTCCGTTTATCTCACGATCGCGGCTTTCAGCACCTGATCGACGTTTGAGCAGGGGATGAACTCAAGGTTCTCTCTGACAAGCGGGTCGATCTCGCTGAGGTCGCGCTGATTTTCGCTCGGAATGCAGACGGTATGCACTCCCGCCTTGTATGCCGCCATTGTTTTTTCCTTAAGCCCGCCGATGGCAAGCACCCTGCCCCTCAGCGTGACCTCTCCGGTCATTGCAATATCGCGTCTGACCGGCTTTCCGGAAAGCTCGCTTGCAAGTGCGGTAATGATCGTGACCCCGGCAGAGGGTCCGTCCTTCGGCACAGCCCCCTCCGGAACGTGGATATGTATGTCCTTGGTCTTATAGAACTCCGAATCAACGCCAAGCTCCTCGGAGTGTGACCTGATATAGGTGATAGCCGCCTTTGCCGACTCCTTCATGACGTCGCCGAGAGAACCGGTAAGCTCCACCTTCCCGCTTCCCGGCATAGCCGCCGCCTCTACCCGGAGAAGGTCGCCTCCGACCTCGGTATAGGCAAGCCCGTTCACCACGCCGACCTCGTTGTCGCTGTAGATCTTATCCGGCAGTATCTTTCTGACACCGAGGTAGTCCTTTACGTTTTCCGCCTTTACGGTGACCGACTTCAGTCCCTGCCCGACGATGTTTTTCGCCGCCTTCCGGCAGACCGAGGCGATCTCTCTTTCAAGATTGCGGACTCCCGCCTCTCTTGTGTAAAAATCGATTATCTCAAGAACCGCATCTTCCTTTATCCTGAGCATCCGCTTGTTCAGCCCGTGACGCTTAAGCTGCTTCGGTATCAGATGATCCTTTGCGATAGCCAGCTTTTCGTGGCGGGTGTAGATCTTCAGCTCGATTATCTCCATTCTGTCGGCAAGCGGGCGCGGAATGTTTTCCATGTCGTTCGCCGTAGCGATGAAGAGGCAGTCGGAAAGATCGACCGGAAGCTCGACAAAATGGTCGCGGAACGCCTTGTTCTGTTCGGCATCAAGCACCTCAAGCAGAGCCGACGCCGGATCTCCGTGCGCATCTCTTGTCAGCTTGTCGATCTCGTCAAGCAGTATGACGGGATTCATGGTTCCCGCCTGATTTATCGCCGTGACTATGCGCCCCGGCATTGCGGCGATGTATGTCTTTCTGTGCCCGCGGATATCAGCCTCGTCACGGACGCCGCCGAGGGAAACGCGCACGTATTTTCTCTTCAGCGCGCGCGCGACCGACGCTCCGATGGAGGTTTTACCGGTTCCGGGAGGTCCGACAAGACAGAGTACCTGATTCTTCAGCTCCGGGTTCAGCTGCTTTACCGCGATGAATTCAAGAATTCTCTCCTTCACCCTGTCAAGCCCGTCGTGATCCTCGTCAAGTATCTTCTTTGCCGCGGCAACGTCGATCCTGTCCTTTGATTTTACTCCCCACGGAAGCTCAAGGCACAGGTCAAGATAGTTTCTCATGACGCTGCTCTCGGCTGAGGTATACGGGGTCTTTGCCAGCTTCTTTACTTCCTTTACCAGCTTCTCCCTGACCTCGTCGGGAAGGTTTGCGGCGGCGATTTTTGAGTTGTATTCAACGATCTCCTCGTCCTCTTCCTCCTCATTCTCGCCAAGCTCGTCACGTATTGCCCGCAGCTGCTCCTTCAGGTAATAATCCCTCTGATTTGCATCAAGCTGGGCGCGCACCTTCTTGTGGATATTCATCTCGGTGCGGAGAATGTCCGATTCGCGCTCCATAAGCAGGCAGACAAGCTCTGCTCGGCGCATCGGATCGAACTCCTCAAGCACCATCTGCTTGTCAACATAATTCATAAGCACGCTTCCGGCGATAAAATCGGCAAGCAGTCCGGGATCGGAAAGCGATTTTATCGCGGTGACAAGCTCGTTTGACGGCTTCGGCATGAGCTTTGAAAAGGAATCAAAGGTGTTTCTCATCTCGGCGACAAGTGCCTCTGCCTTCACGCTGTTTTTATCGGCAAGCCGCAGGTCCTTCCCTATGACATCCGCTGTAATAATGCTGTCGTCAATTGTCAGATTCTCCGCGGTTGCACGGCAGATACCGGCGGCAAACACCTTGAGATTGCCCTCCGGCAGCTTTACCGTCTGCTTTATCTTCACAACCGTTCCGACGGAGTAGAGATTTTCCTCCGTCGTCCCGGTCAGGGACAGGTCTCTGAGCGAGACGATGAAGATAACACCGTCGTTCTTTTCGGCTTCAAGGCAGACCCCGGCATCTGCTTCGTCAGCCACCTCAAATGTAAGCGGGATCGCCGGAAAGGCGATAAGCCCCCGCATCGCAAGCGCCGGAAGGTGCATCCTTTCGGCTTTTTCTATATATTTCGGCATAAAAATCGTGATCCTTTCAGGGAGCGGCGGTTGACTCCCACGCAGTCCGCCTCCCGGAGTGATTCATCCCGGTACATATCCGCAAAATCGCAGATCGTACGGCACATTCCGAAATCCTCCGGTTCTGATTATTGTAGCATATATTATTAAATTAATCAATTACAAATATTAAAAATACTGTTAAGGCAGGCACAGCATCAGATCCTGCACCTTATCGCTTCAACCGAAAGCGCTTTTCCCGTCGCGGTGTCGCAGGTATAGAGCGCACCCTCAAGAAACGTCGCCTCCCCCTCCGGGTTCTCGAATTTCACAGGCATATGTGTGCGGAGCCTTTCGATAACGCACTCCTTTTTCACCCCGAGAACCGAGTTTTCCGCGCCGCACATTCCGAGGTCGGTTATATACCCCGCCCCGCCGGGAAGCACCCTTGCGTCGGAGGTCTGAACGTGCGTGTGCGTGCCGCATACCGCGCTTATCCTTCCGTCAAAGTAATAGGCAAGCGCCAGCTTTTCCGATGTCGCCTCGGCATGGATGTCAAGGAATGAAATGCAGTACTCCCCCGCATTTTCGGCAAGCATCTTCTCAACCGCCTCAAACGGGCAGGCAAGCGGCTCCATGAACACCGTTCCGAGGACATTCATGACAAGCACCCTTGTCCCGCAGCTGTCATAAACAACAAATCCCTTCCCCGGCGTCCCCGAGGGATAATTCGCCGGCCGGAGAACAAACCGGTTGCCGTCGATGTAATCCTGCATCCCGTGCTTCTGCCAGATGTGGTTCCCGGAGGTCAGCACGTCGATCCCGGACGAAAGAAGGCTCTCCGCCGTGACCCTGTCAAGCCCGTTGCCTCTCGCCGCATTTTCGCCGTTGGCTATGACAAGATCGGCGCGGTATTCGTTTCTCAGCCTGCCGACAGCCCGGCATACCCTGTCTGTCGATTCTGCCCCGACTATATCTCCGATCGCAAGTATTCTGTATTCTGCCACTTTCAGCCCTCCGGTCGCGGAACAACATTTCCCACAATAATTATACCGCCTGACCGCGCTTATGTCAATAAAAAAAACACAGAGGGCGGTAAAAACTCAAAATGAGATTCTACCGCCCTCATGATACCGCCCTCCCGCGGACGGGAAAAGGCAGCTATATTTATCGGATCGCTTTCATTGACGGCTCCCGCCGGCAGACGGCGGAAGAGAGAGCTTTTCAGATCACTTGCCGTGACCGGCAGCCTCGCGGGCGATCATTGCACTGTACACCGAGCTCTGCTCGGCAGACGGAAAAATCACCTCGGCAGAATTGCCCGTGCCTTTCGGTTTATACCAGACCGAGACAGTCATCTCCGCTCCGTCGGGGCCCAGACCGACAGCAAATGTTCGTTTTTTCATTATAGCACAGTTTTTACACCGCGAAAGTATCGCGATGTAAACTTCCTTTCATAGTAAGTCCGTTATTTATTCAGCACACCGATCCACCGCAATTGTAAGACCGATGTGCGCTGATTCTGAATCTGAATATGAAAGCAGCTTTGCGATTGGTATGAGCACATCTCTGCTGTCACCTCCGGCGTCAGATGGCATTGTATCCCTCTGAAAACAGTATATCAGATAAATTGCCTGATGTCAACAATAAATAATAATTTAGACCATTTGTACAAATTATCAACCAGCCATTTGTGCACAATGACGAATCAGGTCTGAGCTTTGGCAGGTGACTGCGAAATCAATCAGGGCGATGCGGTTTTTCGCCAGTTTTTTGAAATAGTATTCACTCCCGCACCGATAAGCAGTATCTCCATGCAGGAATACAGCCACAGCATGACAATTATCACGGAAGCAAGACTGCCGTAGATATACGAATAATCGGCAAAATGCTCGATATAAAACTCAAAAAAACGCGAATAAACAAACCACCCGACCGCCGCAAACGCAGCCCCGCGCAGCCCGGAGAAAAAACCCGTCCCGGCTCCGGTTCTCACCCCCGAATACCCGCGGAAGGTCAGCGCAAAGACCGCAGTCAGAACGACAAGAAACGCTCCGCTGCTAAAGATTCTCAGAACCCCGGAAAAACCGTCCCGGATATGCGCCGTCACAGTGTCGCCGAATACCCAGACAAGAAGCGTCATCAGCACCGTCAGCATCCAGAGAAGCGTATAAGCCAGCCCGCGGAGAACGTATTTTATCGGATCAGCCTCCGGTTTCCCGCCGTAGACGTTCCGTATCCCCGCACCGATGCCCCGTATTCCCCGCGATGCCGACCACAGAAGGGTCACCGCGCTGACCGAAAGAAGCCGGATGTTCGATTTCTCCGACACCTCGTCAAGAACCGTTCCGGCAAGCGGGGCAAAGCTCTCCGGCACGGCGGAAATGATCCCGTCCTTGATCGCCCCGCCGTTTGCCGGAAGGATCCTTCCGACAACCGCAAGCAGGACAATAAGAAACGGGAATGCAGAGATGGTCATGAAAAAAGAAGCCTGAGCGGCATAGACTCTTATCCTGTACCGCTCAAGCCAGCTTCCGATTTTCTCCGTCAGGACGATCACCGCGTCGATGACGGGAATTTTTGTTCTGATCCGCATGGCTGTACGCACTCCTCCGGCGTACAGAAAGTATATGCAGATGTTAAATAAGTATTCGCACCGCGCCGTGAAGGCACTCGATCTCCGCGCGGCTTATGTTTCCGGCGAACTCTCCGTCGGTACACCATTCCGGCGCGGCGTCGCACTCGATGACGGCTTTTTTCGTCTGAACCATGATGATATTTTCGCCGTCGTACTTCTGACGCAGAAGCATTCCGACGGTTTTTGAGGTGTCTGCGGCATTTGACAGACCCTTTATCAGAAGTATCTCGAAAATCCCGTCGTCCAGCTTCACCTGCTCCGGCGGCAGGCGCAGAACCCCTCCCGCAGAGGTGGAATTCGTTACCGCGACAAGCGCATAATTGCCCTCAAAGCTCCCGCCGTCCCATGTCACCTTTGTGTGATAGGACTTTCCGAGGTCGGGAAGCTCCTTTGCCCCCTGAAGTATGTATGCAAGGTGACCTATTGCATTCTTGACCTTCTGATCGGCGGAAAAAGAGGCTTTTGTGAATATCCCGAACGAGGTTATGTAGGAAAAGTGCCGGCTGCCGTTGAGGCTTCCGACGTCAAGCTCCATCACCTTCCGGTTTGCGATGTCAAGCGCCGCCGCGTCGATCTTTTTCGGCAGACCGAGCGTTGTTGCAAAGTCGTTCGTTGAACCGCAGGGATAGTAGAGGAGAAGCGGCTTTTCGCTTATTCTGAGAAGCCCGGAAATCACCTCGTTAAGCGTACCGTCGCCGCCGCAGCAGACGACAAGATCGCATTCCCTTCCGTACCTCTCCGCAGCATCGGAGGCGTCGCCGCGCGCCTTCGTCACGTATACCGCAGTTTCATAGTCCTGCCTTCCGAGGGAGGCAAGGAGATCGAGAATCCCGCTCTTTATCTTCATTTTCCCGGCAACCGGGTTGACAATCACCGCTGCTTTTTTCATAATTCCGAATTTTCCCCTTCCGTCATATCCGAGAATGATATCATTCCGTACCATTATAGAGCTATTATATTGATTCGGATATCGTATTTTTCAAAAAAAGTGTAAATTTTCGCGTTACCCTATGGACATTTGCGCTTTAGTATAGTAAAATATATGTTATCTTATATTTTACGGAGCTTTGCCATGGCAGTTTACATACCGGACGGGTACAGATCCCTTCTCAACACAAGACAGACACAGATAGCGATAAAGAAGGTCAAGGACTTTTTCGAGCGCGACCTTGCGATACAGCTTGACCTGACCCGTGTTTCGGCGCCGCTTTTCGTCAGGCGCGATTCGGGGCTCAATGATACGCTGAACGGGGTGGAGCGCCCGGTTTCCTTCGACATCAGGGGAATCGACGGCGAGTGCGAGATAGTTCACTCGCTTGCAAAGTGGAAGCGTTATGCCCTCAAGGAATACGGCTTCGAGCACGGCGAGGGGCTTTATACCGACATGAACGCCATCCGCCGCGACGAGGACACCGACAACGTACATTCAGCATTTGTCGACCAGTGGGACTGGGAGCGCATCATATCAAAGGAAGAGCGCACAGTCGAAACGCTGAAATCGACGGTGAAGAAGATATACGCCGCTCTCCGCCACACGGAAAAATATATCGCCGACGACTATGCCTTTGCCGAAAGGCTTCTGCCGGAAAAGATTACCTTCATCACCTCTCAGGAGCTGGAGGACATCTACCCCGGACTCACCCCGAAGGAGCGCGAGCTTGAGGCAGCGCGCCGCTGGGGTGCGGTCTTCGTCATGCAGATAGGCGGCACGCTGAGATCCGGCAAGCCGCACGACGGACGCGCCCCCGACTACGACGACTGGTCGCTCAACGGAGATATCATCGTCTATTACGAGATCCTCGACATGGCGCTTGAGCTTTCTTCGATGGGCATCCGCGTCGATGAAGAAGCTCTGAAAAAACAGCTCGAACTGCGCGGCTGTCCGGAAAGAGCATCCCTCCCCTTCCACCGCGCCCTTCTTGCCGGAGAGCTTCCCTACACGATAGGCGGCGGCATCGGTCAGTCGAGAATCTGTATGTTCTTCCTGCACAAGGCGCACATCGGAGAGGTTCAGGCTTCGGTCTGGGACGGCGAAACGGTAAGAAAATGCGCGGAAGCCGGCATTGTTCTGCTTTAAGGCGGTGGCGGCATGAGAAAAGCGATACTTTTCGACCTCGACGACACGCTTCTTGACTTTCACCGTTCCGAGCGTGATGCGATAAAAAAGACCCTTTCCTCCTTCGGCATAAATGCCGACGACACAATGATGGAATATTACAGCCGGGTCAACGATTCGCAGTGGAAGCTCCTTGAAAAAGGCGAGCTGACGCGGGATCAGGTGCTGACAAGGCGGTTTGAGATCTTCTATGCCGGAATCGGAAAACCGGGGATCGACCCGGACGAGACATGGCGCAGATATGAGCACAACCTGTCTGAAAGCTGGTACTACATCGGCGGCGCAGAGGAGCTTCTGTCGGAAATGTGCCGCGATTACGAGCTTTACATCGTGTCAAACGGCACGGCATCGGTTCAGGACGGAAGGATCGCCGCCTCCGGCATCGGAAAATACTTCAAAGACATCTTCATTTCGCAAAGGATAGGCTTCAACAAGCCGGACAAACGCTTTTTCGACGCTGTCTTTGAGCGGCTTGACGGACTTGCCCGCAGCGAGGCGCTGATAATCGGCGACAGCCTTTCCTCCGACATAAAGGGCGGGAAGAACGCCGGGATAGCCACCCTCTGGTACAATCCGCACAACGGACGCGCCGACGGAGACATTCAGCCCGATTACGAGGTCACCTCCCTTGACATGATCCCCGTCGTTGCCGAAATGTTCTTCGATGGCAAAAGCGAATAAAACCAAGCCCCGCTTCCGTGAAAACACGGCGGCGGGGCTGTCTGATTTCAGATGATCAGCGGTTTCTTATCGCATCGATCGGCTTCTTCGCGGCGATCTTTCTGACCGGCAGGAAGGAGGCGATGAAGGCAACGCCGATACTTATAACAAGCAGGAGCGCCACCTGACGCAGTGAGAACGAGAGCAGTGTTATAAGGATCCCCGTGCTTCTGCGCAGATTTGCATTTATGACCGCCGTAACGGTTCCCGTCGCAATGGCGGAGAGAACAAAGTTCGTCATTGCTATAATAAAGCTCTCGGAGAAGAATATTCTGAAAACGTCGTTTGATCTGGCGCCGATCGCGCGGAGAATACCGATCTCCTGCTTCTTGTAGGCAATCGAGGTGCTGATGAAATTCGACAGCATAAGAGAGGCAAACACGGCAAATCCGATCCCGATATACAGGAACACCTTTGCAAGTACCGAAAGAACGCCGGTTATCGAATCAAGCTCGAATATCACCGGGCTGTTCACGGTATACAGCACATCCATGCTTTCGTCATATGAGGAAACAACTATCTTTCTGATGCCTGCGGCGGTTTCCGGCATACTTCCGATCGCGGTCGTGTAACTGCCGCTCTCGGTTCCGCAGAGGATCCCGGCTGTTTTCTCGTTGCAGACGACAAATGCGTTGATACCGTCGGAAACCGAAAGCGCCCCGGAATCTATCACCCCGACGACCTTAAGGTCAACATTCCGGTTCTCCTCGAACAGGAAGGGACTGAAATCCATGCTGTCCTTTCCGCGAAGAAACTCCGCCGCCTCCTCAGCCGATACGCCGTAGCTTTCTTTGCCGTCGCCCGTGCCGATGCGGAAATCTCCGTTCGATATAATGACCTCGCCGTCAGCCAGCCCGGTTTTTTCTCCGTCCAGCCAGATGACGGACGATGTGTCAACGGCATCGGGTGTGACAGCGGCATTAACCGTGACCGCGAGATAGCTTTTGTCTTCCCAGTACCCGTCGATGTAAAAATTGGTCTTGGATAGATCGAAGTTTACCTTTCTGAAGTTGTCAAGGAATCCGTCGGCGGTGAACAAAAGCCCTATCAGACCGTAGTCAAGCTCGGTATTGAACTCGTTCGAAAGAACATAATATCTGATAAGCTCCGCCGGCTCAAGGTTTTCCGTCGGCTCTCCGAGCACGGAGTAGCGTTCGCGGTCGAACCCGGTATCAATCACTGCCGTGACCGTTGCATCAAGCGCACCCAGCCTGACGGTTTTTCCGAGAATATCCTCCGGCGCGCCGACCGTCACCTCCTCTGCCGCCCCGTAAACACGGTATCCGCACCGGCGGAAGGTGTCGAAAAGGAACGAGGTTATCGCAATTTCGTTGTTATTTTCCGGATATCTTCCCGCGACGATGCGGCACCCGAGGCCGGAAACGGTTTTTTCCGTTCCGGTTATGATGCCGGTGGCGTTTCTGACATTGAGCGGAGCATTTTTCCCGCTTCCGAGGTTTTCGGAAAAGTCGAGGGTGTTTACGTCCTTCCGGTTATACACTCCAGAGACCGCGATGCCTGTGCGGCGGGTTATCTCCTTCAGGTCGTCATCGGTCATTTTGTAGCCCTGCCGGTAATATGTGTCGTTTCCCGTCCCCTGTCTGACCTTTTTCCGGAATGACGCGTGTCTGACATTGCTGTCGATAAGGGAGGCGGTACAGGCATTTATACGGTCATACGCCGCAAACGTGTCGGCGATTCCGAACAGCGTAAAGGCGACAAGCGACAGGAGTATTGTGACCGTCAGCCTTATCTTCTTGTGCTTCAGACTGCTTGCACCTATTCTGAACGCCGGTTTAAGCGGCAGGCGCGATTTTATCGGACGGAAAACAGCATCGGCATCGCCTGCGATCTTCGATTCGTCGGTTTTTCTGAAATTCTTTGCGTTTTCTTTTGAAACCGTAATCGCCGCCGCGCGGCCGGACGCTAAATTTCTAATATATTCGTTTATCGCAAGACGGTCCTCCTCGGTCAGCTGATACCCGGAGGGAAGGGTTACCGTATCGCCCTCGTAGACCGGCTTTGCCTCGGTGCTCGCCGTTCCGTCGTATTCAACGTCGCTTATGACATGACCGTCGGCAAGCTCGATTATCCTGTCGGCATACTTCTCCGAAAAATCCCGGTCGTGCGAGACGATTATGACCAGCTTGTCGCGGGACAGACGCTTCAGGGTGTCGAAAACCTGCTTTCCGGTGTTGGAATCAAGCGCGCCTGTCGGCTCGTCCGCCATGATTATCTCCGGGTTCTTGACAAGCGCACGGGCAATCGCGACTCTCTGCTTCTGTCCGCCGGAAAGCTCGTTCGGGCGTCTTGAGCCGTAGCCGTCAAGATCGACCTCGTGAAGAATGCGGTTTATCTCCCCGTCATCCGCTCTTTTCCCCTGAAGCTCAAGCGCCAGCCCGATGTTCGCACCGACGGTGAACTCGTCAAGAATGTTGTACTCCTGAAAAATAAACCCCACATAGGCATTGCGGTAGGAGTCGAAATGCTGCTGACTGAAATTGCGGCTCGAAACTCCGTTTATGATTATCTCGCCGCCGTCTTTGTCGTAACGGTCAAGCCCGCCGAGAAGGTTGAGGAGCGTTGACTTCCCGCTTCCCGACTTTCCGAGCAGAAAGACCATGCCGCGGTCGGGAAATTTCAGGCTGACCCCGTCAAGCGCCTTTACCGGAACGCCTCTTTTCGGTTTATATGTCTTGCTTATTTTTACTGCTTCAAGCATTTCCGTTCTCCTTTACAGGGAAAAATCGCGGATTCATTATACCATTCCGCAAATCCGTTTGTCAACCCTTGGGAGAGATGTTGCGTTTTCTTAACAATTACTTATTGAAATAAACGGTACGGCGTGTTATAATATCCGTACATTATTCCCGCTGCCGGGAAAAAAGTCACTGTATCACAATCATTCGCAGAGCGGAGAAGAAATATGAAAGCAATAATCGGAATAGACGTCGGCGGAAGCACGACAAAGATAGTCGGCTTCGGCGAGGGCGGAAGGCTCATCGACCCGATGTCGGTCAAGGCAAACGACCCGATAACCGCGGTCTACGGCGCGTTCGGAAAATTCACCGACGAAAACCGGCTTGACCTTAAAAACATAGAGCGCATTGCCGTCACCGGAGTCGGCTCCACATACCTGACAAAGCCGCTGTATGAGATAGAATGCCGGCACGTCCCGGAATTCGACTGCATAGGGCTCGGCGGGCTTTACCTTTCGGGGCTTGACAGCGCCATCGTCGTCAGCATGGGCACCGGAACCGCGATAGTAAAAGCCGAGAGAGGAAAGCCCGTCGAATACCTCGGCGGCACCGGGATCGGCGGCGGTACGCTCATCGGGCTGTCAAAAAAAATGATCGGCGTCACCGACATCGGAAGCATTATGGAGCTTGCCTCGGCAGGCGACCTGCGCAACGTTGACCTCCGTGTCTGCGACATAACAAGAAAGGACATCCCCGGAATGTCGTCTGAGCTTACCGCCGCGAATTTCGGAAACCTGAGCGACCTTGCATCGAAAAACGACCTTGCCCTCGGACTTGTCAATATGATTTTTGAAAGCGTTGCAATGCTTGCCCTCTTCGCCGCAAGGGACAAGAAGATCGGAAAGATCGTCATGACCGGAAACATCACCACCATTCCGCAGGCAAAACCGATCTTTGAGGCGCTCAACAGAACATTCGACGCAGAATATATCGTTCCGGAGAATTCGCAGTTCGCAACCGTTATCGGCGCGGCGCTCTCTCCGGTAAAGCCGTGAAAGGAAAGCAGATAATGAAGAACAAAATCCGTATCACAGCCGTGTTTCTCGCGGCACTGACGGCGGCAGGCATGGTCTCCTGCTCGAAAAAAGGCGGCAAAAACGACGGAACGTCACAGCCGGTTTCCGTCACAACAGCCGCTCCCGCCCCGGTAACCTCCGATGCCGGGACCCGGAACGATACCGAGGCTGACGGACTTGAGATAACCCCGCACATTGTGTGGGAGCAGTACACAGAGGGAGACGATCAGCTTATACTGTACTCGGCAAACTGCCCCGTTCTCAGCGGGAATCCTGAATGGAATCTTAAAAAGATAAATGCCGCGCTTGAAGAATACTGCAGGGATTACGCAAAGATATCCGATATCGACCGCGTGTCGGCAAAAGAGGATTATGACAATCTCGGCGACCGGTTCGAGAGCTATGAAAAATCCACAGACTATACCTGCTATGTAAAAGACGGGATTCTCTCCCTGAAGTACGACTCATACGAAAGCACCGGCGGTGCCGACGACCTCTGGGTGACAACCGCTCTCTGCTTTGACCTTAAGACCGGAGAGCGCATCGACCTTGCCGCATTTCTCGGAAAAGATGCCGACTACGCAAAGCAGTATGCGGCAAGCGCCTTCTCGCTCCTGATAAAAACCGCCCCCGACAACTATTTCGACAACGCAGAGGCGGCTCTTCCGGAGCTTATCGACGGATATTGCTTCTACCTCAACGAAACCGGTCTTGTCCTGTTTCTCAATTCCTGCACGATAGCCCCCGACGCATTCGGACAGCAGACGGTAACGGTTGCATACGCAAATCTTCCGACATGACATCCGTAATAAAACCAGCGGGATCGGCACCGGCGCGGATCCCGCTGGTTTTTCCTTCAGAACGGTTTCATAAAAAATCCTGACTTTTTGCTTTCCGGTTTTGCGGCGGAATTCACCGTTTCAGCCGCAAAGGCAGCTCCTGAGCACCGGCCTTTTTTCCGGGCTTCAGCTGAGACACGACTATCGCCGCGAAAATAAGCACGCAGCCGATGATCTCCCGCACACCCATGGTTTCCTTCAGGATCAGCCATCCGGCAATTGCGGCAAAGACCGATTCAAGGCTCATCGTAAGCGTTGCCGTGGTCATGTCGGCATATTTCTGCCCGATTATCTGAAGCGTATAGGCAACCGCGCTCGACAGAACACCGGTGTAGAGAAGCGGAAACGCGCAGTCGGCTATCGCGGACATCTGCGGAGTCTCGAAAATAAACATAAACGGCAGTGAAAGAAGAGTACAGACGGCAAACTGTATGAACGACATCTTTATGCAGTCAACCTCGCCGGAGTATCTGTCTATCGCAAGTATCTGAAGCGCAAAGAGAAATGCGCAGACAAGGGTCAGAAGGTCGCCCTTTCCCATTCCGCTCTCACCGCCCATGCAGAGCAGGTACATCCCTCCGGCACCGACCGCGATTCCCGCCCAGACGTTCAGTCCGGGGCGCTTTCCGAAAAGCATTCCGATAAGCGGCGCGATTATCATGTACATCGCGGTTATGAATGCAGATTTGCCCGATGTCGTGTACTGTATTCCCGTCTGCTGAAACGACGTTGCGGCAAAAAGAAACACTCCGGCAAGCACTCCGGCGGTGATCAGCTTTTTCTGACCGAAGCCAAGAAGCGGGATCCCTTCCTTTTTCTTTCCGCGTTCCGAAAACAGGCTTACCGGAAGAAGCACAACAGCGGCAAGCAGAGAGCGGCAGAAGGTAAAGGTGAATGGCCCGACAAATTCCGTCCCTGTTCTCTGCGCAATGAATGCGGTTCCCCATATAAGCGCGGTCACTGCAAGGATCAGACAGCCCTTTATGTTGTTTTTCTTCACGAAGATCCCCCCTCGGGATGTAATAATAGAACAGTTTACCACATTCCGAGGGGGATTTCAATAGTTTTTATCAAAAAATCGCTCTGCCGTCAGTCGGAGGAGCCGAGGAGCGGCTTAAGCGAAGTCACAAGCTCCGCGACAGTTTCCGGCTTTGCGGCAGTGAGCGGCAGGCGCACCTCTCCGGAGCAGAAGCCAAGATGTGCCATCGCCGCCTTTACCGGTATCGGATTGCTCTCGGCAAACAGAGCGGTCATGAGGGGCAGAAGCTCGTAGTAAAGCCTTTCGCACTCGCCGTGCCGCCCCTCGAACCACAGGCGGCACAGCTCGTGAAGCTCAAGCGGAAGGAGGTTTGAGGCTACCGAGATCACGCCCTTTGCGCCGATCGACAGGAGCGGAAGGGTCAGGTCGTCGTTTCCGCTGTAAAGGTCGATATATTTCCCGTATCTGCCAATTATCCGCGCCGCCCGCGACACGCTGCCTGATGCTTCCTTTATCCCGCACACCGCGCCGGTTTTGCAAAGACTCTCAAGCACCGCGTCGGGGATGTCGCTTCCCGTCCGCGACGGAACGTTATACAGGATGAGCGGTCTGCCACAGGACTCGGCGATCTTCAGAAAATGCCCGGTCATCCCGTCGGCGGTGGGGCGGTTGTAGTACGGCGCAACGGCAAGCACGGCGTCGGCTCCCTCCCGGCAGGCAAGACGCGACAGCCTTGCCGAGAACCCGGTGTCGTTGGTCCCGGTCCCGGCGATAACCGGAATCCTGCCGCCGACCTCCTC